>NZ_JBHVWY010000005.1:0-268031 GCF_042882005.1 Kribbella sp. NPDC058245
TCGCCGTGCACGATGCGGAGCGCCATCAGCAGCTCGGCCAGGGGCGCGTTGCCGCCCCGCTCGCCGATCCCGCCGACGGTCGCGGAGATCCACTGGGCACCGGCGCGGACCGCGGCGAGCGAGTTCGCCACGGCCATCCCCAGCATGTTGTGGGAGTGGATCTCGATCTCCGCGCCGTCGATCTCGGTCAGGCTGGCGATCTGGTCCTGCATCTGCCACGGCGACAGGTAGGCGACGGTCTCGGCCACCCGGAACCGGTCGGCGCCGACCGCGAATCCCGCGGTCACGTAGGGAACCAGGCGCTCCTTCGGCGTCCGGGCGCCGTCCTCACCGCTGAACGTGACGTGGAAACCACGGTCCTTGGCCTGCGTGATGGCGGACTTCGCCAGCGCCTCGAGGAAGCGCGGGCTGGGCGATCCGAGCTTGAGCTTGGCGTGCTGCTCCGAGGTCGGGATCGAGTACATGATGTGGTGGACGCCGAGTCGCTGCGCCTCGTCCAGCGCGGTGGCGACCTGCTGGCGGTCCCGGACCACCACGAGCGACATGCTGCGCTCCGGGCCGATCGCCTCGTGGGTGGCCTCGATCAGGTCCGCGTCCTTGCTGTTCGGGCCCGAGATCATGCCGACCTCGACGAGCTCGATCCCGGTCTTCACCAGGAGATCGGCGATGACGGCGGCGTCCTGCGGCCCGAATTCGACACCGGCCATATGTGCGGAATCCCGCAAGGTGGCGTCGGACAAGCGGGGCCGGATTTCCTGCCCGTCGTCGGAATTGACTGCTGGTTCCATTGCGTGTGTGCTCCCTCGGTCCTTCGGCTGCTGGTGGGCGGTGGTCGCGGGGCAGCCTCGGCTGTGGAGAGCGGGGCGGCTTCGCGAGCTGTTCACAACCTTGCGGGCGCCGGACCAGACGGGGCAAGGAGGTCTGTGTCAAGGATTGTGGAGCGTTGTGAGCCCGCGCGAGAGTACGTGTCGAAATCTGCCGACCGGTGGTTTTCTGTGATGGTTCCGGGTCTGCTGGGGAATCGCGGATACGGTTTTTCGAAATCCATTGTGAAGGGAAAGGGATGCATTGTGTTTCCGAAATTCCCTGGGGCCGGCGGTGATGATGCCGGGGTGGTGATCGAGCAGGTCCGGCAGTTGGCCGGCCATCTCGCTCGCCCGACCGTTGCCGCCCGTGACGTGCACCGCGAATGGGACGAGACCCTGTTCAAGGCCCTGACGGTTCCGGGCACCTTCGGCGGCGGGATGACCGCCGTACAGACGTGTGCGTTGCTGACGGCGTTGGGGGAGGGCTCGCAGGATCCTGGGCTCGCTCTTGCTGTTGCTACGCACGCGGTTCTGGTGACGGTGCCGCTGCGGGTGTTCGGGACCGCTGCGCAGCGCGAGCGTTACCTGCCGCCGATTGCTGCTGGTGAGTGGATCGGTGGGTTGTCACTGCTTGGGGGTGAGGTGAAGGTTCGGGCGGCGGCTGATGAGTGGTTGCTGTCCGGTTCGGTGGATTTGGTTGCCCTAGGCCCTAAAGCGCATCACTTCCTGGTGATCGCCGAGCACAGCACCGGATCCCGGACCGCCTTCCTGGTTGACGCTGATACACCTGGTCTGCGGGTTGACGAGACGACGCCGGCCGCGCTTCGCACTTGCCCGTGGGGACGAGTCGTTCTGGAGGACTGCCAGGTGCCGGCGTCCGCCGTACTGGGTGGGGTGGGTTCTGCGGCGACGGAGGTTGAGCCGCTGCTCGCCGTACTGGATTGGGTTTTTGTCAGCGCTGCGTGGCTGGGGGTTCTGCGTGCTCTGGAGAGCGACGCACTGGAGGCAGTTCGCACTCGGGAGGTTTTCGGTGCTCCGCTTGGGCATTCGCAGTCGGCTCGGTTCACGCTGGCTGATCTGGCCATTCAGAACGAACTCGTCGGCGGTCTGCTCGCGCAGGTCGCTGCGGGCCTCGACGAGCCCACCGCCAGGGTTTATGAGGACGCCGCCGCTGCCCGGCTCTTCACCACAAGCGCCGTACGGGCTGTCACTGAAGCAGCTGCCGACCTCGCCGGTCCCGCCGGTCCTGACGAAGGGCAGCTGGTCGACCGCGCCCATCGCGACGCCCGCTTCTTCGTCTCCAGCGGGGCCGAGCTCCTGCGCCCCACCATCGCCGCCGCCCTCCTCAACCTCGGCTGACCGTGAGGACCTCATGACCACCACATCCTTCGCGGGGATCGCCGCCCGCGCCGCCCAGGTCGACGCCACCGGCTCGATCCCCGTCGAGAACTGGCAGGAACTCGTTGCCAGCGGCTACTTCGGCGTCTTCCATCCCCCTTCGCTCGGCGGTACCGGCGGGGATGCCGCTGCTCAGCTCGCGGCGATGGAGGCGCTCGCTCGTGCCTGCTCCGGTACTTATTGGACGGCTACCGTCTCGGCCCTGTTGTGCGGCAACCTGCTGCGGACCTACGGGAATGAGAAGCACCACGACCTGGTTCGGTCGCTCGTCACCGGTGAACGCCTTGCTGCGTTCGCGATTGTCGAGACCGCGGCCGGGAGTGACGCGTCCACCTATCAGACCCTGGTACGCCGTACGGGCGACGGGTTCACGATCAGCGGCGAGAAGTCCCGCATCACCAACGCACCCCGCGCCGACATCGCGGTCACCCTCGCCCGCCGTGAACGCGTTGAGGGCGACGACGGTCCTGAGTGGTGCCTGGCGTTCGTCGAGCTCGACCAGCCCAGTGTCCGCCGCTACGACATCCCACACATGGGGCTGCGCGGCATGCCCTGGGGCGGCATCGTCTACACCGACGCCCACGTCGACGAGGCCAACGTCATCCCCGTCCCCTTCACCGAACTCGCCGAAGGCATGACCTGGGGCTGGCTCCTCGTCTCCGTCGCCGCTATCGCCACGGGCGAGTCCGCCCTGGCCGCCTCGGTCCGGCACGCGCGGGAACGCGTCTCCTTCGGCCGCGCACTAGGCCACATGGAAGGCGTCCAAGCCCAGCTGGCCGAATCCCGCGCCCAACTCGACGCCGCCCGCGTCCTGGCCCTCCGGGCCGCCACCGAACGCGTAGCCGGCCACTCGGCCAAAGAACTGATCGGCATGCTCAAGGTCTACGCCACCGAGATGGCCGTCGAGGTCACCCAGCGCGCCGTACAGATCCACGGCGCCGCTGGGGTCACCCAAGGCCATGAGGTGGAACGCCACTACCGAGACGCCCAGATGAACGTAGTAGGCGCCTTCGCCACCAACCGCCTCCGTGAGCAGCTGGCCGAAAACCTCACCCAAACCCCGGCCATCTACCGCCCCACCCTCACCCCCTGATCCACCCGCCCAGCAGACCGGCCGGGGTCCCGCCCCAACCCCGGCCGGTCTGCCCCTCCAACCGCCACCAGCGCGCGCCCCTCGTAACGTCCGAAGGACCGGAGGCGGGCCCTCCGATCGTTCGGACGTTAGCGTGGTGATCGTTGTAACGTCCGAAGGACCGGAGACGGGCTCTCCGATCGTTCGGACATTGGCGCGTGCCCTCGTAACGTCCGAAGGGTCGGTGCGTTTTCGGACCCCCGGTGCTCCCCATTTGATGGGTTGACCCATCCCGTTGCGGGTGGGCTAGCCGCGTGCGGGTGGCCCACCGCCAACGTCGTGGGCCGGCCCGTCAACGGGGTTGGGTGGGCGGCATCTGGTGGGTTCACCAGTGAGCTTGTGGGTTATACACCCGCATGAGAGCCCAAAACCCACCACCTCATGGGGTAACCCCAATGCCGGTGAGTTAGTGGGTCAGGGTTGGTGTCAACCGGCCTGCCGCCGAGCTGACGTCCGAAGGACCTCCACACCTGGTATGGCGTGCCTTCGGACGTAAGCCGCGCCCGGGGGCGTTGGGCAGCGCTACACCCCGGCAACGACAAGGAGAACTCCCCAGCCACCGACCCCGCCCAGAGGCCGCCTCCCCCCACCGGTTCCCGAGGATTCGGGTCGGCGTCCCACCAGTGTGGGGAGGATATGGGACCGATTCGGGGGGCAAATCCTCCCCACATCCCGTTCCGGGCCGCGCAAACTCTCCCCAAACCGGTTCGGGGAGCCATAGCGCACCAGCCACCAGCCAAAGCAGCACTCCACAAACCCGACCCAACCGCGCCCACCACAGTCAGCGTCCGAAGATCCGCAGACCACGCCCACGCAGACCACGCCCGTGGTTCTTTCGGACGTCAACGCGAGACGGGCTGCTAACAGACCGCGACACCCCGCCCACCTGTTCTCTCGGCTCTGTTGAGCCTTGAGTATGGGCTGCGGGTGTCGCCGCCGACTACTAGGTTTCTACTGGCCGTTCCAGGTGGCTAGGACTCGGAGTTTGGTCCAGGGGATGTGGCTGAGGGAGCCGGTGGTGCCGTCTAGGCCGACTTTGTTGAGGATGCCGCCGGACCGCATGCCGTTGCCGGGCGTTTGCCAGGGGGCTCGGTTGGGGTCGGTGAGGTCGTCGCCGGCGATGCCGATGCCGCTGATCGGGCCGGGGCCACCGCTGTCGAGGACGTAGCCGCCGTACTGCTGCAGGGCGACGCAGATCATCTTCTCGCCGGCTGAGGCTCCGGACAGGCCGGCGCAGTTGACGGAGGGGTCGAGTTGGAGGCGGGCGCCCATGGGGACACAGGAGGCGCCGCCGGTGCTGCCGTCGGACTTGCCGGCCGGCTTGCGGAAGTTGCCGCAGGTCGTGCGGGAGGTGAAGGCGAGCGCGTGCTCGATCTTTCCGGTGGCGATCTCGCTGTTCAGGATGAAGCCGGCGCCTGCCTGTACTTCGGCGCCGTTACCGACGCCGGCCGTCTTCGACTCGGTACCGCCGCCGCTGGCGGCCGGCCAGGTGCCGCCGCACTCGCCGTTCCAGCTGCCGTCGTTCTTGCTGGCGCCCCAGATCGACTTCACGGTCTTGTCGTCCTTGTTGTAGACGACGACCCACGCATCGCCGTCGCCGGGAAGTTCACGGGTGGCGTAGTCGGGGATGTGGATGCCGTCGCCGACCGAGCAACCCCAGTTCTGGTTGAACTCCGGGTGGTAGAGCGGGTCGGAGTTGCTCGCGGTGTACATGGTGATCTGCCACTCCGGGCCGTTCAGGCGCGGAGTGTTGCTACCCATGCTGTTCACGATCGCGGCCGAGTCCGAGTCCAGCCGCGGGTTCGCGCCGATCGCCGTACGGAAGTAGCTCACCGAACCGTCGGTCGCGGTGTAGAGGTCGGACGGGCCGGGCTGCCGCGGGTCCCAATCACCAGGCGGGTCGGTCGGCGGGTCGGTCGGGCCGCCGTCGCCGGCGCCTTCGTAGGCGCCGATGTCGTACCCGTTGCCCTGCGGCCGTACGACGCCGTCGCGGTCGGCGGCCGGGGCGCCGCTCGCGCTGCCGGCGTCGATCGCGGACGAGCCTTCGCGCAGGTGGTAGTCACCGTTGCCTGGGTCAACGAATCCCGTGTCGCTGGTCAGGTTGTGGTCTGACGTGAACGGTCCGCCGATCCCGGTCGCATTGCCGGCGAAGATCGTGTTCCGGACGACGTTCCCGGACCCACTCACCTCCGACGCTCCGACGATCCCCGGCTTGGGGTTGTTCGCGATCGTGTTGTTGATGATCGAGATCGCCCAGATCGTCCCGCTGCTCTCCTTCCAGAACGAGATACCGCCACCGGCGTTCCGGTAGGAGACGTTGTTCAGGATCTTGATGTTCTGCGCCTTCTTGGACGACGACAGGGTCTCGACGGCGACCGCGATCCCGGCCTTGGTCGACTCCTTGGCCCCGTACGACGTGTTGCCGTTGACCTCGACACCGGATGACGAGTCGACGTAGATGTTCGGCCCGCGGTTGTCGTTCACGACGTTGTTCCGGATCACCCCGAAGGCGTTGTCGCTGTACTTGACGTCGATGCCCTCTTCGCCGTTGTCGTGCACATGGCTGTTCCGGATCTCGAACCGGGTGCTGTACCCGATCGACAGCGCCTCGTTGGACGCGCTGGTGCCCTTGTCGTTGTTGTTGTGGATGTCGCACCCGTCGACGACGAAGTCACTGCCGTTGAGCAGCACCAGGCCACCGTTGGACGACGACGACACCTCGCACTTGGTGAAGGTGATGTGGCTGGACTCGTTGCCGTAGACACCGTGCGTCGGCGACTTCGTCACCACGATCCCGTCGAACTTCAGCCACGACTTCCCGTCGAGGTTGAGCAGACCATTCCCGGACTTCAGCGTCTTGTTGCCGTCCAGTACGACGCGGGCTCCGGGCGCGGCCTGGTACACGATCTCCTGCCCGGACGCGCCACTCTTCGGCTTCAGCGCCTCCTGGTACGTACCGGCCGAGATCAGGATCGTGTCCCCGGGCTGCGACGCGTCGGCCGCTGCCTGGATCGTGCTGTACTGCGCTCCCGACTTCCCGACCGTCAACGTCCGGCCGGCGGCGTCCGCTGGACCGGCCAAGGTGGGCGGGAGGCCAAGAACCATCAGGCCGGCGATTGCCACGCCGGCCACCTGTCGTCTCTTCATCGGATTCCTTCGCGGTTCGGGGGGCGTTGGCCGCAGGGACGGCCACCGTCCCGCACCCCGCTGAGCTCCCCGGAGTCCTGTCCGCTTCCTGTCACGACATTTCCTATATGATGTACGATCAAGCGTGCTTGACGTGACGGAGTTCGGGGCGGACCGCTCAGGGATCGCCGACAGTACGGCGGCCGTGGCCGCGGCGATCGAGGCCGCAGGCAACCTTCCGGGTCCCCGCCAAGTGGTCTTCCCCACCGGCACGTATCGGTTCTATCCAGACCGGGCGGTCCCGCATGAGCTGTACCTCTCGAACACGGTCGGCGCCGATCCGGCCTTCCGGGACAAGCGATTCGCCCTGTACGTCGAGGGCATCGACGACCTCACGATCGACGGCCAAGGCTCGCGTTTCGAACTGCACGGCCAACTCGGACTTTTCGCGGTCATCGGGTCCAGCCGAGTGACCATCACGAACTTCGAGTTCGACCAAGTGGCCCCGCGCATCGTCGATCTGACCGTCATCGAGACCGGCCCGGGCTACCGCGTCGTGACCGTCCCCGCCGGCAGCCCGTACGTCGTCGAGAGCGGCCAACTCTCCTTCATGACGGACCCCAGCCCGTACGACGGTACGCCGTACTGGCGGCACTCGACCGACGTGCTCGGGGTCGGGCAGCAGGTGTTCGACCCCGTCGCGGGCCTGGCGAGCCGACGGCCGGCGTGGTTGTTCGAGAACCTCGTGTCGGTCACCGATCTCGGCGAGCGGCGGTTGCGGATCGACTACCGCGACGAGACGACGCCGGACGGGCTCGGAATGGTCTATTCATTGCGCGAGGTCACGCGCGATACCGCAGCCGGATTCATCTGGCAGTCGAAGAGTGTCGCGGTCACCAATCTGAAGGCGCGCTACCTGCACGGGTTCGGCATCCTCGGCCAGTTCAGCGAGGACATTGTGGTCGAGGGCAACGAGTTCGTCGCCGACCGGTCGACCGGCCGGATCGCGGCGGCGTTCGCGGACTTCGTGCAGATGTCCGGCGTGAAGGGGACGATCACGATCGTCGGGAACACCTTCGACGGGGCGCACGACGACGCGATCAACATCCACGGCACCTACCTCCCGGTCACCGCGGTCGACGGCCGCACGCTGCACTTGCGCTACGCGCACAACGAGACCGCCGGCTTCCCGCAGTTCCACTTCGGCGACGAGCTCGAGATCGTCAACCGAGCAAGTCTCCGCGCGGTCGGCCAAGCGGTCGTGACCGCCGTGACCGGACCGACCGGCCGGGACTCACGCTCGCTGACGACCATGAGCATCACCAGCGACCGAGACGTTCCGGCTGAGGTTGCCACGGATCCGGATGCGTTCGCGGTTGAGAACATCACCTACACCCCGGCGGTCCGGATCGCCGGCAACACTTTCCGCAACATCCCGACCCGCGGCATCCTGTTGACGACGCGCGGCCGATCGGTCATCGAGGACAACGTCTTCGACGGTCTGGACATGGCGTCGATCTTTATCTCGGGCGATGCGTCGAGCTGGTACGAATCCGGCCCTGTGCACGACCTCACCATCCGCCGCAACGTCTTCCGCCGTCCGTCCCCGAACCACCCCGTCATCCTGATCCATCCCGAGAACACGGTCACGGACGAACCGGTTCACGAGACCATTCGGATCGAGGACAACACCTACGAAGGCGGTGTCCTCGTCGAAGCCAAGGGCGTCCGGAACCTTGTCGTCGGCAACAATCTAGTGCTCTGAACAGAAGCAGCCGACGCCTCGCTCGATCCACTCGGGCAGCCGCCAGTCCGGGTGCCGCTCGATCATCAGCGAACGCACGTCCGCCGCGATGGTCTCCTCCGGTACGGCGGAATCCCGCCGTACCCAGGTCTCGTCGCGCAGCTCGGTCAGGTAGTCGCGGACGTCAACGAGCAGCCGCGTGTCGCCGACGGAACCGTGGCCGGGGACAACGATCTTCGGTGCCGACGCGACCAACTCCTGCATGACCTCGAACCTTCGTCGAGCTCGCGGCCACGGCGTACGCGACCTAGTGGCCCAGCACCGTGGCGATCAGGGCGGTGCCCGGAGCGGTGCGACCGCCAGGCCCGGGTGTGGGGGTGACGTGTTCGATGTCGAGCGGTTCGCCGCACTCGGAGCATGCGACGGTCGGCGTCGTCCGGTGACCGCACGTCGTGTGGGTGAACTGGATGGGCGGGCCGCCGGCCGGCGTCACCCACCGGTCGCCCCAGGCGGTCAGTGCCATCAGGATCGGCAGCAGTTCACGGCCTGCCTCGGTCAGCCCGTAGCGGTACCGCACCGGATTCTCCTGGTACGGCGTCCGGGTGACCAGCCCGCCGTCGACCATCGCCTGGAGCCGGCTGGTGAGCAGGTTCCGCGAGATTCCCAGGTCGGTGACCAGTTGCTCGAACCGGTCCAGTCCCAGGTAGAGATCACGCAGGATCAGCGGCGACCACCAGTCGCCCATCACCTCCAGCGACTGCGCGAGGGAGCAGTGGAATCCGGCGAACGATGTGTTGCGCATGACCTGCATCCTAGTCAGTTGCATTATTGAACGCACTATCCGTAGGTTGGTGGGGAAGCCGACCCGAAGGAGCGATCGATGTACCACCGGTTCGTAGCAGCTCAGGTCCGTAAGGCGTTCGCCGAGATCACCGCGGGCAACTGGGAGGCCATGGTCCAGGGCATGGCCCCGACCTTTACCTACCGCTTCTACGGCGACCACGCGCTGTCCGGCGAGCGTCATACCCACGAGGCGTTGCGCCGCTGGTGGCAGCGAGCCTTCCGGCTACTCCCCGAGACCCGCTTCACCGTCGACGAGGTTCTGGTCTCCGGATGGCCCTGGAACACCCGCGTGGCCACTGCGGTCACGGTTGACTGCGGTCTGGCGGACGGCACGCGGTACCAGAACGTCGTCAACCAGTTCATCCGGATGCGCTGGGGCAAGATCACCGAGGTCCGGACCCTGGAAGACACCGCTGTTCTGCAGGCGGCGCTGGATCGCCTGGCTGCGGCCGGCTACGCCGAGGCGCATGCTGCTCCGATCACGGACCTGGTTCCTGCCGGCTGAACCATCCGCCGACGGCTCGGCTCCGAAGCAGCACTATGGCGACGAGAGCAGTACGGCGGTTCGCGGGCGCGGTCGGTGGGGTTGTGGCGGCGGCTGCGGCGTTGGCGATCGGCTATCTGATCGCGGCCGTGACGGGTGGTCCGTGGCCGGTGGACGCGGTCGGGGTGCAGGTCATCGACATGTCGCCGGGGCCGGTCAAGGACTGGGCCGTCCGCGAGCTGGGCACCAACGACCGACCGCTGCTGCGGCTCGGGATCTGTGTGGTGCTGGCCGTGGTCGCGGGGATCGCCGGGTTCATCGCGAGCCGTGGAAGCCGGCGCTCGAAGGTGATCGCCGTCGGTATCGCGGCCGGGCTGGGCCTGGTTGGTCTGGCCTTCGCGATCTTCAGCCGGTCGGCCGCCTCCGGGGTCGTGGATCGGGTGCTGCCGTCGATCGTGACGCTCGTCGTCGCGGTGGCGGGGATGTTCCTGGTAACTCGCGCCTTTCACCCGGTGCTGGAGTCGCCCACGCCGCGGGAAAAGGAGCAGCCGGACGGATTCGACCGGCGCCGTTTCCTCGTCGCGGTCTCCGCGCTGGCGGTCGCCGGTGCGGCCGGATGGACGGCGACGAAGGTTCTCCCGGTCCGCGCGGGTGCCGCGCTCCGGGACAAGTTCCTGGTCCCGGTCCCCACTGACCCGGCGGCCGCCGTACCGGCTGGTGTGCAGGTCGACGTACCAGGGATCAGCAACTTCGTCACGCCGAACCCGAAGTTCTACCGCGTCGACACCCTGCTCGAAGTACCGCGCACCGACCCCGACAAGTGGGAGCTGCGGATCCACGGCATGGTCGACAAGGAACTGCGCCTTTCCCTTGCTGACCTGGTGGAACGCCGCTTGATCGAGCGCGACATCACCCTGACCTGCGTCTCGAACGAGGTCGGCGGCCCGTACGTCGGTAATGCCCGCTGGATCGGCGTCCCGATCGCCGACCTGCTGTCCGAGGCCGGCGTCCGAACCGGAGCCGACGCGGTGAAGTCGACCAGCGTCGACGGCCTCACGATCGGTACGCCGTTGGCCGCGCTCACCGATGGCCGGGACGCGATCCTCGCGGTCGCGATGAACGGCGAACCGCTGCCGTTCGAGCACGGTTTCCCGGTCCGCATGGTCGTCCCGGGCCTGTATGGCTATGTGTCGGCCACCAAATGGATCGTGGACTTCGAGGTCACCCGGTTCCAGGACTTCAAGGCCTATTGGACCGATCGCGGTTGGGCCGTCGAGGCGCCGATCAAGACCGCCTCGCGGATCGAGGTCCCCAAGGGCTTCGCCACCTTGAAGGCCGGCCCGGTCGTCGCGGCCGGTGTCGCCTGGGCGCAGCGTCGCGGTATCCGCAAGGTGGAGGTCCGCGTCGATGAAGGCGAATGGCAGCCCGCCAAGCTCGCTGCCGAGAACACCATCGACACCTGGCGGCAATGGACCTTCCGCTGGAACGCGACGCCCGGCATGCACCGCCTGACCGTCCGCGCCACCGACGGCGCCGGCGAACTACAGACCTCCGACCTGGCCGCTCCACGCCCGAACGGCTCCTCCGGTCTGCATGACGTCGTCTTCAGCGTCGACGCCTAACAGGCCTGACCTGGCCGAAGCTGTCGCAGTTGGAGAAGGTTGAGCGAGGGCACACCGTTGCCGGTGCCCCCTCGCTCGAATCGTTCTCAGTGCTTGAAGGCGTCCTTGACCTTCTCGCCCGCGCCCTTGAGGTCGGCGGTCGACTGGTCGACCTGACCCTCGGCCTCGAGCTTGTCGTCACCGGTCACCTTGCCGACGGCCTCCTTGGCCTTACCGGCCAGGTCCTCGGCTGCGTTCTTGGCCTTGTCCGCGAAGCTCATCGTCGTCCCTTTCGAAGTTCGGTTGTCATCGGGAGGACAAGCCGAGGCGAGCAGACGTCACGGTCGATCCGCTGTGGCAAAGCTCACCGCTCGACTAGCCGGCGTGCGCGGCCAGGGCGGTCGGATCGCTGGCGGGCTGGCGCTGCATGCCCACGGTCCAGAGGCGGTTGCCGACTGCCGCGACGCCTGTCAGCGTGCCGATCTTCGCGGCGGGGCTGGTGGTTTCGACGAAGGCGCCGTTCTTCAGGCCGAGTACGAGCGGGTGCTCGGTGATCGTGCTGTCGGACTCTTCGAACTTCTCACCGACCGCGATCGGCAGGCCGCCGTACAGGGTGATGCCGTAGAGCTGCGACGAGTTCGCCGGGGTGGGGAGCTGCGTCCACGTCGTGCCGTCGTAATGCAGCACCAGCGGTCGCTCGCCCTTCGAGGTGTGCGCGACGCCGGAGGCCCAGATGTTCTTCGGGCCCGCCGCCACCAGGTCGGTGGGGATCTGCGAACCATCGGCCGGTACCTCGTCGACGAGCTTCCAGGTCTTACCGTCGAAGTGCGCCATCCCGCCGTTCAGCCCGAGCCAAGCGTTGGTTGCGGAGAGCACGGTCAGGGTGTTGCCGTTGATGGAGTTCTCCAGGCCGGTGGTGAGCTGCTGCCACGCGCCCTTCACATAGCGGTAGACGACGGCGTGCTCGCTCCCGTTGACGTCCGCCCAGCCCGACGCCCACGGCGTCCCGTCCGGCGCGATCGAGACGTCGCTGAAGGACCCGGTCGGTGTCTTCGGTCCGGGGACGACCTTCCACGCCGTACCGTTCCAGCGCATTGCGAACGGCTTGGTCTTCTCCGGTACGGCGCGATCCTCGCCGACCGCCCAGACCTCCTTGGCGCTCGCCACGGCCACGGCGTTGAGCGTCGCGTTCGTGCGCACCGGCTGCGGGGTCTCGACCCAGCGAGTGCCGTTCCAGCGGAACGCCAGCGGACGGGTATCGCTGAAGGAGTCGATCAGGTCGGTGCCGACCGCCCAGGTCTCGCCGCCCTTCGCGTCGATGTCGTCCAGCGTGGACGGCTGCGACTTGGTCGGCGTAATCGTCCAGGTCAGCGCGGCCTGTGCGGTCAGCGCCGGTGCCATCAGGGCACCGGTCAATGCAAGGGCCAGTGCGGTCTTGCGAAGGATCATCGGTTCAGGTTCTTTCCGTAGTTGGCGGCCGGGAAGACCCAGCTCTTGCTGTAGGCCATCTCCACGAGCTGGTCGAGGGACAGCGGCGGTTCGGGGCGCGTCGGAGTCGCGTCCTTGTCCAGGCTGAGCGTGTTCGTGCTGGTCAGGCTCATGCTGCGGCGGTCCGGGTACTCCAGGACGACGGAGTTGTAGACGATCGAGCCGTCCTTCATCTGGTACGTCCGGAGGAACGAGCCGTCCGGCTGGACCTTGCAGTGCTGGGTCGACGGCACGTCGGTGCAGTTGGGGTCGTACTTGACCGTGTTGATGCCGCTCAGCTCCAGCCAGGACTTCCCGTGCCCGTCATCGACGAGCAGACCGGCGCCGATGAAGTCGTCACCCCAGGTCTTCCCGCCGGACGTCTCGAGGTTGCCCGGAACCAGCCCCCGCAGCGTCGTCAGCGTCTCGGCAGGCGTGGCCGGCCGCGGCGGAACGGGCTTCGCCCACACCTCATCAGTCGGCTTCGTGGTTGCGGCCGTCGGTATCGGTGCGCTGAAACCGGCCACCGGAGGCTGCTCGGCCCGCGGCCCGACATTCGCCTGTACGACGGCAATCCCGCCGACTGTCATCGCGACCGCTGCCGCTCCGGCCGCGACACTCAGTACCCGTCGGCGACGCCGCAGTACGACGCCGCGCTGCATCCCGCGCTCGACCAGATCGGGATACTCGGGCTCGAGCGTCTCGGTCGCGCGCCGCATCAGGTGCGGCAGCTGGTTGTCGGATGTGTCCATGGGGTCGTTCTCCTGACTCGTCACTGTGCTCACCGAGCGATGAAGGTGTCGTCGCCGAGGACCGCGCGGACCCGGACGAGTGCCCGAGCCGTCCGGTTCTTGATCGCCCCGGCGCTCTTCCCGAGATCGGCCGCGACCTGTTCGACGCTGCGATCTTCGAAGAACCGCAGGACGAGCACCGCCCGATCCAACGCCGGTAATCCCGCCAGCGCCTGCACGAGCAACAGCCGCAGCTCGTGATCCTCACCATCAGCCGACCGATCCGGTACGACGTCCGTCGGCTGCTCGTGCCAGCTCCGCCGCCGTCGTTGCGAGATGAACGTGCGAGTCAGCACGGTCTGCGCATAAGCCGCCGGTTTCTCCACCCGCCGAACCCGTCCCCACACCCGGAACAACTTCCCGAGCGTCTCCTGCACCAGGTCGTCCGCATGATGCGAGTCCGCCGTCAGCAACCACGCAGTCCGGTACAGCTGATGCGTGTTCGCCCGCGCAAACGCCTCGAAGTCGACCTCAGTGGAGCTCATCGCCGTCACACCCTTACCAACGCCCTGAGCCATCCATCAGGTCACACCCCGGGGTCAGCCGCCCACGTCGGTCAGTGAGCGCCCGGCGTTCATCGCGCTAACGTCCGAACGGCCGCAGCACGTGGTCGGCGTGTTTTCGGACGCTAACCGGACTTGCTGCGGCTTAGCGGGTGTCGGGGCGGGGAACGAGGGCCAGGAGGCCGACGCGTAAGGCATCACGCTCTTGGTCGGTCAGGTCGCTGAACAGCTCCAGATCCAGCCGCTCGGCGGCTGCTCCCGCTTTGGCGAGCAGTTGCCGGCCTTGTTCGGTGACTTCTAGGCGCGCCGCGTGGCCGTGGCCGGGGAGGGTTCGGGTGACGGCGCCGACCTCTTCGAGGGCGCGGACGGTGGCATGCATGCTCTGAGTAGTGATGCCGGCGCGGCGGGCCAGGTCGGAGTACGACAGGTCCGGGCGGCGGGAGAGGTGCGCCAGCGCGCCGTAGTGACGCAGGGTGAGGCCCAGGGGTGCGAGCACGTCCTCCACTCGCCGGCTCAGCGCTCGTCCCGCGGCCACCATCATCAGCGCCACGGATCCGCTCGTCGGTGTACCAGCACCCGCCATACCTGAACCCTACTGGCACGCCCCGACAGAACCTCTGGTATCAGTTTGGCTTACAGTTGGGCTGAAGCCCGGCCCATCCACCGCTCGGAGACACCGTGACCAAGGTTCTGCTGTCACTCCACGTGCTGGCTGCCATCCTGGCGATCGGCCCGGTGGCCGTGGCCGCCAGCATGTTCCCCGCAGTAGCCCGCCGCGGTGCGACGACAGAAGTCCGCGTCCTGCACCGCATCTGCAACGTCTACGCGCTCGTCGGCATCGCCGTCCCGCTCTTCGGCTTCACGCTGGCCAACGTCATGCACGTCCTGGGCAGTCCCTGGCTGATCGCCTCGATCATCCTCACCGCGCTCGCTGCCGCCGTACTGGGCCTCCTGATCCTGCCCGCCCAGCGAACCATGCTGACCACCGCAGAAGTCTCCCCCAAAGCCACCGCCCGCCTAGGCATGCTCACCGGCTGCTTCAACTTGCTCTGGGCAACAGTCACCGTCCTGATGATCATCCGCCCAGGCTCCACCACCGGAGCCTGAGCGGGACCGGGCCGGGCGACGGCAAGGCAATGCCCCAGGGTGGCATGCGTAGCAGAGGCGTACCTGGGGCTTACCCAAGGAACACACGCCTCTTGCGCGGAGGTTTGGGGTGGATCCACCCCCGTAATCCGTCCTGGATCCTCCCCAAAGCGGTTTGGGGAGCGATGTGTCCTGCCCGGAACCGCCGCCGCGACGCGACCGGCAGCACCGTCGAGGTCGCGGGTGTACAGACGGACTGTCGATGCGCAGTCGTCATGGTCGTGCAGCAGCGTGACAGTGGTTCTGGGACGGGCGGCCGGTGAGCGTACTAACAGTCGGTGTGTACGCACCCGGCACATCCATCCCAGCTTCCCGCCCGGCCGCGGCCGCCACCCCATGACCCCGCGAAACCCCGATTCCCGGCAACGTCGGACCACCCACACATCGAGCAGGAGAGACAGGAATTGAGGGCCTTGAACAAGGCATAACTTGTTCAAGGCCCCTGCGGGGAGTGCACGCCCCCATACCCGACCCGCATGGCGCGGAGTGGTGTAAGACTGCTGGTGGTGGATACACCACGGTGCGTCATGGCTGTCTGGAGGCGGTGCTGTGTTCGGGACTGAGGTACTGGCGGCTGGCGGCGATGTGCATGCGTCGTGGAACGGGCATGACACGCGGGTGCTGATCGTGGCGGCGGTGGGGATCGGGATCATCGTTGCCTTGATCGTCGCGGTGAAGCTGCATGCGTTCCTGGCCTTGACGATCGGTGCGTTGTTCGTCGGACTGGCTTCGGGGATCGGCGCCGGGGCGGTGACGAAGTCGTACGAGGCCGGCGTCGGCAGCGTGCTCGGGTACGTCGGTGTGCTGATCGCGCTCGGTGCGATGGTCGGCAAGTTGCTCGCGGACTCGGGTGGCGCGGATCAGGTCGTGGACACGCTGCTGCGCGGGCGGACCGTGAGTCTGCCGTGGAAGATGGCGCTGGTCGCGACGATCATCGGGATCCCGATGTTCTTCGAGATCGGGCTGGTGCTGCTGATTCCGGTGGTGGTTCTGGCGGTACGACGTTCTGGCGCGCGGGCCATGTTGTTGGGTATCCCGGCCCTCGCGGGCTTGTCGGTGCTGCACGGCTTCGTGCCGCCGCACCCCGGTCCGCTGGCGGCGATCGGCGTACTGGGTGGAAACGTCGGCATCACGCTCGCGCTGGGCTTGCTGGTCGCGATCCCGACGGTCATCGTCGCGGGCCCCTTGTTCGGGCGGTTGGCGGCGCGGTGGGTGCCGATCGGCGCGGCCGGTACGGCGCTCGAGGTGACCGGCGCATCGGGTGACAGTGAGCGGAAGAAGACGCCCTCGTTCGCCGTGACGTTGGTGACCGTGCTCGCGCCGGTCGTGCTGATGTTGCTGAAGGCTGCGTCGGATATCTGGATGAGCCCGAAGAACGCGATCTACCCGGTGCTGCAGTTCATCGGTGATCCCGTCACGGCGTTGCTGCTCGCGGTCCTGCTGGCGATGGTGACCTTCGGTACGGCGATCGGTTTCACCGTGCCCGTGTTGGGCCGCAAGATCGGCGCCAGCCTGCTCCCGATCTCAGGCGTGATGCTGATCGTCGGCGCCGGTGGCGGATTCAAGCAGGTGCTCGTGGACGGCGGCACCGGGACTGCGATCGCCAAGATCGCGATCGCGGCCAACCTCTCGGCACTCCTGCTCGGCTGGATCGTCGCCGTACTGATCCGGCTCGCGACAGGTTCCGCGACCGTCGCCACGGTGACCGCCGCGGGCATCGTCGCGCCCCTGGCGGCCGGCGAGAACACGACGCAGGTGGCCCTGATCGTGCTTGCGATCGGTGCGGGTTCGCTGTTCTTCTCGCACGTGAACGACGCCGGCTTCTGGCTGGTCAAGGAGTACTTCGGGATGACAGTCGGGGAGACCATCAAGACCTGGTCGCTGATGGAGACCGTGATCTCCGTGATGGGTCTGGCGATGACCCTCCTGCTCTCCGCCATCCTCTGACCGGGGGAGACTCAGGGAGATACCGGGTGTGTTCCGGGCCGGTGTCACCCATACTCATAGCTATGCGCAGCGCCAGTACGCCGGTCGATGAGTATCTGACCGCACTGCGTCAATCGCTCGCAGGTCCGCGGCGCCACAGGGCGGACCTGCTGGCCGAGGCGCGGGACCACCTGACGGACGCGACCGAAGCGTTCGAGGCCGACGGGTTGGATCGTGAGCAGGCCGAGCGCGAGGCGGTGGCCGACTTCGGGGAGCTGTCCGACGTGGTTCCGGGCTACCGCGCAGAGCTTGCGGTCAGTCAGAGCCGGCGGACCGCGATGTTGCTGTTCCTGGCGCTGATCGCGCAGCCGATCGTCTGGCTCGACGGCGTCTGGAGCTGGAATGATGCGCCGGATCGGCCGAGCGCACTGAACGACGTACTGCAGTGGGCGGTTCAGACCGTCGGCATGCTGTCGATCGCCGGTGCGGTTCTGGCGGTCATCGCGACCGGTGTGGGGCAGCGCTTCCCGCTCGTGCGGCATCACGTCAGCCGAGTGACTGCGCAGTTCGCGCTGGTGAGCGCGGTCGCTGTCGGCGCGATCAGCATCTGCATGGTGACGTTGAACCCGTACCCGATCGACGTCCAGGCGCTGAGCGTCGTCGCGGGATTCGTCATCCTGCCGCTGCTCTTCGTCACTGTCCAGGCCGGCCGCTGTCTACGCCTGGCGCGCACCTCCTAGAACCCCTTCGACGACGGTCCGGAAGGTGAACCACTCTTCCTTGCCGGCGGCGAGCATCCGCTGCCCCTCTGCGGTGAGCCTGTAGGTCCGGCGCTTGCGCCCGTCGACAGTGCTCCATTCACCGGCCAGGTATCCGGCCTGCTCCAGTCGGCGTAGCGCGGGGTAGAGGGTCCCGGTCGGCAGGTCGAGCACGCCGCCGCTGCGCTCCAGCAGCGCCTCCATGATCGCGTAGCCGTGCAGCGGCCCGGCCTGGACGATCGCCAGGATCATCGGGTCCAAGTGTCCACGCAACGCATCCGCCCCCATGTAGACAGTCTACCTATTCGTGCCTTAATGTCGAGAGGCGACATGTAGACGATCTACCTATGAAGACATGAGGAGACCGAAATGGCCGTGGACACCCCTGTACGACGCCCGCCGCGGAAGGTGAGTGAACGCCCCGGACTGCTACACCGGGTGTCCGGCTGGTCGATGCGGCATGCCGGAATCGCCTTGGTGCTCTGGGTTATCGCGCTGGCCGCGATCACGACGGCATCGACCGTGATCGGTGCGAGCTACGACAACGGCGGTTCGCTCCCGGGGACCGATTCCCAGCGGGTCGGCGACCTCCTGACCGAGCATCAGCCCCGGGGCGAGACGGGCTCGGTACAGCTCGTGCTGCGCGCAGATGGCGGCCTGGCTGCGGAAAAGTCCCGGATCGCCTCGATGCTGGCCGTGGTGGGTGACCTGCCGCACGTGGCTTCGGTGGCCGACCCGTTCACTGCACCCGGATCACTCTCGCAGGACGGACGTACGGCGTACTCGACTGTCAGTCTGGATGTCGCGGCCGCGGACATGCCGGGGGCGGATGTGCGGACGATCATCCAGCGGACGCAAGACATCGGCGGCCCTGGGCTGCAGGTGGAGGCCGGCGGTGATCTGGCCCGAAGTGCGTCGGAGAGTGCGGGTGGCGCCTCCGAGGGTGCTGGTCTGCTGGCTGCGCTGGTGATTCTGGTGCTGCTGTTCGGATCGTTGCTTGCGGCAACTCTCCCGTTGCTGACGGCCGTCTTCGCTGTCGGCAGCACGCTCGGTCTGCTGGTGCTGGCGTCGCACTTCTTCTCGGTTCCGAGCTACACGGCGCCGGTGATGATCCTGGTCGGGCTCGGTGTCGGGATCGACTATGCGTTGCTGATCTTCTCCCGCTATCGGCATGAATTGCTGAAGGACGGTGTCGACCGGCTGACCGCCTCGACGCGGGCGCTGGACACTGCCGGGCGTTCGGTGATGTTCGCCGGATGCACTGTGGTGATCGCTTTGCTCGGCCTGCTTGCGCTCGGACTCGGATCGCTACAAGGCATCGCGCTCGGAGTGACGCTCACCGTGCTGGTGACGATGCTGGCCGCGGTGAGCCTGTTGCCGGCCCTGCTGACGCTGTTCGGGAAGCGGATCGAGCGGAGTATCCGCAAGCACGCTGCGAAGCAACGCCGTACGCCGGGTGATGGTTGGCGGAAGTTGGCGGCCGGAGTGCAGCGCGGGCCGTGGGTGCCGTTGCTGCTGGGGACTGTCGCGTTGGTCGCCTTGGCGTTGCCGGCGTTGGACATGCGGCTCGGGTTCGCGGATGCGAGCACGGACGACCCGGCCAAGACGAGCCGGAAGGCGTACGACCTGCTGGCCGAGGGTTTCGGGGCCGGCTTCAACGGTCCGCTGGTGGTCGTTTCGGAAGGCGACCAGGCCGCGGCCGACGCGCTCGGGAAGGCGCTGGCCGCCGATCCGGGAATCGCCGCGGTGACTCCGCCGCAGTTGACGCCCGACGGCAAGATCGCGACCCTCCTCGCGTTCCCCACCTCCGGGCCGCAGGATGCCGCGACCAGCAAACTGGTGGAACACCTGCGGGAGACGACCCTGCCGGCGCTGGAGTCGCAGACCAGAGCGACGTACCTGATCGGTGGTTCGACCGCGGCCTCCGACGACTTCGCTTCTGCGGTGAGCAAGCGGCTGCCGATCTTCGTGCTGGTGGTGGTCGGACTGTCGGCGCTGTTGCTGATGGCGGTGTTCCGGTCGGTCCTGATCCCGCTGAATGCCGCGGTGCTCAACCTGCTCAGCATCGGCGCTTCGCTCGGAGTCATCACGCTGGTGTTCCAGCAGGGGTGGTTCGGGGTGCAGCCCGGTCCGATCGAGGCGTTCGTGCCGGTGATGATCTTCGCGATCGTGTTCGGGCTGTCGATGGACTACGAGGTGTTCCTGGTCTCGCGGATCCACGAGGAATGGCGTCGTACCAAGGATTCGCGGGCCGCCGTTCGGGAAGGGCTGGCGGCGACCGGAAGTGTGATCACGGCAGCGGCCGCGATCATGATCGTGGTGTTCGCCGCGTTCCTGCTCAGCCCGGACCGGATGCTGCAGCAGTTCGGCCTCGGCCTGGCCACCGCCGTACTGCTGGATGCCTTGCTGATCCGCTGCGTCATCGTCCCCGCCGTACTGCGGCTCTTCGGCGACCGCGCGTGGTGGCTGCCTCGCGGCCTCGATCGCGTGCTCCCGAAGATCGCGTTGGAAAAGGATTAGTTATTGATGTAGCGCATCAATTGCTTGATTACATACGCGGCGAATTGTTTTACCCCGACGAATTGCGGTTCCCTGGGTTTTAACGTCAATGCTGAGCAGTCTCCCGCGAATGCTGTGACGCGGTCCGGCGGCCTTTTAGAGTGATCGGCGGGTGAGCGACTGACGACGTGAGGTAATCAGCGTCACCCGGGTACCCCTGGGGAGGGTTTTTCATGACAGGTATCCATCGTCGCCTGGCTGCTGCCGCCGCAGTCCTCGCGACACTCACCGTCGGCCTGGCCGGATCACCGGCCGGCGCCGCGCCACCCGACACCGGATCGAAACTGGCCGCGGTCGACAACGGCGACGTCTACACCGTCGAGCGGCTGGCCAACGGTGAGCTCAGAGTCGGACTGCACGAGCCGGCCGGAAGCCCCGAGGCGCTGCGTCGCTCCCTGCGAGCACAGGGGAAGAACGTCCTGGCGGCCGGCGAGACGCCGCCGGGCGGAGGCATGGGCCTGCTGGCCTGCGTGACGTACGGGACCGCCGCTCAGTGGTGCAACCACGCCTGGAGCTACGGTCCGTTCAACGACCCGCAGGTCTACTTCCTCGACTACACGCCCGCCGGGTTCCCGGTCACCGATGCGGTGGCCGACTGGTACCAATCGCCCGGCATCGACGCCTACTACCGCTGGAACACCCAGGGCTGCCCGGGTGGCGGACGGCACTGTGTGGACGTCCGGACCTACAACGCCGGACCGGATGAGTTCGGCGTCACCTACTGGAATGCGAACGCACCGGAAGGCCCGGTGAGCGTCTATCTCGCCAGCCACATGGCCGGCACCAACCAGGCGCGCAAGTCGACCTGCCACGAGCTCGGCCACGCGCTGGGACTCGACCACAACTCCTCGACCAACTCCTGCATGAAGCAGGGCCGGATCGCTGCCGGCTGGTCGCTGCACCCGTCGAGCCAGGACTTCGAGGTCCTGAACCGGGTCTACCCCAAGCCGGGAACGTGAGCCGTTTGACGAGGTGAATGCGGCGCCGGTCCTTCTCCAGGGCCGGCGCCGCTCGTTTGCTGTTAGCGGAGGTCGTTCGACAAGGCCGTGGCTGCCTGGGTGAGGAGCGGGACAGCCCGAGCGACGAGGGCCTCGGTCATGCGCGGAGCCGGGCCGGAGACGGAGATGGCCAGCGGACTGGGACCATCCGGTACGGCGACAGCCACGCACCGTACGCCGAGCTCCTGCTCACCCTCGTCGGTCGCATACCCGGATCGCGCGGCCTCGTGGAGTTGAGCGGCGAAGGCATCGGGCGTGGTGATCGTGTTCTCGGTGTGCCCGGGCATGCCGGTCCGGGCGAGGAGCTCGCGGACCGCCGTTTCGGGATAGCCCGCGAGGATCGCCTTGCCGACAGCGGTGCAATGCGGGAGTACTCGCCGACCTACCTCGGTGAACATCCGCATCGAGTGCCGGGACGGGACCTGGGCGAGGTAGACGATCTGGTCGCCGTCGAGCATGGCCATGTTGGCCGACTCGCCGAGCTCGTCGACCAGGCGGGCCAGATGCGGCCGCGCGAACACGCTGAGCAGGCGCGAGGAGCTTTCGCCGAGGCGGATCAGCTTAGGCCCGAGGATGTATTGCCGCGACGGCTCTTGACGCACATAACCCAGGTCGACCAGGGTGCGGACCAGGCGGTGGATCGTCGGCAGCGGCAGGCCGGAGGCCGTGGCCAGCTGGGACAGCCCCATCATCCCGCCGGCGTCGGCCATCGTCTCGAGCAGCCCGAACGCGCGCTCGATCGACTGCACACTGCCGGTACGGCCCTTACCGCTGGGTTCCGTCATCGCGCCACCCTTCGCCTTGATGCTTCCGCACAGTAGATATTAGTCTCCGCAATACGGAAACCCGAGGAGGCAAGCCCATGGGGCTGGACGAGCTTGGTGACGAACTGGACCAGCGGCTGGCGGCCGCCGACGCGGCGCTGACTGCCGATTACCCGGGGGACCGCGGGGTGCGGCAGCCGGTCCACACGGTTTACGTGCCGGCCGACCGGTACGACGCTCAAACCGTCGCCGACTGGGGATCACAGGCGCGGGCGGCGCTGACCGGTCACGACCTGGCCGCCGTACTGGATGTCCCCGCTGAGGTTTATGACCGGATGACGGCGAAGCTCGAGCGGGAGCCGATCGAGGATCTCCGGATCGACTTCGAGGACGGGTACGGGAATCGGCCCGATGCGGAAGAGGATGCGGCAGCCGTCGCGGCCGCGCGGATTGCGCCACAATCGCCGTACTACGGCTTGCGGGTGAAGTCGCTGGAGGCGCCGACCCGGCGGCGATCGTTGCGGACGCTGGACTTGTTCGTCCGGGAAAGTGGGGTCCGCGAGGGGTTTGTGGTCACGCTGCCGAAGGTGACGTCGGTCGAGCAGGTCGAGGCGTTTGTGCACGTCCTGCAGACGCTGGATAGTGCGTATGGCACCTCTTTGAAGTTCGAGATCCAGGTGGAGACGCCGCAGGCGATTCTGGGTGCCGATGGGACCGCGTTGATTGCGCGGATGCTCAAGGCCGGCGGGTCTCGCGTGACCGGGTTGCACTACGGGACGTATGACTACAGCGCCTCGCTCGGCGTCGCGGCGGCGTACCAGAGCATGGAGCATCCGGTCGCCGACCACGCCAAGGACGTCATGCAGTTGGCCGCGGCCGGGACCGGCGTGTTCGTGTCGGACGGCTCGACCAACGTGCTGCCGGTTGGCGATGGCATCCACGCGGCGTGGCAACTGCACTTCCGGCTGGTACGGCGTTCGCTTGCCCGCGGCATCTATCAGGGCTGGGACATGCATCCGGGCCAACTCCCGACCCGATTCCTCGCGACGTACCTGTTCTATCGCGAGGGTTTCGACCAGGCCGCGACCAGGCTGAGCGCCTATCTCGGCCACGGCTCGTCGGGCTACCTCGACGAGCCGGCGACCGCGGTGGCGCTCGCTGGTTTCGTCCTGCGCGGCCTCGATTGTGGCGCGATCGACGCGTCGGAGATCGACTTCGACCTCGCCGAGCTCGCCAAACTCGCTCGGCGACCATAGCGGAGTGTCGCGGCTAAATCTCGGCACTGGCGGCGCCCAGGCGGGCACCTCGCGGCGTTGGAGGGAAAGCCACGATGGAAAAGCATCGAGGCTTCCCCTCCGCCTTGCGATGCACCCACCTGGACACCGCCAGCACTCGAGCTTTACCCGCGACACTCCGCTAGCCTCGCCTCATGCGACTGGTTGCCGAGTTCACCACTGAACCCTTCGATGTCGAGGGTTCGCCACCCGCGCACGTGACCGAGGCGCTGCGGGCCGCGGAGGAGGCTGGGCTCGACTGCGAGTTCGGCCCCTTGGGTACGCAGGTTCGCGGTGAGCAGCAGGACGTGTTGTCCGCGCTTCCGCAGGTGCTCGAGGCGGCCTTCGCTGGGGGTGCGAGCCAGGTGACGCTGCAGGTACGACGCGATGCCTGAACCGCATCCGCTGGTCGAAGCGATCACCCCGCTGATCGAGCGGCTGAACGCTGAACTGGTCGCGCCTGGTGACGCGGCTGAGGACGACATTCCCTTGCTGTGGAAGGGGAAACCGGTGGTCGCGGTCCGGCTGACGCCCAAGCCGGTCGACGGCGTACAGGGTCTGCTCGCCGAGGTTGCTGGTGAACTCGGCGGGCCGCTGAACTCGTTGTCGCGGACCGACAAGCAGCAGGCGGTGTTGTTGCTGGAGGCCCGCGGTGCGTTCGAGTACCGGAAGTCGGCCGAGATCGTCGCCGAGGCGCTCGGTGTCACCCGCTTCACCGTCTACAACTACCTGAATCGCTCCCGTTAAATTCAACAAACTGTTGACGGAGGGCCCGGTGGGATGCCAGGCTCTCGGTCATGGATCTGGTGGAGTTCAACGCCGCGCCCGCCGACCGGCTGCGCCCGGAGCTGGCGAGCTGCTGTGACGTGCCACGCTGGGTCGACGGAATCCTCGTCAAGCGCCCGTACGGCGATCGCAGCGTCCTGACCGCGGTCGCGGATCAACTGGCGCGCGAACTCGACTCCTCCGAGGTCGACCGGGCGCTTCGGGCGCACCCGCGGATCGGTGATCGGCCGCAGGGCGCGGGTACTGAGGCTGCCTGGTCCCGCACTGAGCAGTCCGGTGTCGGCGACGATCTGGGGGTCCGTGAAGCGCTTGCTGAGGGCAACCGCTTGTACGAGGACCGCTTTGGGCGTGTTTTTCTCATCTGTGCAACGGGATTGTCCGCTGCGCAGATGCTGGGCAGCCTGCAGGAACGACTGACAAATGACGATGCTGCTGAGGCTGTCGTTGTCCATGAGGAGCTGCGCAAGATCGCGTTGCTGCGACTTCATAAGTTGGTGACGGCGTGAGTAGTTTATCGACGCACGTGTTAGATACGGCATCGGGTCGGCCGGCGGTCGGCGTACCGGTGCGGCTTTATCGGGGGGACGTCGTACTGGCGACCGGTGCGACGGACGAGGACGGCCGGATCGCTGAGCTGGCGCCGACGTTGGAGCACGGGACCTACCGGCTCTGGTTCGACGTCGCCGCATATGCGGGTCCGGACAGCTTCTTTCCGGAGGTCTCCGTGACCTTCACGGTCGCCGACGAGCGGCACTATCACGTCCCGTTGCTGCTCAGCCCGTTCGCGTTTTCCACCTACCGAGGGAGCTGACCGGAATGGCCATCCGCCTGGGAGCCAATCAGTACGGCAAAGCCGAGAGCCGCGTGGTGCGCATCTACCGCGACACGGCCCGCCACCAGATCCGCGACCTGAACGTCTCCACCGCCCTCCGCGGCAACTTCGCGGCCGCGCACACCGACGGCGATCAGAGCGACGTACTGCCGACCGACACGCAGAAGAACACCGCCTTCGCCTTTGCCAAGGAGAAGGGGATCGGTGCGCTGGAGGACTACGCGCTGACGCTCGGCGCGCACTTCCTGGACGCGTCGCCGGCCGCGGAGGGTGCCCGGGTCTCGGTCGAAGAGTATGCGTGGGAGCGGATCTCGGTCGACGGCCAGGAGCACGACCACGCGTTCGTGCGCGGCGGGAGCGGTGTGCGGAACACGATCGTGAACGTCGAGGGGCGTGGGGCAGATCGTCGGACCTATGTCGTCTCGGGGATCAGTGATCTGGTCGTGCTGAAGTCGACCGGGTCGGAGTTCCACGGGTTCCTGAAGGACAAGTACACGACGCTGCCGGAGACCAACGACCGCATCCTGGCGACCTCGCTGGTGGCGCGCTGGCGCTACGAAGGTGTCGAGGTTGACTGGGACAAGTCTTACGACGCGATCAAGTCGTTGCTGCTCTCGCGGTTCGCGACGATTCACAGTCTCGCCTTGCAGCAAACCCTTTATGGGATGGGCGAAGCGGTGCTGAGCGAGCACCCGGAGGTTGCCGAGATCAAGTTCTCCGCGCCGAACAAGCACCACTTCCTGGTCGACCTCAGTCCGTTCGAGGTCGAGAACCCGGGCGAGGTGTTCATCGCCGCCGACCGCCCGTACGGGTTGATCGAGGCGACGGTGGTCCGCGACGAGGCGAGCGACGCCGGGAGCGCGTGGCACGCCGTACCGGGTTTCTGCTGATGCTGGTGCCCCGCGGGGCACTGGTGATCGAGGGCGCCTACGTGGCGACCCTCGATCCGGCCCGGCGGGAGTTCGTCGGGCATGTGGTTGTCTCTGGCAACAAGATTGTTGCTGTCGGCCCGGGATCGTCGGGGTTGTCCGAGGGTGCTCAGGTGATTGATGGGTCGGGGTGTCTTGTGACGCCTGGATTCGTCAATACGCATCAGCATCTGTATCAGTGGGTGACGCGCGGGCTTGCCGTGGACGCGACGCTCTTCGAGTGGTTGCGGACGCTCTATCCGGTGTGGTCGCGCATCACCGAAGAGTCCGTGTACGTCGCTGCGAAGGGCGCGCTGGCCCAGCTGGCACTGACCGGCTGCACGACCGCAGCGGATCACCACTATGTCTTTCCGCGCGGTGGTGGTGACCTCCTCGCGGCCGAGATCACCGCGGCGGCGGAGGTCGGACTGCGGTTCCACCCGACGCGCGGCTCGATGGATCGCGGTCAGAAGGACGGTGGGCTGCCGCCGGATTCGGTCGTGGAGGACCGCGACGAGATCCTGGCCGCAACCTCGGCCGCGATCGATCGGTGGCACGACCCGTCGCCCGGGTCGATGCTGCAGCTCGCGGTCGCGCCGTGCTCGCCGTTCAGCGTCAGCGGCGAGTTGATGCGGGAGTCCGCCGTACTGGCTCGTCGCAAAGGTGTCCGCCTGCACACGCATCTCGCAGAGACCACCGACGAGACCGCCTGGTGCCTCGAGACACATGGGTGTACGCCCCTCGAGTACGCCGCCTCACTGGGCTGGACCGGGTCGGACGTGTGGTTCGCCCACGGCATCCACTTCGACGACGCGGAGATCAAGCAACTAGGTGCGACGGGGACGGGCGTCGCCCACTGCCCAAGCTCCAACGCCCGCCTCGGCGCCGGCATTGCCCGTACGGCGGACCTCCGCGCCGCGGGTGCTCCGGTCGGACTCGGAGTGGACGGTGCCGCCAGCAACGAAGCGGGCAGTCTCGTCGAAGAGGTCCGCAATGCGTTGTTGCTGGCCCGAGCCCGCAACGGCCCTCAGTCCCTCACCGTCCGGGACACCCTAGAGATGGCGACTCTCGGCGGAGCCCAACTCCTAGGTCGCCTTGACGAGATCGGCTCCCTGGAACCCGGCAAACTAGCCGACCTAGCGGTGTGGAACCTCAACACCCTCCAACACGCCGGCATCCCGGACCCCATCGCCGCCCTGGTCCTCAGCACACCCCCACCCCTGGACCTGCTGCTGGTCAACGGCCGCCCCGTCGTAGAACACAACACCCTCGTCACCCTCAACCACCAATCTCTCGCCCGCGAAGTAGCCAAAACCCAAGCCACCCTCCTCTGACCCAACCCGAAGCGACGTACCAGCGCTTGGCCAGCCCACATCCGCCGCCGCCTCCCTCGCGAGTGAGCCACGAGGCCCAGGCCGATCCAACCTAGTCCCAGCAGACGGACCGCCATCACCGACCAACTGTTCGTGGCCTGCGTGGTCCAGGCTCAGCGCCCCGTGCTCCAGGTGTCGGGGCAGGCGTTACTGGGTGGTGCACGTCCGCTCGCTGGGTTGCGCGGGTGGGGTCGTGAGGGCGGGTGCGGTCTGGTCCAATCTTGAGGGCGGACCGCCATCACCGTCCAACTGTTCGTGACCTGGCGCGTCCACGCTCAGCGCTCCTTGGCCCGGGCGACGGGGAAGGGGTTAGTGGGTGATGCACGTCGGCCACCCGGGCGGGTGGGTTCAGTGTGCGGCGCGAGTGAAGCCGGCGTGCGGCGCGACTGAGTTCACCGTGCGGCGCGAGTGAAGCCGGCGTGCGAGTGTGGGGAGCGGGGCGGCGAGTGGGATGAGTGTGTTGCTGGTAAGGGGTTTCCGGCGACAGAGTCTTCCCACTCGGCATGGCTGGGTGGGATTCCGCGAGTGGCGCCACCGTGCAGCGCGAGTGGTTCCACCGTGCTGGGCGACTGACCCGCGAGTGGCGCCACCGTGCAGCGCGAGTGGTTCCACCGTGCTGGGCGACTGACCCGCGAGTGGCGCCACCGTGCAGCGCGAGTGGGTTCACCGTGCGGGGCGGCTGGAGCGGCGTGCGAGTGGGATGGTGAGTGGGGGAAGTGTGTTGCTGGTAAGGGGTTTCCGGCGGCAGGGTCCTTCCACTCGGTGCGACCCGGTGAGGATCCGCGAGTGGCGCCACTGCGCGTCGGGAGCGGTGCTCGCGTGTGTCGGGGGTGGGCTCGCGGGTGAGGCGAGTGGGTTGGCCGTGTCGTGGGGGAGTTGGGTCACCGTGTCCAGGGAGGGGAAACCCTGGGCGGGTGCGGCTGGGGCCGCTTTAGGGGGTTAGGAGGGTGCCGTTGATCCAGACTGCTTGGACGTCGGTGGTGGTGCCTAGGGTGAAGATGCGGGCTACTACCTCGTCGTGGTCTTCGGCGTGGGCGATGCCTACGGCTAGGGGGGAGTCGGCGGCGGGGCGGATGAGTTGGGCGTCGAAGGCTTGGCCGGGGCTGAGGTGGCCTACGTGGGGGAGGTTGAGGGCTTCGGCGCCGGCGGTGGTGGAGAGGTAGAGAAGGTGGGCGGCGGTGAGGGGGCGGCCTTGGTCGCCGAGGAGCTGTTGGCAGAAGTAGGCCTGCAGACCCTCCTTGAGCAGCGAGAAGCCAGCACCCGCTCCGACATCTGAGCCGAGCGCGACGCGGACGCCGTGCTGGAGGTGGCGGTGGAGGGGGAAGAGCCCGCTGCCGAGTGCCGCGTTGCTGGTTGGGCAGTGGGCGACGGATGCACCGCTGACGCCGAGGAGTTTGAGCTCGACGTCGGTCGGGTGCACGTTGTGGGCCAGCACGGTACGGCGGTCAACCAGCCCATGCCGGTCGTACGTCGTCACGTAGTCGCTGCCCCCGAACAGATCGGCGACCGTCGCGATCTCGGCCTCGTTCTCGTTCACGTGCGAGGTGAAGAGCGCATCCGGTACGGCGTCCATCAGCTCGCGACACGTGGCGAGCAGCTCGTCGGTGCATGACAGCGAGAACCGCGGTGTCACGGCGTACCGGTTGCGACCAACCCCATGCCAGCGATTGGCCAGCGCAAGCGACTCGGCGTACGCCCGGACCGGCGTGGTGAGCAGGTCAGGCCGCAGCAACCGGTCGCTCAGCACCAACCCACTGGTGATCCGCAGCCCGACCTCCCACGCGGCACCGAAGAGCGCATCCATCGCGTCGGCGTAGTGCGCACCGAACACCAGCGCAGACGTCGTACCGGCCGCGGCTAGCCCCCGCACGAACTCGCGAGCAACCCCGGCCGCATAGGAAGCGTCAGCCATCCGTGCTTCCTCCGGCAGCGCGTACTTGTCCAGCCACTCGAGCAGCGGCAGACCGAGCCCACCAACAGCGCGGATCTGCGGGAAGTGCACGTGCGAGTCGACGAACCCGGGCAGGACGATGCCGCCGGTCAGGTCGACCACCGGCTCGGCCGGGTGCGCGCGGCGGATCTCCAGGAAGGGGCCGCGGGCAATGATCACACCGTCCTCGACCAGCAGTCCCGCGTCGGTGTCGACCCGGAGTTCGGCACCGGTGAACGGGTTCTGCGGGGTGTCGATGAAGGTGCCACGGAAGATCGTCATGCATTCGCCTCACGATGAGCCGGCGCAGGGCGACGCTCGGCGATGAACAGTTCGAGCAGCCAGGCCGCGACGCTGACAGCGATCACGGCCGGCTCCTTGCCGGTGACGGAGGGAACTCCGATCGGGGTGGTGATCCGCGCGATCGACTCGGCGGAGTTGCCGTCCTCGGCGAGTTTGCGCCGGAAGCGGGCCCACTTGGCGCGGGAGCCGATCAGGCCGATCGTCGCCAGGTGTTCGTTGCGGATCGCGGCGTCACACAGCGCCGCGTCTTCAGCGTGGTCGTGCGTCATGATCACGGTATGCGTGCCCGGCGGCAGCTCACCCACGACCAGCTCGGGCAGAACCGGAACGTTGTGCACATGGACAGACGCGACCGCATCGTCCAGCACTGCCAGCCGGTCTGCAGTCAGTTGCTCGGGTCGCGAATCGACCAGGTGCAGTTCGATGTCGTGCCGCGCGAGGATCCGCGCCAGCTCGAGGCCCACGTGCCCGACGCCGAAGATCGCCACGGACGGCACGACCGGCAACGGTTCGAGCAGCATGGTCACCTCACCTCCACAACACTGAACTCCATGCCGGTACGGCGCCTTGTCCGACAACGCCGTCGTGATCAACTCCGGCTCCCGCACGTCGGCGGTGATCATCTCCCGCGCCCGCTCGATCGCCAGCGCCTCCAGGTTCCCGCCGCCGACAGTCGCCCAGACGTTGTCCAGGGCAACGACCATCTTCGCCCCGGCCTCGCGCGGCGCGTGGCCGCGGACCGCGGTCACTGTGACGAGCACTCCGGCACGACGCCCAGCCCGCAAGGTCTGGATCGCCTTCACCCACTCCATGAGACACCTCCCCGGGCCCGCTCCAGCGCCCAATAAACGGCCTCGGGTGTCGCCGGCGACGGCAGATCAACGCTCACCCCAGCGGGACCGAAGGCAGCGGCCGCGTGCCGCAACGCCTCGCGAACCGAGAAGGCCAACATCAACGGCGGCTCACCAACAGCCTTGGAACCGTAGACAGCGCCGTCCTCATGCGCCTTCTCCAGCAACCGAACGTTGAACACCTCCGGCATCTCCGAGAAGCTCGGCAGCTTGTAGGTGCTCGCAGCCTGCGTAGCCAGCCGACCACGCTTCGCGCCAGTGCTCTCGTCCCAGCGCAGATCCTCGAGCGTCAACCAGCCGGCGCCCTGCACGAACCCACCTTCGATCTGCCCGATGTCGATCAGCGGGCTCAGGCTGTCCCCGACGTCGTGCACGATGTCGACCCGGCGCAGCCGATAGGAACCGGTGAACCCGTCCACCTCGACCTCTGACGCAGCGACGCCGTACGCGAAGTACTTGAACGGCTCCCCACGCATCGCATTCGCATCCCAATGCAAGCCCTCGGTCCGATAGAACCCGGCCGCCCACAGCTGAACGCGTTGCATGTATGCGGAAGCGACCAGCTCCTCCCACGGCAGCCCGTCCCCTGACAGCCCCCGTACGACGCCGTCCGCGAATCGCACGTCCGACGGGCTGATGCCGAGTCGCCCGCCGGCGACCTGCGCCAGCCGCTCGCGGATCTGCTCGCACGCGTTCTTCACCGCGGCACCATTCAGATCCGCGCCGGCCGACGCCGCAGTCGCGGACGTATTCGGCACCTTGTCAGTCCGCGTCGGGGCGAGACGCACCCGAGAGAGTGGCAGACCGAGCGCAGTCGCGGCGACCTGCATCATCTTGGTGTGCAGACCTTGACCCATCTCGGTACCACCGTGATTGATCAAGACTGATCCATCTTTGTACACATGAACCAACGCGCCAGCCTGGTTGAACGCCGTCAGGTTGAACGAGATCCCGAACTTCACCGGCGTCATCGCCAGCCCACGCTTCACATGGTCATGCGAGGCGTTGAACGCCGCGATCTCCGCCTGCCGAGCTGCGATCTCGCCACCGGACAGCACCTGACTCCAGCAGGACTCCAGCCGGTCCGCGTGCCGCACCGGTTGCGCGTACGGCGTTGAGTCGCCGGGCTGGTAGAAATTCCGCCGCCGAAGCTCCAAAGCGTCGTACGGGAGTAGGGGCGCGCAGCGGCCGAGGATGTCCTCGATCACGAGCATCCCCTGCGGGCCACCGAATCCGCGGAACGCGGTCTGGGAGGTCTTGTTCGTCTTCGCGATCTGCCCGTCGACCCGGACGTGGGGGATCTCGTAGGCGTTGTCGATGTGACACATCGCCCGCGCCAGTACAGGTTCAGACAGGTCCAGACTCCACCCGCCATCGGCGGTCAGGGTCGCGTCCAGCGCCACCAGCCGGCCGTCCTCGTCGAACCCGACCGTCCATGCGCTGTGGAACCCGTGCCGCTTGCCCGACATCGTCATGTCCTGCGTGCGATTCAGCCGCAACCGCACCGGCCGCCCGGTCAGCGTCGCGCCCAGCGCGGCGATCGCGGCGAACCCGTGCGGCTGCATCTCCTTGCCGCCGAAGCCGCCGCCCATCCGCAGGCACTGCACAGTCACCGAGTGACTGGCCAGCCCGAGCACGTGCGCGACGATCTCCTGCGTTTCAGATGGGTGCTGCGTGCTCGACTGGACGAAGATCTGCCCGTACTCGTCGACCAGCGCCAAGGCCGCATGCGTTTCCAGATAGAAATGCTCTTGCCCCGCGAACTCGAATTCACCCTTGAAAACATGTGCAGCCCCAGCCAACGCCGCCGACACGTCGCCGCGCTCCAGATGCCGCCCGATGCCCTGGAAGCTGCCGGCCTCGATCGCCTCCCGAACCGACACCAACGACGGCAGCGGCTCGTACTCGACCTCCACAGCCAACGAACCAAGCCGCGCCGCCTCTAGCGTCTCCGCCAGCACCCAGCAGATCGCATGCCCGTTGAACATGACCTCGCTCGGGAACAGCGGCTCGTCATGCTTCACGCCCGCGTCGTTCACCCCCGGTACGTCGTCCGCCGTCAACACGCGGACCACGCCCGGAACGTCGTACGCCGGCTTCACCCGCAGCGCTGTGATCCGCGCGTGCGCATGTGGCGACTGCACCGGCCAAGCGTGCAGTACGGCGTGCGTCCGCTGCACCAGGTCGTCTGTATATAAGGCGTTCCCGGTCACATGCAGTGCGGCACTCTCATGCGGCATCGGTACGCCGACAACCGCGCTGGCGGGCCTTTCCGACAACAGACTCATACAAGTGCCCCCCGGTCAGCGAAGTAGAACCGCAGGAGTGACTGCCCGAGCATTGCCGACCGGTACGACGAACTCGCGCGGTGATCGTCCATCGGCGTACCCTCGGCGGCCATCACCGCGGCCGCTCGCCGGACCGTCTCCTCGGTCCACGGTTGCCCGACCAGTTCCGCCTCGGTCGACCGCGCGCGCAACGGCGTCGCCGCGACCCCGCCGAGCCCGACCCGCGCTTCCCGAACGATGCCGTCAGCAACGTCAATGGCGTACCCGATCGCAACGCTGGAGATGTCGTCGAAACGACGCTTCGCGATTTTGTGGAACGCGGTCATCGGTGCCAACGGCAACGGAATCACGATCGTCTTGATCAGCTCGTCGGCCGCCTTCACGGTCTGCCGGTAGCCGGTGAAGTAGTCAGACAGCGGGACGACGCGGTCTCCGTCAAGAGATGCGAGCACCAGGGACGCATCCAGCGCGAGCAGGGCGGGCGGCGTGTCACCGATGGGTGAGCCGGTACCGAGGTTCCCGCCGATCGTTGCCCCGTTGCGGATCAGCCGCGACGCGAACTGCGGAAACAGCTGCTCAAGCAACGGCACCCGGCCAGCCAGCCGCCGCTCGATCTCCGTCAGCGTCAACGCGGCACCGAGCCGAACCTCATCCGAGCCGACGCTGAACTCCCGCAGCTCGGCCAACCGATCGATGGCGATCACCAGCGGCGGACGCGAGCCGAAGATGTTCACCTGGACCCCGACATCGGTCGACCCGGCAACGATCTGAGCGTCCTCACGCTCGCTCAGCAGCGCCAAAGCATCGCCAAGCGAGGCTGGGCGGACGAACTCGCCCTCGTTACTCACCATCTCGGTCACCGCAGGCGCAGGCGGGGGATTGCTGCAACGCGCCGCAAAAGCATCGTTCGGCCCAGGCTGACTCAGCGCGTAGGCGGCATCGCGGATAGGCCGATAGCCCGTGCAGCGGCAGAGGTTGCCGCTCAACGAGTGCAGGTCGAACCCGTTCGGACCGTGCTCATGGTCATCGGCGCCAGCCTCACGACCAGGGCGGTAGTACTCGGCCGCCATGCTGCACACGAAGCCCGGCGTACAGAAACCGCATTGTGAACCACCGCGGACCGCCATCTCCTCCTGCACCGGATGCAGCGCGGCAGGCGTCCCGAGACCCTCGGACGTCACCACCTCCTGACCGTCCAGACCGGCGATCGGCAGCAGGCACGCGTTCACCGCGATCCACTCTGTCGGGGTGTCTGTGCCCGGCCGCGCGACCAGCACCGAGCACGCGCCACACTCACCCTCGGCGCAACCCTCCTTCGCGCCGGTCAGGCCGCGGTCGCGCAACCAGTCCAGTGCGGAGGTGTGGACCGGTACGGCGCCAATGGCGGTCGACTCGCCATTGACCTTCAGAGCGGGGACCTTCAGAGCGGGTGTGGTCATCGGTTGGTGCTCCAACGGGATCGGGCACTGTGAATCGGGTTGGCATCGGAGACGTAGTCGTCGAACCGGTAGCCGGCGATCTTCGCGATCTCGAGCAGCGCGGCGGCGTGCTCCTGGTTCTCGCAGTTGCCGAGCCGCTCGCGACCCTGTTCGAGGATGCGGGCGTACGACTCGGCGTCGCGGACGCTGATCACCAGCGGGAAGCCGAACCGGTCGCGGTAGGCGCCGGTGATCGAGGCCAGCTCGTCCTGATCCGGGCCAGCGAGGAAGGTGAGGCCCTTGTCGGACTGGTCGCGCAGCGAGGCCGGGCCGCTCAGACCGTCGGCTACGAGCTGCGAACCGAGCTGCGGGTAGGCCTCGATCAGTTCGCGCTGTTCATCACGCGAGCCGGAGAACAGCGCCTCCTGGAACGACCGCCGCAGCGCGTGAGTATCGGCGTACGGGCGTAGTTCCCAGGCGCGCTCGACCGCCCAGCGCGGACCCTGGAACAGGTCGCCGAACGTGTCGACGAACTCCTCGCGCGTCATCTTGTTCACCTGGTCGAGGCGGATCGAGTCACCCGGCTGGCCAGCCACGGCAGGCCCGAAGTCCTTGCCTACATGGTGAAACAGGATGTTCAGGAAGATCGCGGTCAGGCTGCCGAGGGTGATGCCGCTGCCGAAGATGATCTCGGCCCAGTCCGGGACGGCTTGGGCGACCTGCGGTTGCGCGGTCACATACATGGCCAGGCCCACACTGGTGGCAACGATCACTACGTTGCGGTGGTCGTTGAAGTCGACCTTGGTCAGGGTCTGGAAGCCGACCACTGCCACGGTTGCGAACATTGCCAGCGCTGCGCCACCGAGCACCGGATGCGGAATGCCGGCCACGATGGCGCCGGCTTTCGGCAGCAGGCCGAGCAGGATCATGATTCCGCCGGCTGCCGCGACCACCCAGCGGCTGCGGATCCGGGTCAGCCGGACCAGGCCGACGTTCTCGGCGAAGCAGGTGTAGGGGAACGAGTTGAAGATGCCGCCGATGGTGGTGGCCAGGCCGTCGGCCCGGAGCGCCTTGGCGATGTCCTCCTTGCCGATCCGCTTCTCGACGATCTCGCCGGTCGCGAAGACATCACCGGTCGTCTCGACCGCGGTGATCAGCATGACCACGACCATCGAGATGATCGCCGCCACCGAGAACTTGGGCCAGCCGAAGTAGAACGGCTGCGTGACCCCGACCCACGCGGCGTCGCCGACGGAACCGAAGTGTGCGTCCCCGAACGCCCAGGCCACGAGGGTCCCGACGACCAGGCCGGCCAGTACGGCGATGGTTGCCATGAAGCCCTTGAAGACGCGCTGGATGAGGACGATCAGCGCGAGCGTGCCGAGCGCGTAGGCCATGTTCTTGCCGCTCATCGGCGCCGCGGTGGGACCCGCGCCACCGACCGCGTCCCCGGCCGCGACCGGAAGCAGCGCCAGGCCGATGATCGTGATCACCGAACCGGTCACGACAGGTGGGAAGAAGCGGATCAGCCGGCTGAAGAACGGCGCGATGAAGAAAGTTGCCAGGCCTGCGACCAGTACGGCGCCGTAGATCATCAGCAGGCCGTTGGTACCGCCGCCCGCGGCGAGCCCGATCGCGATCATCGGGGAGACGGCCGTGAACGTCACGCCCTGGAGCAGCGGCAGCTTGACGCCGACCTTCCAGAAACCGACTGACTGGATGATCGAGGCGATCCCGCAGGTGAAGAGGTCGGCGTTGATCAGGTGGATCAGCTGCTCGGTGCTCAGCCCGATCGACCCGGCCAGCAGGATCGGCACGATCACAGCTCCGGCGTAGAACGCGAGCACGTGCTGAGCGCCGTACACGGCGAGCTTGCCGGGAGGCAGCACCTGATCGACAGGGTGGCGGCTGCTGGTACGGGCTGCCTTCATCGGACATCGCTCCTCAGGTTTGACCTGCACGCCAGCATTGACCCGGAGCGGCCCCGATTGCACCCGAGGAACCTCCGAAGATGAACTGGCGACGACCCCCGCTCTTTGGAGGATCCACCAATCAGAGTGATTTCAGGGCCAGAAACACGTCAACCCGGTTCTCGAGGGTCGACAGATCGCGATCAGTCAGTTGCTCGACGCGTTCGATGCGGTAGCGAACCGTGTTGACATGCAGGTGCAGGAGGTCCGCCGTACGGGTCCAGGAACCGTCGCAGCCGAGGAAGGCTTGCAGGGTGTCGAGCAGGCCGGCGTTGGTACGGCGGTCCTGTTCGAGGACCGGGCCGAGGACGCGCTGGGTGTAGGTACGGCGGACGTCGTCCGGCAGCGTGGAGAGCAGGAGCACGTGGGAGGCGACCTCGTCGGAGGTGACGACGGAGACCGGGGCGCGGCTGCCCGCGGCGGCGCGCTGCGCGAAGCGGGCCTCCTCCAGGCCGCCGGCGAGCGCGTCGACGGAGGTTTCACCGCTCACGCCGACTGCGAGCCGGGCTCTGTGCAGGCCGGGCGCCAACCGTCCGAAGGCTCGTCGGAGTTGTTCGGCGAGGCCGGGTGCGGCCGGGAGGAATCCGACCAGCAGGCCGTCGCGGGCGGTCGCGACCACGGCTGGTCCGACGGTCAGGGCGACGTCCTCGAACAGGCTGAGTGCGATCTCGCTCGGGCCGTCGTCGCGCAGCTCGCCGACCGCGACGACGAGCGGCCGACCCGAGTACGCGCCGGCCTGCCGTAGCCGCGCCGCGAACTCCGTATGCGGTGCGCCCGACTCGACCAGGGCCAGCGCGTCCGCCACGAGAGGCCTGAGGGCGCGCCGACCCTCGTCCCGTCTGGCCCGATCCAGGGCGCCGATCGCGCAGAGTTCGTGCACCGCTTCGACATGATCGCGCGACCAGGTCGTGTAGTCGCCGTCGATCACCAGCACCCACGCCGTCAGCCGGTTGCCGAGGCCGGATCCGACGGGGAAGAGGCTGTACGACGTTTCGCCGGTGGTGGCCACCGCCGGTGTCCGGTCGGCGGTCAGAAACCGGTTGGTGAGCACGTCGAGGACCTCGTCGGGGAGCTCACCAGGACCCGGTACGACGTGCCGGCCGGTGGGGGTGAGGACCCGGCAGTCGTGGCCGATCTCGGCGGAGATCCGGGCCGCGAGCTCGTCCAGGCTGCGGCCGGCTGCGATCGAGGAGAGGAGCTGCCGTTGGCGGACCAGGCTCGCGGAGAGGCGGGCTCCGGTCTCGGCTGAGCCGGCGGCTGCGACGTACTCGGTCACGTCGGCGAAGGCGATCTCGATCGGCACCTCGATCAGGGTCACTTCGTGCCGCTGGCAGGCGTCGAGGAGATCGGCCGGTACGTCGCCCAGTTGGGCTCGGCCGGCCAAGATCGTGGTGGCTCCGCGGGCTGCCATTGAGGCGACGAACAGCTCGCTGTCTAGTGGTCGGCGGCGCCAGACGAGGCCGGTCAGGACCACCTCGCCGCCGCTCAGGTAGCGGCCGGGGTCGAGGAGGTCGGTCGTGACCAGGCGGCCGATCGGGCGGTCGAGTGCGCCGCCTGCGGCGTGGACCAAGCGCAGCCCGAGTTCGGGTGCATCCAGCAACTCCGACAGCAGCACGCCGTACCTCCTGTGGTTGTGCACGTTCGGGCTTGTAGCTCTGCCTTTAGAGGAACGTACAACGCGCACGTGCGTACGTGGGAGGCCGCGCTGGTGCTTGACGGCCGGTCGGTGGCGAACTTATGGTCATTTCGCAGAACAGAATTAGAATTCCACAATGCGGAAGTTGGCGAGTATGGCTCATCAGTTGCGCCACACGGTGAACTGTTCGTTGCTCTTCACCGAACTGCCCCTGCTGGAGCGGCCGGCGGCGGCCCAGCGGGCGGGGTTCGGGGCGGTCGAGTTCTGGTGGCCGTTCGTCGAGGCGGTGCCGCCGGATCGGCAGGTCGACGCGTTCGTCGCGGCGATCACGGATGCGGGGGTGCAGCTGACCGGGCTGAACTTCTTCGCCGGTGACATGCCGGGTGGGGATCGCGGGCTGGTGTCCTGGCCGAAGCGTGCGGGGGAGTTCCGCGACAACGTCGATGTGACGGTTGGGATCGGGGAGCGGCTCGGTACTCAGGGGTTCAATGCGCTCTACGGCAACCGGCTGGAGGATGTGTCTGCTGCTTCGCAGGACGAGGTCGCTGTCGAGAACCTCGCTTTCGCGGCTCGTGCTGCCGCGCAGATTGGTGCGACTGTGCTGGTCGAGCCGGTGAGTGGGGCTCCCCGCTACCCGCTGCTGACGGCTGGTGATGCGTTGACGGTGATCGAACGCGTCGGCGTACCGGGTATTGGTCTGCTGGCAGACCTTTATCACCTGGCGGTCAACGGGGACGACGTCGAGCGGGTGATCGCCGAGCACACGGATCGGATCGCGCATGTGCAGATCGCGGATTCTCCCGGACGAGGCGAGCCGGGATCGGGGACTTTGCCGCTCGATCAGCAACTGACCGCCCTGGAGGCTCAGGGGTACGCCGGGTGGGTCGGGCTCGAGTACAAGCCGTCGACCAGCACGGACGAGTGCTTCGGCTGGCTCCCGTTTGAACGCCGTCGCTGACTTTGCTTCGAGGAGATGACATGACGAATATTGCCTTTATCGGTCTCGGGATCATGGGTAACCCGATGGCTGTCCACCTGGCGAACGCCGGTCACACCGTGGCCGGTCTGGATCGCAGTCCTGAGCGAGCCGCGGAGTTGGTCGCGGCCGGCGGCCGTGCTGCCTCGTCGATCGAAGACGTTCTGAAGGGCGCCGACGTGGTCTGCGTGATGGTGCCGGACTCGCCGGATGTCCAGGAGGTGCTCGACGAGGTCTTCCAGCTGGCCGAGACCGGCACGCTGATCATCGACTTCTCCAGCATCCGCCCGGACATCACGCAGCAGTTGGCGTCGCAGGCCCGCGCGCTGGGCTTCCGGTTGCTGGATGCACCGGTTTCTGGTGGCGAGGCGGGCGCGAAGAACGCCGTACTGTCGATCATGGTCGGTGGGTCGGCGGAGGACTTTGCCGATGCCAAGCCGTTGTTCGACGTGGTCGGCAAGACGGTTGTCCACGTGGGACCGAGCGGTTCGGGTCAGACGGTCAAGGCGGCCAACCAGCTGATCGTGGCCGCGAACATCCAGGCGGTCGCGGAGGCTCTCGTCTTCTTGGAGGCGTACGGCGTCGATACGGCCGCGGCGCTCGAAGTCCTCGGTGGTGGACTTGCCGGTTCGGCTGTTCTTCAGCAGAAGAAGGCGAACATGCTGTCGCGGTCCTTCGAGCCCGGGTTCCGGATCGACTTGCACCACAAGGACATGGGCATCGTCACGGCGGCGGCTCGGGAGGCGGGCGTCGTCGTACCGCTCGGGGCCTTGGTGGCGCAGCTCGTCGCGTCGGCGCGGGCCAACGGTGACGGTGGGCTCGACCACTCCTCTTTGCTGCGTGGCGTGGAGCGACTGTCCGGAAAGGCTTTGAGCTGATGGCACGCATGCGAGCTGTTGACGCGGCGGTACTGATCCTCGAGAAGGAGGGCTCGACGCAGGCGTTCGGATTGCCGGGCGCCGCGATCAATCCGTTCTACAGCGCCATGCGTGCGCATGGTGGCGTCAAGCATGTGCTCGCTCGGCATGTTGAGGCCGCGTCGCATATGGCTGAGGGATACACGCGGGCGCGGGCCGGCAACATCGGCGTCTGCATCGGTACGTCGGGGCCCGCAGGTACCGACATGATCACCGGACTGTATTCCGCGTCGGCGGACTCGATCCCGATCCTGTGCATCACCGGTCAGGCACCGGTGGCCAAGCTGCACAAGGAAGACTTCCAGGCGGTCGACATCTCGTCGATCGCTGCGCCGGTCGCGAAGTGGGCGGTCACGGTAATGGAGGCCGCGCAGGTGCCGGGGACGTTCCAGAAAGCCTTCCAGATCATGCGTTCCGGGCGTCCTGGGCCGGTGCTCGTTGACCTGCCGCTCGACGTGCAGCTGGCCGAGATCGAGTTCGACATCTCTGCTTATGAGCCTTTGCCGCTGGCGCGTCCAGCTGCTACTCGTCTGCAGGCTGAGAAGGTGTTGACGATGCTCGCGGGCGGTTCGCATCCGCTGATCGTTGCGGGTGGCGGCGTCATCAATGCGGATGCGTCCGAGCTGCTGGTCGAGTTCGCCGAGCTGACCGGCATTCCCGTCGTACCGACGTTGATGGCGTGGGGTGCGATTCCCGACGACCATCCGCTGAGTGCAGGGATGGTAGGACTGCAGACGTCGCATAGGTATGGAAACGCGACCATGCTCGCGTCAGACGTCGTACTGGGGATCGGCAACAGATGGGCGAATCGCCACACAGGTGGGTTGGACGTTTACACCTCTGGCCGGACGTTCATTCACGTGGATATCGAGCCGACACAGATCGGGCGGGTGTTCGCGCCGACGCTGGGCATCGCGTCCGACGCTCGGGCTGCACTTGAGGTCTTCGTCGAGGTTGCGCGTGAGTGGGCGGCCGACGGTCGGTTGCCTGACCGTACGGCGTGGGCGGCGGAGTGCCGCGAGCGTCGTACGACGATGCAGCGGCGCACGCATTTCGACGCCGTACCGATCAAACCGCAGCGCGTCTACGAGGAGATGAACCGGGCGTTCGGTCCGGATACACGTTACGTAACAACGATCGGACTGTCGCAGATCCAGGCCGCGCAGATGCTGCACGTGTACCGGCCGCGCCACTGGATCAACGCCGGCCAGGCCGGACCGCTCGGCTGGACCCTCCCGGCCGCGCTCGGCGTCGCGGTCGCGGAACCCGACAGCACTGTGGTCGCCCTCTCCGGTGACTACGACTTCCAGTTCCTGATCGAGGAGTTGGCGGTCGGGGCGCAGTTCAACATCCCGTACATCCATGTGGTGGTGAACAACTCGTACCTGGGGCTGATCCGGCAGGCGCAGCGTGGTTTCGACATGGACTACTGCGTGCAGCTCTCGTTCGACAACATCAACAGTCCTGAGGTGCAGGGCTACGGTGTCGACCACTTGAAGGTCGCGGAAGGCCTTGGCTGTAAGGCGTTGCGGGTCGTCGAGCCGGACGGCATCCTGCCTGCGCTGGAGAAGGCCAAGAAGCTGATGGTCGAACACCAGGTGCCGGTAGTCGTCGAGGTCATCCTGGAACGCGTCACCAACGTGTCCATGGGGGTCGAGATCGACAACATCATCGAGTTCGAGGACCTGGCCATCGATCCGTCGGACGCGCCGACTGCCCTGGCTCTGCTCGACTGATGCTGCGTGTGGTCGTTGCGTCTGACAAGTTCAAGGGATCGTTGACGAGCGCTCAGGTGGCGACGGCTGTTGCTACTGGAGTACGGCGAGTGCACCCCGGCGCGAGTGTGGTCGCCGTACCAGTGGCTGATGGTGGTGACGGGACGCTGGCCGCCGCTGTGGCGGCCGGCTACACGCTGGTACCGGTGGTCGCGTCCGGGCCCACTGGTGACGCGGTCCGCTCGGGGTACGCGCGTCGCGGGGACACTGCGGTCGTGGAGCTCGCAGATGTCTGCGGACTGGGCAGACTGCCTGACGGGCTCGCCCCGATGACGGCGTCCTCGTTTGGCTGCGGTGAGGTGATCGCTGCGGCCGTGGATGCCGGCTGTACCCGAGTGATCCTCGGCATCGGCGGCAGTGCGTCCACCGACGGAGGCATCGGCCTGGTCCACGCCCTCACCGGCAGCGGGGCGCTCGACACCGCCGTACTGCGGGCTCGGCTCGACGGTGTGCAGCTAGTGGTCGCGTGCGACGTCGACAACCCGCTCACGGGACCACGGGGTGCAGCAGCCGTCTACGGGCCGCAGAAGGGCGCGTCACCGGCAGAGGTGACCGCCCTGGACGCCAGACTCACGGAGTGGGCCGACCGCGTCGCTGCGGCGACCGGACGGGACCTCCGCGACACTCCGGGCTCCGGAGCGGCCGGTGGGGTCGGTTTCGCCGCACTGGCCCTGCTGGGCGCCGAGCTGCGACCAGGGATCGACCTCATGTTGGAACTGGTCGGATTCCGCGAGCAGCTCGCCGGTGCGGACCTGGTGATCACCGGCGAGGGCGCCCTGGACGAGCAGACCCTGCACGGCAAGGCGGTTGCCGGCGTCGCCGCGGCGTCCGCCGTACCGGTGGTTGCTGTGTGCGGAGTGAACAAGCTGCGCGCGGATCAACTGGCGGCGGTCGGCGTGCGAGCGGCGTACGCGCTCACAGACCTGGAGCCGGACGTGTCGCGGTGTATCGCGCAACCGGTTCCGCTGTTGGAGAAACTTGCCGAGCGGATCGCGATCGAGCACCTTACGATGGCGGAAACCGGGGAGGTTGGCGCGTGACTGGATTGGATCTGGTGGTCCGGGCTCAACGAGTGGTCCGAGCCACCGGCGAGCAGGCAGGCGCGATCGGGGTCCGTGACGGCCGGATCGTCGCCATCGCCCCGTACGACGCATCACTCGCAGCCGCCCTTGAGGTTCGACTCGCGGACGACGAAGTGCTGCTGCCCGGCCTCGTCGACTCACACGTCCACGTCAACGACCCCGGCCGGACCGCGTGGGAGGGGTTCACCTCCGCGACCCGGGCCGCGGCCGCGGGTGGCGTGACCACGATCATCGACATGCCGCTCAACAGCCTTCCGCCGACTTGCGACGTACCGGCGCTGACCTTGAAGCGGAAGACCGCAGCACCCCAGGCGTCGGTCGACGTCGGCTTCTGGGGCGGCGCGATCCCGGGCAACCTGGCGGACCTTCGGCCGCTGCACGAGGCTGGCGTCTTCGGGTTCAAATGCTTCCTGCTGCACTCGGGAGTCGACGAGTTCCCGCCGCTCGATGCTTTGCAGCTCGAAGCGGTCATGCGTGAGCTGAGTACCTTCGACGGGCTGTTGATCGTGCATGCGGAAGATGCCCACAGCATCGACCACGCCCCGCCGCCGCGCGGCGCGTCGTACCAGGACTTCTTGCAGTCACGCCCACGTTCGGCCGAGAACCAAGCTGTTGCCGACGTCATCGATCTCGCGCGGCGTACGGGGTGTCGCGTCCATATCCTGCACGTGTCCAGCGCTGAGGTGCTGCCGCTGATCGCGGCCGCGAAGGCGGACGGCGTACGGATCACTGCGGAGACGTGTCCGCACTACCTGACCTTTGCCGCCGAGGAGATCCCCGACGGCGCCACGCAGTACAAGTGCTGCCCGCCGATCCGCGAGTCTTCGAACCGCGATCTCCTGTGGGAGGGGCTGCGCGCCGGCACCATCGACCTGGTCGTCTCGGACCACTCGCCGTCAACCATCGACCTGAAGCACCTGGACACTGGCGACTTCGGTACGGCGTGGGGCGGGATCGCGTCGCTCCAGTTGGGCCTGCCCGCCGTCTGGACCGAGGCCCGTCAACGCGGCTTCACGCTCGCGGATGTCGTCCGCTGGATGGCGCTCGCGCCCGCCGTACAAACCGGTCTTCGGGCAAAGGGCCGCATCGAGGTAGGCGCCGACGCCGACCTCTGCGTCTTCGCGCCGGACCAAACCTTCGTTGTTGATGCTCATGCGCTTGAACACAAGAACGCGATCACGCCGTACGACGGCCGCACCCTGTACGGCGTTGTCCGCCGTACCGTGCTCCGCGGCACTTCTGATGCTGCCGGCCGCCTGCTGACCCGAGGAGACCCCCGATGAACTACTACACCCCGACCGGCGGCCTGCCCGCGCAGACCGACCTCACCACGGATCGTGCAGTCTTCACCGAGGCGTACGCCGTCCTGCCCCGCGGCACCATGCGCGACATCGTCACCAGCCGCCTCCCCTTCTGGGACAACACCCGCCTCTGGGTCATCGCCCGCCCCCTGTCCGGCTTCGCCGAAACCTTCTCCCAGTACATCGTCGAGGTAGGTCCCGGCGGCGGCACCAGCAAGCCCGACACCGATCCCGCTGCCGAAGCAGTGCTGTTCGTTGTCAACGGCAACATCACGCTCACCGTGGCTGGGTTTGAGCACTCCTTGGCTCCTGGCGGCTACGCGTACCTACCCCCGGGCGGTGACTGGACGCTGCACAACGCGACCGACGCCGCCTGCACCTTCCACCTGATCCGCAAGGCCTACGCCCGCGTGGAAGGAATCGACGTACCGGCTGCTTTTGTGACCAACGAAGCCGACGTCGAAGGCATCCCCATGCCCGGCACCAACGGCGCCTGGCAAACCCAACGCTTCGCCGACCCCGACGACATCCGCCACGACATGCACGTCAACATCGTGACGTTCGAGCCCGGCGGCGTCATCCCGTTCCCCGAAACCCACGTCATGGAACACGGCCTCTACATCCTCGAAGGCAAAGCCGTCTACTTGCTCAACAAGGACTGGGTGGAAGTCCAAGCTGGCGACTTCCTCTGGCTCCGCTCCTTCTGCCCCCAAGCCTGCTACGCCGGCGGCCCCACCCGCTTCCGCTACCTCCTCTACAAAGACGTCAACCGCCACCCCAACCTCACCCTCTGACGGCCGCTAACGTCCGAAGGACGCGCTGGCGTAGTCGGCGTGTCTTCGGACGCTACTGCGATCGCCGCCTCGGCAAGCCGACCGCCCCCGGCGAGGTGACCGCCCCGGCGAGGTGACCGCACCGGCCATGTGACCGCGCCGGCCCGACCGCCCCGGCCATCAGTTGCGGCCGGGCCCAGGCAATCGGGGCCGGAGACCTGTGGTGCGCGGGCTCCGGCCATCACTCCCTGTCTCCGGCCACAAGTGGCGGCGTGAGACCGCGCCGATGGGGAGTTCCACCTGTCGACTCCGGTTGGTTTTGCTCCCCGGCGCGGCCGGATCACCGGGTCCACCGACTACTCATCAGCCGCGATCACGCCCGGCCGGGGTTGGGGAGATTTGTCGACCTTGAGCACGGTTCAACCAGTTGTGGGCGCGGTGAATGGTTGAGGGGTGCTCAAGGTGGGCGGTGACGGGGACTTTGTGCACGGTTCAGCCATTTGCGGAGTGTGAAAGTGGTCGGTGGGTGCACAAGGTCAGCGGTGGCACCTTGAGCACGGTTCAACCAGTTGAGGGCGCGGTGAATGGTTGGTGGGTGCTCAAGGTGGGCGGGGGCAAGGCCCCGGGGACTTTGAGCACGGGTCAACCATTTCAGGGGCGAGAAAGTGGTTGGTGGGTGCACAAGGTCGCGGGGGCTAGGTGGGGCGGGTGAGGAGTTCGTCGAGGATCTCGGGTTCGCGGCGGTACGGTTCGAAGTGGCCGGCGTCGCCGAACTCGCGCAAGGTTGCTGTGGGCAACTTGTTGATCAGGCGCTGGGCGGCGGGGAAGGGGCAGTTGCGGTCGGCTGCGCCGTGCCACCAGGTCAGGCTGGTGGTGATGGCGGTCAGGTCGATGTCGCTCCAGGTACCGCCCATGGCGAGGGTCTCGTCGACCCAGCCGTCCATTCCTGGCGCGAAGGCGTTCTCGATCGCGGTGGTCTGGGCGCTGCGCCAGCGCGGGTCGCTCATGATGGCGAGGTCAGACGCCGGCGCCGTTTCCATGGCAGCGTCCAATCCGGACAGCGGGACTGACCGCATGGACTCATACGGTCCGGTGAGAATTCGCCGTACGGCGTCCTCGTCGCCGGCGCGGGCTGCACGGAAGGCGGCTGCGTTGAGGGGGATCATCTGGTCGTACTCGGAATCGTCTTCCAGTGGCGGGAAGCCGACCGTGATGGTGGCTGCGATGATCCGGTCGGGGTGATGCGCGGCGAACGCGAGTACGTGCGGACCGCCGCCACTCCCACCGGTCAGGTAGACGCGGTCGAGCCCGAGGTGATCCAGGATCGCGGCCAGGTCGTCGGAGTGCTCGCGAAAGCCCCGTCCGGCCAAGCGGCTGGACCTCCCGTATCCGGGCCGCTCGGTCGTGATCACCTGCAGACCGCGCTCGGCCCAGGCGGTCCGATCGGCCCGGATGCTCCAGCGGGAGCCTGGTGTCCCCGGTAGCCGCAATAACGGCGTACCGGCTCCGATTCGAGTCCAGGCGACCACCCTGCCGTCGGGGCGGACCAGGTCCTCGTCGAGTACGGCGTCGTACAGGTCGTCAGTCACATCCGCGATCATGCAACCCACAGGGGTCAGCCGTCTCGGCCCTGCCACGTGGTGATGCAGACTTCGTTTCCTTCGAGGTCGGCGAGCACCCAGAAGGCGGGGGCGCGCGTCGCGGACACGAGTCGGCCGCCAGCTGCGAGGGCGGCCTCGAGGCGTCGGGGTGCCTCGTCATGCGGTACGCAGATGTCGAAGTGGATGCGATTGCGCTGCGGACGCGGCTGATCCATCTGCTGGAACCAGATCGCCGGGCTCTGCCAGAGGGGATCGATGATCGGATCCTCCGGTCCGTCGGCACCGGCCTCGTCGGTGTAGCCCAGTACCGCCTTCCAGAACGGGCGAATCGCGGCGATGTCTAGGGCATCGATCGCGATCTCCAGTGTTTGGACAGCGGCCTCCGTCAACAACCCAGCGGTGGCGGAGATCCGAAGTGCAAGCTCGACGTCCAGGGTGGTGACGGCCGCGTGCTCCACCGACTGCAGAGTGAAGACGACTCGATTGCGGCGGGCATCGACCGCCAGGTGCTGGTCGGCGTCGTCGCCGCACACCGCGACAGCGTCCGCCGCCAAGCCGATTGCCTGAGCCAACGAATCGACCGTGACCGACGTCCGCAAAGTGCCCAGCAAGAACCGCCACCCAGCGTCCTGAACCGCCTCCGACGCTTCCTTCCGACTCAGTACCTGTTCCATGGCAGCATCCTTGCAGCCCAGGCCCGTGAGTCTCAGCGTGGCTTGGGCGACCAGGTGATCTGGGCGGCGATCTCGGCGGCGAGATCGAGCATGGTGACCAGGTCGATCGTTCCTTCGCCGGCCGGTACGCCCATGTCGGGAACGGTGTCGACGAGCGTGCGGTACTCAGCGCCGAGCAGCAGTGCGACTTTGATGGCAGCCAGCGACGCGTGATGGGCCACGATCATCTCGTCGGAGGCAAAGCCGTGGCCGAGCCCGAGTACGACGAGCGTGTAGTCGACGTCTCCGGCCGAAGGCACGATGGTGAGGTCGATGGCCCCGGTGCTTGTCTGCATGATGATTTTCTCGCCAGCAAGACATGCGGATACCAACGGGCGGTCCGGACTACCCGCACCCCGCCGCAGTACTGGCCACCAATCCGTCAGGAGCGGCCCGGCGTTGGCCATGAGGTAGCTGATGCCCCCGACATTCATCACCACGGCTCGGAGGCCGATCGTTTCGACCGGCCATTCGATCGTGTAGCGGTCGGTGCCGCGCCGGTACCGCGCTCCACCGATTTCTTGGAATCGTCGCGCATCAGGGGTCAGTGATAGAACGAACGGGACCTCGTCGTCAGACAGCACCTGCGGGATGGGCGCGAAAGCCAGTGTGTCGCTCATTTCCGGGACCGCCTTAGCTCGTCGGCGCCTTGCAGGAATTCCCAGGCATCCTTCGCCAAGTCGATGATGTCGCCGGCGTCAAAGCCATCCTTTAATGCGCCATTGATCCCATTCAGGCTGCTGATCATGCCGGAGATCGATTTGAGCCGGCGGGACACGAGATCTGGTCCGCCGAGGACGGGGATGATGCCGGGCAGGTCATACGGCTGGCAGAACCGGAGGAAGGTCTGCAGCGCCGCGCCGATCAGGCTGGTCACCTGCGCCGAGGAGAACTCGTCGCCGACCCGTAGATGATCCGCGACCACCCACTGAGCCCGCTGCGGTGTGTGCACCGTGAACATCACCCGCGCGCCGGGGACTTGCGCCGTACTGAGTCGCAGCATTTCGTACTGCTCCGGCCAATGCAGCTTCACTAGCTTGCTGAGTTCGTCGCCGTAGTCACGCCCCTCCAGCAGCCTGAAGAACGGTTCGACGATCTCCCCGAGACAGGCCACGACCAGGTCGTACTCGTCGTCCTTCGAGATCCGGTAGAGGACCGCGACGGCTTCTGTCCCGGTCAACTCGAACACGACCTCGGTGAACCACGGCGTCATGCCGAGCGTCAGCCCGTCCGGCAGATGCTCGACCACTCCGCTCGGTTTGAAGCCCTCTTGCAGCAGGAACCGCAACGCCGGTACCGGCTTGTTCGCAAAGCTGATCCCGAACGGCTCAGAGATCTCCCCACGCCCCATTGCCCCGCCCCCATCCCCTTCACGCAGAGTAAGCGCGCCCGGGTCGGCCCACAAGGACTCGAGGAGAGGTCAGTGACGCTCGGAGAGCCCGAAGCGGCGGCGGTAGCTGGTGGGGGTCAGGCCGGTGGTGCGTTTGACGCTGTGGCTTGGTGTAGCGCTGACAGGAGGGAGAGGGCGCGCTCGTCGGGTTGGGCCCGGACTTCGTTCATGACGTAGGAGAAGGCGATGCCGCGGGATGGCCAGGCGCCGTGGCGGGAGCCGCCCGCGCCGCCGTGACCGAAAACGTCGGCGGGCGGGCCGAGGTGGGCGGCAGGGACCTGCAGTTCGAAGCCGGCGCCGTACGCGATCTCGGATCCCCAGGTCGGCTCGATGCCGCGCCTGATCTCGCGCCGACCGAGCTCGACCGTTTCCGTCGTCAGGATGCTGCCGCTCAGGAGTGTGTCGTAGAACCGCGCCATGCCGCGTGCGGTCGCGAAACCGCCGACGGCGGCCAGGCCGGCACTGCGGTACTCGGGGCTGTTCCAGATCTTCTCCGCGCCCGGCACCCAGAGCGGATTGGGCTGCAGCAAGGAATCGGTCTCCGGTACGTCGACCAGTACGCCGTCCGGAGCGACCATCGTCGTCGCGCGCGCATGAAGCTCGTCCGGCAACCCGATCCACACGTCCAGGTCGAGGGGGACGGCGAACTCGTCGGCGAAGAACCGGCCCGCGGTTCGTCCGTCGACCCGGCGGATCAGCTCGTCGACCAGCCAGCCCCAGGTGATCGCGTGGTACATGAAGGCTGCCCGCGGATCTGTCGCCGGAGCCTGTACGGCGAGGTGCGCGGCCATCACGTCATGATCCAGCAAATCGGCGTACCCGGCCTCGACCCAGGCCAAGCGGGCCTGATGGGACAGCACTTCGGCGACCGTGGTTTCACCGGAGCGGAATTCTGGCCAGTAGCGGCTGAGCGGATCGTCGAGCGATAGTTGTCCGCGCTGGACGAGTAGCAGGATGCACGCCGTGGCGAGTCCTTTGGTGCCGGAGAAGATCAGTTGCAGACTGTCGCGGTCCCACGGCCGGCCGGTATCGCGATCCGCGAGCCCACCCCACAGGTCCACCACGAGTTCGCCGTACCGGTAGGCCGCGAAGGCCGCACCCAGCTCACCTCGCTCGGCGAAGTTCCGCGCGAACTCCGCGGCCACGTCCTCGAACCCGGGCGCTGTCCATCCGTTGATCATGGGTCAGATGGTACCGATCGGTCTTATCTAGCGCCAGTAGATAATCCCGATCGGTACTATGAAGGCCGGAGGTGGTGCAGATGCCAGTCAAAGCTGGCGAGCGGCTGGATCCCGAGGCGACCAGGGCGCGCATCCTGGCTGCGGCGTCGGAGGTTTTTGCCCAGCGTGGCATCCATGCCGTCGGCATCAACGAGGTCGCCGAGGCCGCCGGCGCCTCCAAACTCACCATCTACCGGAACTTCGGATCCAAGGACGGCTTGGTCGAGGCAGTGCTGACCGACCGTACGACGCGCGTGCGCGCCTGGCATGAGCGAGCGGCCGGGCAGGCCGACACCGGCCGGGACCGCATCCTGGCGGTCTTCGACCTGGTCGCGACCTGGTACGCCGAGGCCGGGTTCCGCGGGTGCGCGATGATGAACGCGGCCACCGAGGATCGTGGCCGCGACGGCGCCCCCCGGCAGCTGGCCCAGGATCATCTCGCCTTCTATCGCGGCCTGTTCGGCCGGCTCCTGGCTGAGGCTGGAGCGCGTGATCCCGAGACGACCGCCCGCCAGTTGGTCGTCGTACTGGAAGGCGCGACCATCATCAGTGCGGTCGACCGGAATCCTGGTCTGGGTGCGGAGGCGCGCGTCATCGTGGAGATGTTGCTCGACGCGGCCTAAGGAACACCAGGCACAGGAGCAGTGACGCCGCTGCCGCGTGGGCGGCCGCGATGAAGGCCGTCGGGAACCCGAACTGCTCGGCGACGAGGCCGCCGACCGGTCCGGCCGCCATCACCCCGAGATCCCAGAACGACGTCATCACGCCCATCGACACCCCCGGACGCATTCCGCGGACCCTATCGAGCGTCATCGAGATACAGGCCGGGTAGATCAACGCGAGTCCGAGCCCGGCGAGTGCCGTGGAGGCGAGGGCTCCGGCAGTGCTGTCGGCTATCGCGATCCCTGTCAGGGCGACGATCTCGAGGCCAACTGTCCAGGCCGCCACCACGCGTCCGCCGTACCGGTCGACCAATGGGCTGCCGGCGAATCTGGTGACCAAGAAGGCGACCGCGAACACCGTTAGTGCGTAGTTGTCGGCGCCGACCTCGCCCGCGCGCAGCCGTAGAACCAGGAGTGCCGCGATGGTTCCGTAGCAGTATGCCGCCAGTCCGATGATTGCTCCTGGCAACTTAATGCCTGATGGGGCGAGATCGCGGATCCGCGCCAGCGGTTCAGCGTGACCATGACTTTGGCGGGTGGTCAGCACAAGCGCCATCGACGTACCTGCAAGGGCGACCATCGTCCACCACACCAGGTCGCCGGCCAGTGCCGCGATCAGCGGTCCGCCGGCCAGGCCGCCCCACATCGACAGCCCGAACCAGCCGGCAACCCGCCCACGCTGCGCTGTCCGGGTGCCGGCCAGCACCCACGGTAAGGCCGCCGAGAACAATGCGGCCTCGCCCGCGCCCATGATCAGCCGGGCGACGAGCAGCAGGGGCAGATTCGGGGCCGTCATCTGCCCTACGGCACCCGCGGCGGTCAGCGCGGTGCCGATCAGTACGACGGGGCGCGACCGGCCGCCGTCCGCCAGCCAGCCCGCGAATGGTCGCGCGCACGCCGTCGCCAGGAATGCGATCCCCACCGCCGTCCCGCTGGCCAATGGTCCACCACCATACCTTTGCGGCACGTACGTCGGCAGCGCCTGCAGGGCGGCGCCGAACGCGAGGTACCCACAGAGCACAGCCGCCCACAACCGCTTCACCGGAACCGTCATGGCTGAGATGATACCGAACGGTATTATCTGTCACCAGGTCGGGTGACGTGACCAGAATCCGTTGCCCGGCGGATCGGCGCGGGCCACAATCCTTGGATGACAGCGGCTGAACCGACGACCGACGGGACTTACCGGGATCGCGTCTTTGCGGTCGAGCCAGGCGGCAACGAGGCGATTGCCGAGGAGGACAGGCACGGCACGCCCAGCCAGTTGTTCTGGACCTGGATGTCGCCGAACCTCGAGTTCGCGACGATCTTCGTCGGCGTACTGGCCGTAGCCGTTTACGGCATGAGTTTCTGGCAAGCGGTCGCGGGCATCGTCGTCGGCACTGGACTGGGAGCGGTGGCGCACTACTTCCTGTCAGCGCGTGGGCCGCGGCACGGCGTTCCGCAGATGGTGGCGGGGCGGCTGGCGTTTGGGTTCAAGGGCAATGCACTGCCCGCCGTACTGATGTCAATCACCGCAGGTGTTGGCTGGTTCGCGACGAACAGCGTCAGTGGCGCGTATGCGCTGGCCGCGCTGTTCGGCATCGGCCCGTTGCTGGGGCTGATCATCATCGTGCTGGTCCAGACGGCGCTCGCGTTCTGCGGTCACAACCTTGTGCAGGCCTTCGAGAAGTACGCGTTTCCGGTGCTCGCGGTCATCTTCGCCGTTGCCTCGATCGCGATCCTCATCAAGTCGCACGCCGGTGCACCCGCGCTGGATCCCCTTGTAGGCAACGGTTCCTTCGGCGGCTTCCTCCTGACAGTCGGTACGGCGTTCGGCTACGCCGCGGGGTGGACGCCGTACGCCGCGGACTACACGCGCTACCTGCCATCCCGGGTGTCTGCTTTTCGGACCGGACTGTTCGCGTCGGCCGGCCTGTTCGTGTCTTGCACGGTGCTGGAGATCGTCGGCGCGGCGTCGGTGACCATCGGGCCGGCCCTGTCCGACAACCCCACTTCGGCATTCACCGGCGAGTTGTCCTCGCCGGTCGCCAAGGCCACGCTCCTAGCCATCGCGATCGGGGCGATCGCCGCGAACTCGATCAACATCTACTCCGGCGCCATGGCCTTCGTGACGATCGGTGTTCGGTTGCCCCCGCACATCGCTCGCGCTTTGGTCACAGTGTTCTTCGGCGCGGCTGGTTTCCTGGTCGCGTGGTGGGCGCTCCCCGACGCCGCGACCAGCTACGAAGCCTTCCTGCTGATCATCGCCTACTGGGTCGGCCCCTGGCTCGGCGTGGTACTCGCCGACCAATACCTGCGGCGCTCGCAGACGATCGCCCACATCCTGTACGACGTTTCCTACGCGAACTGGGGTGGCCTGCTCTCGTTCCTCGTCGGGCTCATCGGATCGGTCCTGTTGTTCTCCAACCAGGAGAAGTTCACCGGCTTCGTCACCAAGGCCGTTCCCGGGCTCGGTGACATCACCTTCTTCGTCGGGTTCCTTCTTGCTGGTGGCGGCTACCTCCTGCTCTGCAGGTCGAGAATCGCTAGTGAGCTGGCCGCATGACGCCAGGGGAGATGCTCGACGTTGCCGTCGCTGAGGCTCGGGTCGGCTTGGCGGAGGGCGGGATCCCCATCGGGGCCGCGTTGTTCAGTTCGTCCGGCGTACTTCTGGGCCGCGGCCACAACCGTCGCGTGCAGAACGACGACCCATCCGTTCACGGCGAGACCGATGCCTTCCGCAACGCCGGCCGTCAGCTCTCCTACCGCTCCACGATCATGGTGACGACGCTGTCGCCGTGCTGGTACTGCAGCGGGCTGATCCGCCAGTTCGGCATCGGTGCGGTGATCATCGGCGAGAACCGAACGTTCGAAGGCGGTCAGGACTGGCTCGCCGAGCACGGCGTACAGGTAACTCTTCTCGACGATCCGCGCTGTGTCACGATGATGACCGAGTTCATCGCCGCGAACCCGGCCTTGTGGAACGAAGATATCGGGGTCTCTGAATGAGTGCGATCGCCACCATCGACATCTCCCGCTGGTACGCCGGCGGCGCCCAAGCCGACGCAGTCGCCGCCGAAGTCGACGAAGGCCTGCAACGCGCCGGCTTCATCCTCGTCACGGGTCATGGAGTCGACACCGGCTTGGCCGCGCGAGTGCGGGCAGCCAGCCGCGAGTTCTTCGCGCTGCCGGTTGAGGTCAAGGCGCGCTATTCGGTGCCGGTAGGAGGACACGGCTGGCTTGGCCCTGGCGCGGAAGCCAACGCGTACGCCGAAGGTACCGAGTCCCCGCCGGACCTCAAAGAGAGTTACAGCCTGGGCGCCGAGACCGCGACTGGCGACGCCGAGGTGGACCGCCTCTGGTTCGCGCCCAACGTGTGGCCGGCCGAAGTCCCTTTCCTGCAAGCGCTTGTCGACGAGTACACCGCCGCCATGCGCCAGCTCTCCGATGACTTGCTAGCGCTCTTCGCTCACGCCCTAGGCCTGCCGACCAACCCGTTCACCACGTTGGCCGATCGCCCCACCTGGACGATGAACATCAACCACTACCCACCCATGAGTGTGGTGGGAGAGCCCGAGCCCGGCCAGTTCCGCATCGGCCCCCACACCGACTTCGGCACAGTCACAGTCTTGGACCGAGAACCAGGCGCCGGCGGCCTACAGGTCTACTCCGCCTCTGGTGGCTGGGAAGACGCCCCCTGGCAACCAGGCGCCCTAACAGTCAACATCGGCGACCTCCTAGAACACTGGACCGCCCACCGCTGGCCCTCAGGCCGCCACCGAGTCCTACCCCCACAACCCCAAGCCCCAGAAGAAGATTTGGTCTCCCTAATTTACTTCTACGAAGCCAACCACGACGCGCTAGTCACCCCACTGCAACCACCGATCGGCAAGACCTCCGACCTAGAGCCAGTCACCACAGCAGCCTTCATCAAACAACGCCTAGATGCCATCACCGTCGGATAGTTCGCCGCCCAGCGGGCCTAACCTCCGAAAGAACCGCAGACCCTGTACGACGAGTCGTCGGACGTACCGGCGGCGATCTACCCGCCATGACAGGCCCGACCGCCCCAGCGGGCCACACAGTCGCTCCAAATGAGCCGGTTACGCCCGCGCCCGCCCACCACTAGCTTCTCTCCAGGCTGCTGCCCGCGCCAACCACTCGGTGGTCGGTGCCATCCGTCAAGTAGCGCCGCGCCGACTGACTGTTGCCGCCAGCCGGAGGCCCTGATGATCACCGATCAACAGGGAGCCCCTGAACGCAGACAGGCCCCACCGCAGACTGAACTACTCGAATGACGTGCGCCGGTGTCGCCGGCGTCGAGCAGACCAACGGGAACTGGCGGGTGGTATCTGATCGTGGCCCGCCTTGGCGATGGAAGTTCAGTCTTCAGCTCAGCTACCGACGGTGTCCGGTCGTCAGTTTGCATGGGGCACGCGCGGCGAAACACAGCCACCAAGGTTCATCGGTGAGACCACCTTCGACGCACCAGCGGGGTCCTGCCAGAACGGTCGGTCGCGGCCGGTAATCTCTCAGCTCAACGAAGCGATGCGGCAGCACGACGCATCATGACCGGGCGAAGGAGTTGGCGTGGCTCACATCGACGCCCTGATTGACAAGGTAGCCGATCCGTCTCTGCGGCACGCTCTGCGTGAACAGGTCGATGCCATGCTCACAAAGCAGTCCTTTGGGCTGGTCTTCCAGCAGCACAAGCCCGAGACCGTGGAGCTGTCCAACTATAAGGTTCGACGAGGCTGCAAGGTCAGGATCAGAAGCAATAATGACCAGCAGTTGTATCGGGTTCAAAGTGTTCGAGGCCGCGTCGCAACCATCGTGTCGTCGACCGACCAGCCTCAATCGTGGGATATCGATCCCGCTGAGCTGGTAGTCGTGCGGGAATTCGGTGACCCCTTGTACCCCGGCCTTCGGAGGACGGGCAGAGTCGAACGAGGCGGAGAGAAGCCGTCGCATCTCGTGATCAATGCGGAAAACTTCCATGCGCTGGAAATGTTGCTATACACACACGAGAACAAGGTGGATGCGATCTACATCGACCCACCGTACAACACGCGCGACAAGGACTGGAAGTACAATAACGACTACGTTGATTCCGACGACGTCTATCGCCATTCTAAATGGCTAGCATTTATGGAACGGCGTCTGAAATTAGCGAATCGCCTTCTCGATCCTGTGAACTCTGTTCTCATCGTTACCATCGATGAGAAGGAGTACCTCCGTCTGGGAATGTTGCTGGAGCAAATTTTTCCAGAAGCGCGTATTCAGATGGTGAGTGCGACAATCAATCCCAAGGGAACATCCCGGCCGCGAATGTTCTCGCGAGTAGACGAGTTCATCTTCTTCGTTCTTATCGGTGATGCTGCGGTCCCGGACGTCATGGATGAGGGCGCCGCCGGCAAGCCGGTGAGGTGGCGGTACCTCCGTAGAGAAGATGAGGAATCCATTCGAGGTAGCAGGCCTCGCCAATTCTATCCAGTGTTCGTGGATCCAGACACGGCTGCCATTGCTGATGTCGGCGAGCCTATTGCTCCGGATGTCCCTGCTAGCTCAGTTGAAGCGCCCGACGGCCTCGTGGCCGTTTTCCCAATCCGTGAGGATGGAAAAGAAATGGAGTGGGGTCTTACGGGCCCGAGCCTGATGAAGGCAGCCCGCGCTGGGTTTGCCAGGGCCACGCCCGGGCACGCGATGCAGCCGTTCATCATCTCGTATCTGACTGCGCCGAGCATCAAGAAGCTGGAGGCTGGCGAACTTCAGGTATCAGGAACCCGTGCTGATGGATCCAAAATCGTTGTGACTCCCGGCGCGAAGGCTTCTCGGCCGAAGACAGTTTGGCGTGAAACGCGGCACAGTGCAGGAGACTACGGGACGAAGATGCTCGGAGCGCTTATCCCGGATCGGAGATTTCCCTTTCCGAAGTCGGTCTACGCTGTCGAAGACACTCTTCGATTCTTCGTGGGGGACAAGCCAGAGGCTACAGTTCTCGATTTCTTTGCCGGTTCAGGCACGACGGCGCACGCTGTAATGCGACTGAATCATGCAGATGGTGGTCGGCGTCGATGTATTTTGGTTACAAACAACGAAGTCTCGGCAGACGAGGCAGCAGCCCTGCGTAATCAGGGATATCAACCTGGCGATGATGAATGGGAGGCGCTGGGTATCTGCGAACTGGTAACCAAGCCCCGGGTTAGGGCAGCTATCACTGGACGAACACCTGACGGCGACGTGGTGCAGGGAGACTACAAGTTCGTTGACGAATTCCCTATGTCGGAGGGGTTCGAAGAGAACGCTGAATTCTTCAGTCTTACTTACGAAGACCCTGACCTAATTAGCTTAGGTCGGAAGTTCGAGGCCGTCGCACCTCTCTTGTGGCTTAAGGCGGGTGGCTACGGCGCGATCATCGGAAAAGCGGTGAAGGATTGGACGCTGCCCGACGGTGCAATCTACGGTGTCCTTTTCGACACTGATCAGTGGCGCGAGTTCGTCGACGCGATCATCAAACGCGAATATTCGGTGAGACATGCTTACGTGGTCACTGACTCAGATGCTGCATTCCAGCATATTCTAAGTGAACTTCCGGCGGGTGTGGCGAGCACGCAGCTCTATAGCGACTATCTGCGCACCTTCGAGATCAATACAAAGGGTCGCGCATGAGATTCACGCTAAAAGACTATCAGTTTGCCGCTACGAGTGAGATTACTAAGGCTCTTCGTCGAGCTGGGAAAGATTACGAAGATGACCCGCACGAGTATTGGTCTGTAGCACTGAGTGCCGCGACTGGTGCCGGTAAGACGGTCATCGCCTCGGCGGTCATTGAGACGCTATTCGACGGTGGAGGGCAATTTTCTGCCGACCCTGAGGCGACCGTCCTGTGGGTGACAGACGATCCTGCTTTGAATGAGCAGACGAAGAGAAACATGCTTCAGGCGTCATCGACACTCGGGCCCAGTCGACTTGTGACGATCGATGCGAGTTTCGATCAGGAGGCGTTCGACCCTAATCACGTCTACTTCCTGAACATTCAGAAATTGGCAAGGACCAACCCGCTTTCACGAAGCAATGTCAACGCTCGGACTTACTCGTTGTGGGAGACCATCGCCAACACTATCCGTACTAACGGCGGACACTTTTACGTTGTAATCGATGAAGCTCACCGCGGAATGAAGGCAGAGAGTGATCGGTCGACCATTGTTTCGCGGATCATCAACGGGCAGCCGGGAATCAATCCGCCTGCGCCGATCATCTGGGGTATTAGCGCCACCCCCGAAAGATTCAATCAAGCACTCGCGCGGTGGGGAAATCACCGAACGAACAAGTCGGTTACAGTGCCGATTGACGATGTCCGGGCATCTGGCCTGCTGAAAGATAAGATCATTCTCGACAACCCAGCTTCGGGTCAAGTCGAGGGTGATACGACTTTCATCCGGGCGGCTGTATTGCAGACGCTACAGTTCGAGGCGACTTGGCGGGAGTACGCGACAGCGCAAAATGAACCACCGGTCCAGCCTGTCCTGGTCGTCCAGGTGCCGAATACGCCGAGTCCGGCGGAGTTAACGGAGATCCTTGCTGCGATTTTTGGTGAATGGGAACACCTGCGCGATGAGCACGTAGTGAACACGTTTGGTGAGCATACTGCGATTAATGTCGGCGCGCATACAATTGCCTATATGGCGCCGCAAGACATTCAGGACGATCAAGATGTCCGCGTCGTGCTCTGCAAAGATGCCATCTCGACAGGTTGGGATTGCCCTCGGGCGGAGGTACTCGTCTCGCTGCGTCGTGCTCAGGATTACACGTACATCGCGCAACTGATTGGCCGCATGGTGCGTACGCCACTGGCTCGGCGCATCACAACAGATCAAACATTGAATGACGTTCACTGCTATCTGCCTCGCTTCAACAAGCAGCAAGTGCAAGAGATTGTCGAGAGATTTGCCCAGGGTAACAACGATGAGCCTCCAGTCGAGCTGGTAGTGGATCCCGTCGTTCTCGAACGGAATGACGCGATTCCGGATGAAGTGGTGGAGATCATCGAATCCCTTCCTTCTTACGTCGTTCCGGGGCGGATCTACCGAACGCAGATTTCACGCCTGCACACTCTGGCGACGCTGCTGTCAGGTGATCACATTGTGGAAGACGCGCTGATTCAGATCAGGATCCACCTCAATGGTGTCCTGTCTGCGCAACGAAAGAGATTAGAATCGGACGGGACATTCCAGTCGGCGCTCGCGCGGGTCCGCAGCCTGAGGATCGAACGGTCGTATGCACTCCTGGCGGCGGACTCTATGGATGACTTGCCGACTGAGACGTCGTACGAGATGGAACGGGATGACAACAACATCGAGGATCTGTACCAAGTCGCTAAGCGGAAGCTGCCTGAAGGGGTCGCGACAAACTACTGGAACGAGGTCATCTCCGGGCAAGATGATGACGAGTACGATCCGACAGAGGCGAAGGCTGTCACAGCTGTCCTCGCGCTTCACCCAGAAGTTGTTGAGGCCGTCGAGTCCGCATCAGAGCAGCTTGTTCGTACGTGGCTTCGTGAGCACCAACGCTCCATCTCCAAGCTTCCGGATGGGAAGAAGGCCCTCTACGAGCCCGTGAAGCGAGAGACGCGGGCCTCTGAGCTCACGGACATAATCCTGCCAACCTCGAAGGTCGTAAGCGACGCCGGCCGGCGCTGGCCCAAGCAATTGCTGGCGGCTCAGGATGGCACCTTCCCTGCGGATTTGAAGGGGTGGGAGGTCAGCGTTCTGGAGCGTGAGCTCGCAGACCCGGATCTGATCGGCTGGTATCGGAATCCAACCGGAGGTAGCGCGTCACTGCGGATTCCGTTCCGTGGTGCGCAGTTCGACCAGGCGATGTACCCGGACTTCATCCTCTTCCATCAGACTGACGCGGGCATCCGGGCGTCGATCGTGGATCCTCACGGGTACCATCTTGCGGATGCCGCAGCCAAGTTGAAGGGTCTCGGGGCGTACGCTGAGCTGCACTCCTCGGCGTTTGATCGGATCGACGCTGTCGTCGAGATTAACGGCAAGCTGCTTGCTCTTGACGTTCGATCTGAGACCGTCCGCCAGGCTGTCGTTGCGCTTAATGATGGGGATGTCCGAGGCTTGTTTGAGAAGCATGCGGGCGACTACAGCTGACGCGCCGACGGTGACTGCTCGGGGGAGGATGAGTACTGGCCCGCTTGGTGCGATCCTGCTCAATCCGCCTACTGGCGACGGCCGGGCTACCCTCCGGCACCTTGACGTCGTCTGTGACGTGTTAGGTCATTCGTCGGTTCGAATTGCCAATCTCTTTGCGAGCGCCACAGCGAGTGTTGCCGAGCTCAATCGAGTCGGCCGCGACCCAGCTGGATGGGAGGCAGCCCGACCGGCAATCGAGAATCTAATTGAGCAGGCTGACACGTTCCTCATCGGTTGGGGAGTGAGTGGGCTGAGCGGAGTAGCCGCTCGTCACAAAGCTTCACAAGTGACTTGGCTGCGCTCCATCCTCCGGGAGCGAGATGTTTCCTCGGTGTGGTCGATAGGTGGAGAGCCAAGGCACCCATCTCGATGGCACCAGTACGTGAGCGACCGATACGCACGCGTCCCGAGCGGCAGCTTTCGCCAGCGCCTGTCGTGTGCGCTCGTGGAGATCGACGTCTAGCGAGGGTCGAATGTTGATGCAACCCGACCATGTCGCTGCCGTGTCGTGCCGGGATAGCGATGGGACCTGGCATAGCGGACTAGTACGGCAGCCGGACTTCGTGATGTCCATGCCAGGACGGATTCTCGGCGGCCGTAGTGGCAACCTCGCAGCCTGCCTTGAGGGTGCCGTATTGACCGCCGACGCTTAGGTGCGCCAGTTCGGGTGATTGCTCGGTATAGGTCGGTGAGGATGGCCAGAGCGGCGAGGACTGATCGACCGGGCTGGCTGGCCAATCGGGGTAGGCGCTGACAGTCGAGGTGAGTACGTATTGCTCGACCAGATCAGCCAGGGCGTCCGTCACCTGCGCGACGTCGACGGGTTCGTAGGCGCTTGTATCGATCAAGGCGTCCCACGGACCGTGCTCGGCAGGCGGTGGAGATCGGCGGCGTTGCGGCGGTCGCCAACGACGTGGGTCGCCCCGGCCGGCGGGTGGCCGCTCTTGCCGCGGGAGAAGCGGTCACCTCCCATCCGCGGGCCAGTGCGTCGGAGACGACTGTTCGGCCGAGGAACCAGCTGCCACCGAGGATGAGGAGTCGCATAGGGACGATCTTGACGGGTCAGGCCCCCTATAGCGACCTATCTCCAGGCAGAGTGTCGGTCAATCCCAGGTGGGTTCGAGGGGACGGTGGAGAGTGGGCTCGTATGGAACTTGATCGTTGCTCCGATTGGATGATCAGGTTCGCGATCTCAGCGGGAGCAGCCAGCGATTCAGACTAGGTAGCGATATCAGTCGGCCGGATCATCACGGTGAGGAGAGGCGATGAGGGGGACGGCCGGCTGTGCCCGATGTCCTCGTACTGCCAAGACCGACAGAGTGCGTGGACCTTTCCGTCGCCGGCGGCCTTGTTGACCATGAGGGTTACGAACGGCTCAGTGCGTGTGGCGAGGAGGGCGTCGTGGATACGCGGGGCGGTGCCGGTCTTGCGCCAGGTTGACCGGACGCCGATTTCCTTGAGGGCCGCCGCTGGATGGTCGGTGTACTGCTCTGCCGGTGCCGGGCTGGTGCGTTCCCAATACCGGTCGCCGTGCTCAATGGTGTTGGCATAGGCGTAACCGACGGGAAGCCATCTGCGTATGCCAAGACCGCAACGAAGCCAGGCTCGGCGCCGTGTCTGTCCAGTCTCTCGCCGAAGGCGGTAACTGCGTAGTTCGGAAGGTGGAGTAGCGCGGAGCGCACGTCGGCGTACACATCGACAAGATCACTGCGAACGGTGTCGAGCGTGGTGAATACGCGCAGTTCGAGGGTGAATGGCGCGTTCATTCGGGGGTGCCCGAAGTGGCGTCGGTCCCGAGCGGTGCCGTGCGGTGTAGCGAGAGGATGTTGATGTCCTCGACTGGCCAGTGGGGATAGGTCTGGGTGTTGCCGACCTTCGTCCAGCCCCAGCGTTGGTACATGGCGTGTGCTTGCGCGCCCGGTCGTGAGATGAGGCTGGCGAACGCTTCTGGGCGGTCAGCCAGGAGTGCCTCGACGAGTTGCCGGGCGTAGCCGTGGCCACGGGACTGCTTGCGGACGCCGAGTTCGATCACCGCAAAGATCGAGCCCGCCGCGATGTAGTCGGGAGGCGGGTCGGTCTTGACGCCGGTCCACCATCGGCTGGGCGGGAACGTGAACCCGTAGGTGAAGCCGGCTAACTGGCTGCCTACCTCGCCGGCGACCAGCATGAAGCCAGCTTGGTTGGCATGCTGCGTGGTTCGGCTCTCGAACTGCTCGATGTCTTCGCTCGACATGTCGTACGGCGGCTCGGAGTATGCGTCTTCATAGAGCAGCTTCAGTTGCGGAACGAGCAAGAGCGTCTCGGGCCCCGCGTGACGAGTCAAGTGCAGTTCCATTTGTCTCCGAGTTGAGTCCTGCTTGGTCTGATTGGCCTTGGCCCGATGCAACAACGGCCAGGTGAGGCTTGTGAAGTAACTGCCAGTTCAAACTAGGTAGGGCTCTCGCACGCCACTACTTTGTGGGGAGTGCCCAACTCATTCCGCCTGGGATATGGACGCGTTGCTCCTCCGGAGCGACGGTCACGCGGAAGGACTCGATGCCTGGTTCGCCGGCCTGACGCCAGTCCGTGATCGCTGCTTCCACGTCATCCCAGAGGCGCTCTGGGCCACCTTGCCTGACGATCCAGGCACTCGCGGTTGCCGAAAGCGCGGCATATGAGTCGTCGGGCTGGACAAGGATGTGCTCAGGCAGGTCGCCGCCGGGACCGAAGCTGATGTGCTGTGCTTCGGGAACAGCGAGTTGGGCGACGAGCTGGGCGGCCCCATATGTCGTCAACACCTCCGGGCCGAGTGACGTTGTCCGAGACGATGAGTCAGCGGATATCTCCGGGATGATCGCTGGCTCGGGGTTGTGGGCTCTCGCGGGCATGAAGCTGACGTATCCAGGGAGGAACTGACCTTCAGCCGTGCCGTCGCCGGTGACGGTTAGTTTGACGAGGCCTGTGCCTCCGATCCAGCCGGACAGGGTGACGAGGGCAATCGTGCCTGGCTTGGACTGCTCCAGCCATGCCCGCGGGATGTATCGGAACGAGCATGTCGCGATGATGCGGTCGTAGGGTGCTGTGTCCGGTGCTCCCGCCTCGCCGTCGTCAACTACGAGATGAGGGTGGTAGCCGGCGCGGCCGAGAGCTCGCCCGGCTCGGGCCGCCACCTCGGGGTCGACCTCGACTGATGTGATGTTTTCTTCTCCGAGCCGATAGCAGCCGAGTGCGGCGGAGTACCCCGTGCCTGTGCCGATCTCCAGCACTCGGTTTCCGTCTACCACCTCGAGGTCTTCCCACATCCGGAGCACGAGACTCGGCATGGTGGACGACGACGTCGGGTTGCCGTCGACCGCCTCGGTGACATCAGTGGCGGTTGTCTTGCCATCCAGCTGGGTTACATGCGAGATGTCTTCGTAGGCCAGTTTGAGCCAGCGTTCGTCGCCGGACCGCTGTGCTGAGATCGGGTCCCACAGAGTCGGGCCGTCGGTCCGATCGACCTTCGCGAAGAAGTCCGGAATGAACTCCTGTCGCGGCACGCTCTCGACAGCTGCGCGCCACTCTTGTGAGCACAAGTAGCCAGCCTTGGTCAGGTCCGCGGCGAGTTGTTTGCGCAGCTCCGCCGCGTGCCTGGTGGGTTGATCGGGTGTCACAGGTTTCCTTCCAGCGCGTTCGCGAATGCTGCCGCCATTGGCAGCCCGGTGGATGGCTCCATCCAAGCCCACTGCCCATTCGGGTTGCACTCCAGAAAGTACGGCACGTTCTGCTCGTCGACGGCGAAGTCGAAGCATCCGAAGAGAAGACCGAACCGGCGGAGGTAGTTGCGCATTCGCTCGGTGAGGCCAGGTGGTGGCTCGACTACCTGGTAGGCCAAGGTGTCGTAGTCCGAGCGCCAGTCGAGCCGACTGATTGATGAATCGATCCGGACACAGAACACATCGTCTCCAACAACCGTTACTCGCAGATCGGCGACCTTGCCGACAACTTCGGCTTGGAACAGATGTGCAGTGCCGGCGATTGTGTCATCGAGTTCGTCAGGCTCAACTCGCCGTGTCCAGATGGCCTGCGGCCGTCCGTTGCGCGTGATCGCGGTGAGCCGAAACGGCTTGTAGATGATCGGGGCGTGCTTCTCGGCGAACTTCCGCGCCGCGGCTGGGTCGGCAGTGATGACCGTCGGTGGCACCGTGAAGCCGAGCTCGGCGGCCACAGTGAGCTGCCCCGGTTTGTATTCTGCGGCCCAGTTGCGGTGTGGGTGATTCACGTAGCGGGCGTTCGGCAGGCTGCAGAGCACCCCGCCGAAGCCTTCGCGTGCCTGCACCTTGGCGAACTCAGCTGCCTCCTCGTCGAGCCCTGGGAAATCGCCTGGCGTCGGGCGCCGCCAGTACACCGACGTCACGTCAGCGAGGCCGAATTGTCGGCTGGGTGTAGTGAGCGGCCCGATCCACCGGCCGGACTCGGGATCGAGAAAGGCCGACAGGCCGACGTCATGCGGCATGTCGCCCGGATTGACCCGGGCGACCTCGCAGCGTCCACGCCGATTCAATTCAGCGATGACTGCATCTGCCGTGACGTCGTCGGTCCCAGTGGCGACTACGACGACCGGCTGACGTATGCGGGTAGAAGCCATCAGTCGCGATCGCCGTCGTATCCGTTGTCGCTGTCGGGAGCAGGACCGCCGCCACCATCCTGGCCGGTGGCCGTTCGCGGGTTGGTGGTGGTGCCGGAACCGTGCTTGGGCGAGGCCATCATCGGGTCAACTACCCCGCCACTCGAGTCCCGGAACTTGCCCAGCTGAGTTGCCGGGTCGACCTCGACGGTGGTGTAACCCAGCGGCGCCGCGTCCGCGAAGTCGCTGGCTCGACTGAGGCCCCACGGCCTGACTGCACTTTCGCTCATCAACATCACTCCTCAAGAGACTCTTAGTCAGCATCGCTAAACATCCATGCCGATGCTTAGCGTCGTGGTGCTCCAGGGCACTTGTGCTGCGCCTTGGAGGTCTGGATCGGCCGACGCGGGACGGACTCGCCTCACGTCTCGCGCCAGCCTGTAGATGGGACCTGCGGCCGAGCCCTCCACAGGGGAGGGGAAGACTCGGTCGCAGATCAGCGGTGACGGAAACCGATGGGTGTGCAGCGATCACCTGCAGATCCGCAGTCGGCCTCCGCCAGGTCAGGGGTTCGAACTTGCGATGACGACTCGAGCGCCTGTCGCTCGCTCGAAGGCGTCTTTGACGTTGTGTGTCATGGCCAGGGCGGAGAAGTGCAATCGGCTGGGGATCACGACTGTGGTGACCTCGTACCGGTTGACTGCCTCGATCAGAGCTTCGAAGGCGGCCGGGGTCGTCTCGGCTTCTTCGGTGTAGATCGTGCCCATCGCGAAGCCCTCGACCTTGGCGAACTCCTCGAGGTGGTCTCTGATGTCGGCCAACTCGCCGTCGGTCATGAGGAGGTGCTTCAGGATGTAGCCGAGGAGAAGCGGCCGTGTGTAGTCGACTTCGCTTGGCGATTCTCGTTCTGCCGCCGCCGGAGCTTGGCGCCCAACCGTGGTCATCTGTCTCGCACGTCCTTCGCGATGTCGCGAACCATCAGGACGGTGAGTACGGCGGTTCCCAGAAGGAGGAGCCACATGCGCAAGATCACTGTCAGTCACCCCGTCGCTGCTAGAAGTGGACTCGGTAGGTGAGTAGCTTGACGCTGTGTGACAGGACGGCACTATGAACTACACCGGACGCTTGGCTGCCATCTGACTGCCGTTTGATGTGGAACGGCGCATTAGGCGCTCAGATGCCAGAGATCGGGACCTGACTTCTGGCTGCCATCTGTCGGACGTTCGGCTGCCATCGACGCGCGGACCCGGGTTTCCGCCTGTCTGTCTGACGTACCGTGAAGACGTGGCTACGGCGCAGTACAGAACGCTGCTGGAACAGATCGTCCACGAGGGTCCATGGACGATCGAAGAGACCTGTCGGGCGTACGAAGCTCGGGCACAGCAGATGAAGGAATCGGCGACGCTGTCGCCGCGTCAGCTGGCGCGGTGGATGCGAGGCGATGTTGCTCAAGCGAGAGCGGTCGCGCAGCGTGTAGCTGAAGCGTTCTGGGGTCACCGTTTCGAGGTTTTGCTTGGCTCGCCGCACGATTTGTCCGAGTTCGAGCGTCACAGCGGAACGGCCGCGCCTGGCCTATCCGTTGACGTCGAATCGTTGGAGGCAGCGGCAGTCATGGCCGCCCACGAGAGTTTTGAGCACTCAGCCCGAATCGCCTGAGGTGCCACGCGTTTTCCGGACAGCCTATTAACGGTCAATTCACGCTGCAGACTGTAATTCCAGATACTCGTCGTGGACTTGCTGCGGGGTCTTGTAGCTGAGCCCCGAGTGGCGACGTTTGGTATTGTAGCGTAATTCGATGTATCGGGCAATGTCGCGGCGTGCGTGTTCCCGGGTCGGGTATTCGGTGCGGTGGGTGCGTTCGTTCTTCAGTGCCCCGAAGAACGATTCCGCCATTGCATTGTCGTAGCAGATGCCGGTCCGGCCGACTGATTGACGAATGTTGTTATTCTTCAATGTCTCGGCGAACTGGGCGGAAGTGTAATTACTGCCCCGGTCGGAGTGGAAGATCGCGCCGTCGGCGAGCTCGTGATTCCGGGCAGCCATTTCGATGGCCGCCTCGATGAGCGGGGTCTTGTAGTTGTCGCCCATCGCCCACCCGATCACGGCCTTGGTGTGGCAATCGATCACCGTCGCCAGATACAACCAGCCTTCCCAAGTCGAGACATAGGTGATGTCACCGACCATCTTGACGCCGGGCGCGTCGGCGGTGAAGTCCCGCGCGACCAGGTCAGGGATCGGGCCGGCCTGGCCGTCTTGCTCGGTCAGGCTGTGCCGCCACGGCCGCGGCTGGCACGGCTCCAGGCCCAGCTCCCGCATGAGTTTGCGCACCAACTCCTGCCCGCAGGGGACGCCCCACGCGACCAGGTCAGCATGCACACGCCGGTATCCGTAGGTCTCGTCGGACTCCTCGAACGACTTGGTGATGACCAACTTGAGTTCGCCTTGGCGCTTCGCTGTCGCCGACGCCGGCCGGCTACGCCAATCGTTGAAACTGGACCGCCTCACCCCGAGCCATCGGCACATCTTCACAATCGACGGCGCATTTTCGTTCTTGCCGGTCAGGCTGTCGGCATATTCCGCGTCGATGAACTCAAACTTGTCGCTCAACGATGATCCTTGGCGAAGTATGCTGCGGCTTTTTTCAGGAACTCGTTCTCCATCCGGAGTTCCCGAGTCTCCCGCTCCAACTCGCGGAGCCGGGCACGCTCAGTCACACTTAGTGCCGGTTCCTCGCCGGCATGGTCACGCTTATAGGCGCTCACCCAGTTGCTGAGAGTGCCCGGGTTGATACCCAGTTCCCTGGCAACCTGAGCGACAGGACGTGAAGTCTCGATCACCGACTTCACGGCTTCCTCCCGATACTCAGGAGTGAAATTCTTTTTCGGACGCGGCAACATCTTCCCTTTCCAGACAACCCAATCTTAGTTGGGTCACTGTCCGGAAGGTTCGTGGCTCCTCAGCCGGCACCGTTGACTCGGACGACATTTCGTTGCTCCAAGAGTCAGTCCTGGAACTCGCCCGCGGTTACCAAACCAAACCTCCGTTGCAGCTGCTGACGGAAGCTCGGCATATTCGTAATGTCGCGTATCTACTGCTCGACAAGACCAGACGACCGGCTCAGACCAGCGAGCTCTACCAGGTCGCAGGACAGGCCTGCGGACTGCTCGCGGTTGTCGCATTCGACCTAGCCCGATGGGATGCGGCCGAAGAACAAGCACGCTCGGCGCGGACCTACGCCGAGTTGATCGGCGACGCCGACCTCGAGGCATGGTCGCGAGGGACGCAGGCGCTGATCGCTAACTGGCGTGGACAGAGTCGACGCGCGATCGACCTGATTGCGAGCAGTGTGGACAATGCGCCAGCAGGCGTTTCAACGGCGAGGCTGCGGGCCATCGAAGCACGGGCCTGGGCCGAGTTGGGACGGCCTGATCAGGTGAAGGAGTCTTTGCGCCTGGCCGATGTCGAGATGGAACAGGCGCGGCACAACGAGTTGTACGGCGCTACCGGCGGAGAGTTCGGCTGGGGACCGAGCCGTCATGCGGCATGTGCTGGTACGGCGCTGTTGACAGTCGGCCAGGGCGATTCCGCGGTGACGCGGATCAGCGACGCGATCAGCCTCGCGCCAGAGGATCCGCTTGGTGGGTTGGAACCGGCGAGGGCGCAGGTCGACCTTGCTACGGCCGAGCTCGTAGCGGGACGGCTCGATGCCAGCGTTGACGCTCTCAACAGCGTATGGACGATTCCGGCGCCGCATCGACGTCACGGCATTACCGGCCGGATGGATCAACTGGCGCACAGGCTGGTCGGTCGCGACTGGCGCGATACCCAGCAGGCCGTCGAACTACGAGACCAAATCGAGGTCTTCAATGCCGAGGCAGCCTCCCGACTGGCGCTACCGAGCGCCTGACTGGTCCGCATCCCACGCGGCCAAAAGTTCGGCTTCGTGCTCGGGCGACATTCCATGGTCGGCTTGGCGGGGGTGGTCGATGAGGCCATCCCGATCAAGGGCGGACTTGAAGTCCCGCAGCGTCTCGCGAAGGGGCCGGCATCGAAGACCGGCCTCCGCGGCTCGCCGGCCATCGACCTGCCAGGTGCCGGCGGGAGTCCGCCACAGCGGTATCTCGGTCCATTGATCGACGCCGTGCTCCTCCAGCCATTGAGGGTCGGCCCATACCGATTCGGTACGACGCCCAGTCAGCTCTAAGCATGTGTCGATGAGATCGCCGTAAGTGGCGTGACCGATAGGAGCAACCAGGTTGAATACGCCGTCGCGCTTCGCCTCGATTGAGTCCAGCAGGAACGTCGATACGTCGCGTACGTCGATCGGCTGGATGGGCTGTTCGGCAGGTGCTGGGAGCAGCCAGCGTCCACCGCGGGCCGCTCGCTCGATCAGCTTGAGCCCGCGACCGACGTACTCGCCAGGCCCCAAGATGACGCCGGGCCGCACGATGAGGCTGCGCTTCGCGCCCTCCGTCGCGGCAGCCTCGCAGCCCGCCTTGAGGGTGCCGTATTGACCGCCGACGGTTAGGTGCGCCAGCTCGGGTGATTGCTCGGTGTAGGTCGGCGAGGATGGCCAGAGCGGCGAGGACTCATCGACTGGGCTGGCTGGCCAATCGGGGTAGGCGCTGACCGTTGAGATGAGTACGTATTGCTCGACCAGATCAGCCAGGGCGTCCGTCAGCTGTGCGACGTCGACAGGTTCGTATGCGCTCGTGTCGATCAGGGCGTCCCAGGGGCCGTGCTCGGCCAGGCGGTGGAGATCGGCGTCATTGCGGCGGTCACCTACGACGTGGGTGGCTCCGGCCGGCGGTTGGCCGCTCTTGCCGCGGGAGAAGGCGGTCACCTCCCATCCGCGAGCCAATGCGTCGGAGACGACTGTTCGGCCGAGGAACCAGCTGCCACCGAGGATGAGGAGTCGCATGGTGACGATCTTGCCGGGTCAGGCCCCCTATCGCGACCTATCTCCAGACAGAGTGTCGGTCGATCCCAGGCGGGTTCGGAGGGGACGGTGGAAGACCAGCTGCGCAGTCACGTACGCCCATGGCGAGGCCGACTACAACGGCCATTACGGCATCCGCGAGCTCTGCGACATCTGCCCGATGTCGCAACTCACCGTCTGCGCGAACGCCTGGAAGAAGCCCGACCTCGATACCGTGACCTCACAAGCCCGTCTGCTTGGAGCGACCAGCGACCCGGTCATCACAGACCGGGCTGTCATCGTCGAAGGGCTGAACGAGCCACCCCGGTACTGGCTCCAACACACCCACGGCTATCAGGTCCACGATGCGTCGAAGCCGCATCATCACCGGCGCCATGGACGAGCCGACATCGGTTGGCGCAAGGCGAAAGAGGAACAGTGAACACGAGCACCTGGCCCGAACTGCTGGTCATCGATGTGGAAGGCAACGGGGCTAACCCGCCCGACCTCGTCGAGGTTGCGGCCCTGCCGATTAGGGACGGCAGCCCCGACACCAGCACCGCCGGCGCCTGGCTTATTCGCCCACCGGTCGCGGTATCCCCGTTCGCTGCCCGCATTCACGGCCTGACCAACGCTGTGCTCGCCAACGAATCCAGTTGGGACTCCGTCGCCTCGGACGTGGCCAAGCTGCTCGGGGAATCGTGGATTTGTGCCCACAACGCTCATGTCGACTATGGCGTGTTGTCCCGGCACCTACCGAACTGGCGACCGGCGGGTGTCATCGACACCCTGCGACTGGCTAGGGCGACCTGGAAAGGGCTGCCGTCGTACAAGCTCGACGCGCTGATCGCCCACGCCGAGCTAGACCTCACCCGGGCCCCAGCGCACAGACACCGTGCGACCTTCGATGCCTACGCCACCAGCTACCTGTTTCTCGCGCTCGCCGACAACTATCCGACCTGGGAGGCGCTGATTGCTGTCGCGATCCCACCAGGTCTGCCGGGCGCCCCCGAACCAGAACCCGAGGAGACACTATGGTGACCGCTCCCGTCCATATCGCCATCACAGGAACCCACTCCACCGGCAAGACCGTCCTCATGCGACGCGCCGAGATGGAACTCCGGGCCATCGGCCTCCGCGTAGCCCGCGTTCACGGCCTCGGCAAACGCGCTGCAGCGATCGGCCTCCCCAAGATGCAGCGGCACACAGCCATCTCGACTGAGTGGGTCATCGCGACGGGCATCGCGGACGAGTTGGAGCGCACGACTGACGCCGATGTGGTGCTCACGGACCGGGCTCCCATCGACGCTCTCGCGTACTACACCGCGGCTCTCGAATTTCGTGGTGAAGTCAGCGAGCCCGCAACCATCGAGCGGCTCGAACAACTTGTCGCCAGCCAATCCCCGCGATACGAGCTCCTGCTTGCTACCGAACTCGACCTGGCTGAGCCAGTCCAGGCCACGCATGACTACGATCCCCGGTACCGCCACCTCGTCGATCGCCATGTCCACGACTGGCTCTTCAGAACCAGCTCGTCGCACCAGCTTGTCGCGAACACCGACGACAGCCGCGACAACGCGATTGCCCTCATCAAGTGTCGTGTTGCGCTCCTTGAAGACTCGACAACGTAGAACGACGTGTACGTAGAGGGAGAGAAGGCCCACTGCCGTGGGGTCGGGATGCGGGATCTGTGGTGCGGTGGGCACGTTCAGTAACTAGAGTGACCTTGGGGCGGTCCGCTGGGGTGACCGCCGGTGACTGGGAGGGCGTAGTGGCTGTCAAGGGTGCCGGGGTCGGACGTCGCCAGCACACCCACCTGCTGCTACCTCATGCGGCACTGGATGCCCCTCAGCGGGCGCTGTTTGAGACAGCGCTGCGGCCGACCGGGTGGACGGCGGATCCTGACGACAGTTCGAGCATGTCGCTGCGGTGGAATCGCGGCCGGGCGGCTCTGCGGTTGCAGACGCTTGGCTGGTTTCCGCTGCTGGTGACTGTGGGGCCGATCGGGAAGGCGACGGCGGCCCATAGGGATGCCGTCGCGAGGATGACGGCGGCGGTTCTGGCCAGCCGGGGGATGAGTTTCACCGATCAGCAACTGGTTGAGTACCTGCCGCAGGCACAGGCTCGTTGGCAGCGGGCGTTGATGGAGCGTCGGAGGCTGTCCACGGCCGAGCGACTGCTCCAGGCGCGGCGTTGTTCGTACTGTGCGTCGTGGTCCGAGCCGTCGGCGACGCATTGTGCTGGATGCCGTCGGCGGTTCACGGCCGCTGACGACACGGAGTGGGAAGCCACAGTTAGCCGCGCGTCGGCAATGGTGGCTGAGGCCGAGGCGGTCCTCGCGGACCTGGCGCGCGGTGTGGTGCTGGAGCGGCTGAATGGTGCGTCGCATGGCTGAACCGACCGTTGCGACTCGTGAGGCCGAGCAGTGGGGTTGGGAGTATCGCGGGCAAGAGGTGGTGGTCGTCGAGCAGCAGGACCCACCAGTCCCCGCCGTACCGCCGCCGTCGGCGCTCGCGACACTTGAGACCAAGCGTGCTTCTGCGGCGCGGGTAAACCCCGTGTTGACCTGGGCGATGGTCGGGGCTGTTGTCGCTACGGGCGTGGTCGGTGTTGTCGTGAACCCCTTGCTGGGGCTGGTGCCTGCCGCGGTGGCCGTCGGTCTTGGGTGGTTGCGCTGGGGACGTCCGGAGATGCTGCGCCGGGCTGCGGTTAAGGAGCACCAGCGGTGGCTGGCCGACTGTGTCACCACGATGGCTGGGTTCGAGCGCGACGTACAGGCTTGGCAACAGGACCTGAGTCAGCGGGAGGAGACGAAGGCGCTGCAGGTCAGCGCCGCGCGCCCGTGGGTACCGGTTGGCCCGGTGACCAAGGAACGCGTCGATCTGTACGGCGGGACTGCGGCCGGCTGGCGTGCTGCGTTGCTGGCGATGGGTAGCTCGCTGATGAGTGCGGGCGGGCGGCTCGTGGTGCTCGACCTCACCCAGGATGCTGTGGTCGAGCCCCTGCGCCGCATGGCGTCCGAATACGGTGCACCGATCCGATCGGCCGTCGTACCGGATGAAGCGAAAGCCTTGAATCCGCTGACTGGTCTGAGCCCGGATGAGATCGGTGTGGTCATCGCTGAGGGTCTGCGCGGGGCAGAGCCTGAGCAGAACGAGTCGCGTGGTGTCGACGCGAGTCTGGTCCAGCAGGTCGTTGAATGCTTGGCCGATGGTCCGGTTACGTTCACGCGGCTTCACTTGGCGTTCCAGGTGCTGCTGCGGCAGTTGACGCCGGACCAGCGTGGTGAGCTGACGCGTGCGGAGTACATGAAGTTGGCTGATCTGCTCAGCGAGTCGGCTCGTCGTACGGCGGAAGCGCGGCTGTTCCGGCTGGCTGCTGGTGTGCAGCGGTTGTCGGCTGTCACGGGTGATGTGCCGATGGACGGGTGGGATGGCGACGAGGTTTCGTTGCGGGTATTCGAGCTGTCGGCTCGTGAATCGGAGTTGTCTGCCTCGTTGCTACGGCACCTGATGTTCCAGATCACGATGGTCCGGATCCAGCGTGGGCAGCTGTCGGGGCTGGGGGAGCGCATCGTCGTGATTGCTGGGGCGGATGCGGTGGCGCGGCCGGAGCTAGAGCGGTTCGATAGCATCTGCCGGCGTAACGGTCTCCGGCTGGTGCTGCTGTTCGCGCATCTGCGTGACAGCGCTGTGGAGCTCCTCGGCGGCGGGGACGCCGTGCTGTTCATGCGCCTTGGGAACGCGAAGGAGGCCGAGCAGGCTGCGACCTTCATCGGTCGACAGCACCGGTTGGTGGCGAGCCAGTTCACGTATTCGCACGGGACGAATACGTCCACGTCGACGTCCGACAGCACTACTCGCGGCAACAGTGCCTCGACTAGCGATTCGGTCGGCGTACAGACATCGGACAGCCGGCAGGCGACGTTTGGGCTGCTGTTCAGCAGGCGGCACCGGTCTGGGTCGAAGACTGCGGGCGAGCAGCACTCGTCGTCGACGACTGGCGGTACGTCGTGGTCGGAGGCGACCTCGAGTTCGGAGTCGAGCGGGTCTACGGAGAGTACGTCGGTCGGGTATCAACGCACGTATGAGTACTCGATGGAGCCAACGGTTTTGCAGGGCTTGTCGCCGACGGCGTTCGTGATGGTGGACCCGCTTGATCCGGCGAGTCCGCGGCTTGGTGACTGCGATCCGCGGTTGGGTGCCTCGTGATTCCGCGGTGGCGCATCACCGAGGTGCCGTTGGCCGGTGGGCCTGATACGGGCACGGCGCAACGGCTCACCGCGCTTCGGCGCGGGCTGTTGCCTGCGTTGATGTTGGAGGCGTCGGCCGGGCGACCGTTCAGTTGCTGCTGGACACGCGCGGTAGCCGGCGGGCCGATCGAGATCCGGGTGGGGATCGATCCTGTGGACGGCGCGGTGTCCTATCCGGTGGGTGCGCGGGCTGTAGCTGCGGACCCGGTGGAGTTTCCGTACTGGGTGGCGGTGGACGGCCGGCACGATGTACTGACTGCGCTGCCCGAGGCCGAGGTTGAACCGGCCGGGACGCTGGAGGATCTGGCCGAGGCTTTGCCAGCTTTCGCTTGGGTTGTCCGGGCTGTCCCGATGGGGGCGCAGGAGCAGGCGGAACTGCTTGAGGACCTTCATCTGCAGATGACGATCGGGCTCGACCGAGAGAAGGTCTCGGGTCGTGATGCGCTTGAACTGGAGCGCAACCGCGCCCGGTACCGCGACTTCTCCTCCGCGCAGGGCGGTCTGTGGTCGGTGCAGATCCTCGCTGGTGGAGCCGATGAGGCCGCAGCGAGGCTGGTTGCGCAGACCTTCGCCGGGGTGGCCGACCTGCATGCCACGCCGTACGGTTTGGCGGCTCAACCTGGGGCTGGCGCCGAAGCGACTGGCTTCGAGGCGACGGGTGAGTTGCTTGCCGCGATCGGGCGGCCGCCGGTGCGTGAGATCGCTGGTGTCCGCGTGGTCGAGCAGGTGCGGTTCGACTTGACGCCGGAGACGCCGCCAGACGGCATCCCGCTCGGCGACGTCATCGATGCATCGGGGCGTGCGGTCGGGGCCATGACGGTTTCGCAGGACACGTTGAACCGGCATGCGTTCGTGGCCGGTGCGACCGGCTCCGGGAAGTCGCAAACGATCCGTCATCTGCTCGAAGGTCTCTCTGCCGCGTCCGTGCCGTGGTTGGTGATCGAGCCTGCGAAGGCCGAGTACGCCGCTATGGCCGGTCGATTGGGTTCGGACTCGAGCGTTGCGGTCATTCGGCTCGGCGACCCTGACGCCGTACCGCTGAGTTTGAATCCGCTGGAACCAGAGGCTGGCTTCCCGCTGCAGACGCACCTCGATCTCGTGCGTGCGTTGTTCCTGGCCGCATTCGAGGCGCACGAGCCGTTTCCGCAGGTGCTCAGCCAGGCGTTGAATCGGTGCTACACGTCGTACGGATGGGATCTCGCGCTGAGCCGGGGCGGGACCGAGTATCCGTCCCTCGGCGACCTGCAGACGACAGCGCGCGCGGTCGTTGATGACATTGGGTACGGCGCTGAGCTTGCGGCGGATGTTCGCGGCTTCGTGGATGTTCGTTTGACCTCGTTGCTTCTGGGGACGCCTGGGCGATTCCTCGGCGGGGGATACCCGCTCGACGTTGCTGATTTGCTGAGGCGCAACGTCGTACTCGAGCTTGAAGATGTTGGTGACGACCAGGACAAGGCCTTCTGCATGGGCGTCGTACTGATCCGGCTGATCGAACACCTCCGCGTGCGCCGCGGACCGTCTTCGAGCCTGCGCCACGTGACCGTTGTTGAAGAGGCGCATCGCTTGCTTAAGGCAAGTACTGATGGCACTACTAGTCATGCGGTCGAGATGTTTGCCGGCTTGCTTGCTGAGATTCGCGCGTATGGCGAAGGGATTGTTGTTGCGGAGCAGATCCCTAGCAAGGTCATCCCCGATGTGGTTAAGAACTCGGCTCTCAAGATCCTGCACCGGCTGCCCGCTGCTGACGACCGCGAAATGGTCGGCGCCACGATGAATCTTGACGAGCCTCAATCCCGAGCCGTCGTTTCCCTTCCGCCTGGTCAGGCCGCTGTCTTCACTGACGGCATGGACCGGCCGGTTCGAGTTCGCATCCCGCATGGCGAACCGCGTGAGCGACGGGCCGTTACAGCGCCGACAGTCAAGGCTGCAGGCGGTCGGGAGCGGCTTTCTACAGTTCGCGAGAGCGCTGATGTTGCCCAGTTCCTTGAGCAGAACCCGAGATTCGTCTTGTGGGTCGAGTTACTGACGGTGGCTCATCTGGCTGCTGTCCCCAAGCCTCTACCGCAATTGCCTTGGGCGTTTGAGGACGTCTCGCCAGCGGTGGTGGAGCGTGCGATCGCCGGCGCTGTGGGTGCGGCTGTTGCCGGACGGGCGTCGGCGATCGAGCATCACGTCGTACCGGCTCGGCTTGTCGACCATTTGGTCGAGGTTGTCCATGGTGTTGTGAGGCGGCGAGAGCTCAGCTGCGCGACCACTGAAATCGAGTGGCAGGCCGGGGCTTTTCGGTTCGCGGACGTGGCCGACGCCTTGCTGAACTGCCCGGGACCGCTTGATGTTCCGCACCCGTTGACGGCGGAGTGGGCGGCGCGGGGGGCGAAGCTGTGGGGATCCACGCTCGAGGAGCAAATCCTGACTTTCTTGAAGGTGCAACCCGCGAAGGTTTCGCCGACACTTTTGATCGGCGACGGGTCGCTCCTTCGCGCTGCCGCCATTCTGTCTGCCGAGGCTGAGCCGTATGCGCAGCTGATCGCTGCCGCCCGTGAGCTGAATGTTCCTGGGCAATGGCATCGGCGCCTCTTCCGGATGCTGGAAGAGGCGGGGGAGTAGCTCGATGGACCGACCACGTAGGCCAGAGCCCATCGAACCGGACGACACCTCCGGCCAGGCTTCCAGTGCCGATGCTCCGGTTGAGCGGAACATGCCTGACGCTGTCGGTCGCCAGCCGGACCACGACGACTCCGGGCGGCAGGAACCTACCGATCGCGGGGGCCAACCTGTCGAGGAGCACTCCACGCCCTCGGCCGATTCAGGCAAGGAGATACCTGCCTCGCGGCCGGACGAGGCTCAGGTACATCGGCCGGGTGAACCCCCGTCCCGGGTTGTTCGTGATGCGGCAGACTCCGTCGACCAGCGAAGTCGACGCGATGCGTCGCCGGAGACAGCAGAGCCATCCGATGACTCGACATTGGCCCTCCCGGCTGCCGCTGATCGCCTGCCCGCGGATCTGCGCGCAAAGATGCTCGAGCACCCGGCATTTACCCGCCTCGGAAGGGGATCCGACGACCAGACTGAGCAGGGTGGTGATGTTCAGAACGGAGTCACTCCGGATGATCAGATAGCGGTGCGGACCGTTGAGGCTGACGACCGCGCGCGACTGGAGCAGCCCGACGTCAACGTCAATGAGCATGCCGCCGATAGCGACGCGAAGGATGATCTGCCGGCGGCCGTCGAGGCGGTGGACGCAGCCGCAGTCGCTGGTCGGCCAGAGGTTCCGGAAGGGCCGAACGCTGCCGGTTCAGGCGACATCCCGGAACCCGCCGCTGAGGGCGGCATGCCGGAGGCGCCGTCGACAGAGGCGCCAGCTCGGCCGGACGACTCGAAGTCGGGCACAGACCTTGGGAACCCACCTAGCGAGAACCTTGGGGTCGATGGACCCGAGGCCGTTGATCAGAACACTCCCACTGAACTTCCCAGCAGTGGCTACGCAGAGCGTGTAGCCGAGCATGACAAGCAGTGGGACACGGCTGAGGGCAATCTCCCACCTGGGCCGCTGCCTGATTCCGCAAAGGACCTCGATTCCGAGGCCATCGAGTCGCTGAACCCCGACGTCCGCCGCGTACTCGAATATCAAGGCGCGGCCGAATACATCGCCGAGAAGGTGGACGCACACCCTTGGCTCAAACCGGTAGTCGATGCTTCGCCTGCTGTGCAAAGAATCTTCACCGCGATCGACCAAGGCACAGGCCATGCCCATATCCGCCACGGCCCGATGGGTAGCGACCAGATGTACGCCGACCGTGTCGCCTATCTCGAAGATCCCGCGCAGCCCGACGTCGCCAAGCGCGAGGCAGGTATCGACGGGCTCAACCCGGCCAAAAAGCACAATTGCGGTCGAGAAGCTACGCGCATTCACGATGCGGAAGCCTTCGTCGCAGCCTTCGCCGCGGCGATCAAGCTCCCTGACGTTCAGGCCGCCCTCGCCACTCCTGTTGAGCCGACGATCGCCCCTCCATTTGCGGTTAAGGTACCGATTGCAGAGCTCCTCGGCCCTGATGGTCACAAGTACTGCTCTGGATATCGGCTCGAAGGCGGTCAAGAAGCATGGCAGGCTCGCAAGGAATGGCAGAAGGCGCGTGCACTCGGCGAGGACCTCACCGACCTACCTGAGCCTAGAGCGAAACCCATCGAAACGTTCGAGGGCGGAAACGTGGTAATTCGATTCAAGTCGAACGGCAAAGCGTACGAGATCAACACATTGTTCGTTGAACCGCCAGTAGCTGACCAATAGGAGGATGAGGTTAGAGATGCCGCTGATCGAGAGGTACTGGCTCGATGATCATTCAGTTCCGTTCGGTACCTTCCTGGGGTACATGGAGATCTACTACCACCCCGAGAGTCGTAACGATAACTACGATTCCTTGGTTACCAGGGCGAAGTTGGGAGATCCGGCAGACGCTGGCATGGCGACCTTCAAGGACGAACTCGTCAGATTGCTGAAAGGTGACCGGGAAGGTCTCCATCCGCTAGCGATTGCGACAGCGGCGGAGTATGACGAGTGGAAGACCGATGATGAATTTCTCCGCTGGCTGTGGCATGAGCTCTATCCGAGCGAACCAGTACCGACGTCCGCCGTGGCCGAGTCAGACTGAGCGGCAGCCCTGGGTCGTTTCGTGGGAGGCTTCGATGTTGCCAGGGCCGGACGCGTTTCTCGGCGGAGCCAACTGCGCCGGTATCTTCACTCTGTGCGACGTGGGCATCAATAGCCTTCGCAATAGGCGGCCGGGCCGGCGCGCCGGTACGAGCCTGTCAGTCGCTTTCGAGCAGATCCATCTGCGGGGTGACTCCACAACCGGGACGGACCCTAGCCAGTTCAGCCGTTCGTTGACAGGCAGATTCCGCCGACCGAAACGTTGATGAGCGAGCCACTGTCTCGACTGAGCCGGACAAAGAGACGGTTGGCTCGTAGCTGTACGAGGTCGGGACGACCGACCGGATCGACTCTCGACCCGGCAAGCTCGTGATGCCGCAGACCGCGACACGGTGACGATCGAGAGCACAGACTCATTCAGTGATTCGAGAGCGCCCGTACTGCATGCCCACGAGCGGAATGCTCCGACGATCTGCTCACTGTCTTCGGACGACAGGGCAAGACGCAGGTGCGCTGCCTGGTCCGGTTCGAGATGACGGCTGTGGGCAGGCACATCCCCGCAGGTTGGCCGACGGTCAATCAGGCCGTCGCGGTCGACGGGTCCCGTGGACCGTCCTGCGCGCTCGGGCCCCTGTGGTCGGCGAGTGTGGCCTCTGTGTCGTTGTGCATCGTTTACCGGCGGCATTCTCCCGACAGTCGAGGTGGGCTGTTGGTGGGGTGTTGAGTGAAGGCCGGGGCGGACCGCCACCACTCACCAACTCTGCGCGGCCCGCCTCGTTCACGCTCAGCGCGAGTTGTCGAGACAGCTCGAGACCGGGTTGGTGAGTGGCTCAGGTCCGCCTCAGCGACCTGCGCCCGGTCCGCGCGAGTCGGATTGTGCCGGCTCAGATCCAACGTGCTGTCGTCGACTGCGGTGCTGCAGTTCGCCGGTGCGACGGGCTCCGCGTGAGGAGCTGTTGTCGACCACGTGAAGGTGGAGAGCTGCCTGCTGATTCTCTGCCCGTCCGGTGCAGCGGCGGCCAACCGAATTCACTGATCAGCGATCGGTGTTGGGTAAGGCGAACTCGCCGAGCTTGCCGGTGGTGAGGCGCAGGCGGACGAGGCCTTCGACGGCGACGGTTGCTGCGGCGACTCCGTCGATCACGCTGACGCCCAGCTCGTTTGAGAGTTCGTGGCATAGATCCGCCATACCGGCGCAGCCGAGGACGATCGCGTCGGAGCCGTCAGTGGCCAGCGCCTCCTTGCAGGCTTGGAGAATGGTGCTCTTCGCGTGGGGGTCGGTTTCGAGGCTGAGGACAGGGATCTCGCACGCGTGGATTCCCAGGCAGCTGGCAGCGACGCCGTACTGGTCGACGAGATCTTGGGCCTGGCCGATGGTGCGGGACAACGTGGTGACGACGCTGAAGCCTCGGCCGAGGTAGGTCGCTGTGCGCATGGCCGCCTCGGCGATGCCGACTACCGGCCCGCGGGCCAGTTCGCGCGCGGGTTTCAGGCCGGGATCGCCGAAGCAGGCGATCACATAACCGTCGTACCCGGCTGCCTCGCCGGCCGTGATCTCCGAGAGCACACCCGGTACGGCGAGGGCGGCGTCGGTGTGGCTCTCGATCGCTGCAGGTCCGTGCCGGGGACTGGTTGCGTCGACGGTGACGCCCGGGCCTGCAACGGCTTGTGCGCAGGCGCCGATTTTGGCGGTCATCGAAGCGGTGGTGTTGGGGTTGATGACCTTCAGCCTCATGCGGTCAGGGCCACAGCGCCCGAGCCGGCCACGTTGGCTCGTTTGGCGAGCACCGCGTAGGCGGCGAAGCCGACGCCGCATCCGATGAACCAGCTGTAGTCACTGATCCACAACGCTGCATGGAGCCAGCGGGGAACGAGTACCGAGGCGATCGACACCAGGCCGGCGGCGATGACCGATTGGACGGCGCTGGGGTTGTAGCCCTTGGAGTAGTGGTATTCGCCGGCTTCGTCCATCGTGAACATGTCGGCGACGACCAGTTTCTGCTTGCGGATCAGGTAGAAGTCCGCGATCAGGATGCCGAACAGGGGACCGATCAGGGCGCCGAGGATGCCGAGCGTGTAATGGATCGCGGTGTCGTTGTTGTACCAGTTCCACGGCGTCAGGATGACCGAGCCGACCGCCGCGATCATGCCGCCCATCCGCCAGCTGATGCGCTGTGGACTGACGTTGGAGAAGTCGAAGGCGGGCGAGATGAAGTTGGCCACGATGTTGATCCCGACGGTGGCCGTGACGAAGGTGGCTGCGCCGAGAATGATGGCGAAGGTGCTGTCGATGCGCTGGACAGTCTCGATCGGATCGGTGATCAGTTCGCCGTACACCGGGACCGTGGCGGCGGCCGTGATCACGGTCAGCAGGGAGAAGAAGATGAAGTTGAGCGGCAGACCCCAGAAGTTGCCCTTCTTGACCGCCGTGAAGCTCTTGCCGTAGCGGGAGAAGTCGCCGAAGTTCAGCATCGGTCCGGAGAAGTAGGACACCACGAGAGCGATCGCGCTGAGCATCGTCCCGATCGTGGTCCAGCCCGAGAGCCGGTGGTCCGACAGGTTGAGGTCGATCGAGAAGTCGGCCTTGAACAGCAGGTAGATGCAGAGCAGCAGCATCGTGACGTAGACGGCTGGTCCGGCGAAGTCGATGAAGCGGCGAATGCTGTCCATGCCTCGCCAGAACAACGCCGCCTGGGCTACCCACAGGATGGCGAAACCGGCATAGCCGAGGGCGGACAGGCCGAGGAAGCCGTGCTGGGTGACGTCCGCCCACGGCGCGAGACCCGGCCAGAGTTTGAGGAACACGATGTTGAGTGCAGCCGCCGCGAGGAAGGTCTGGACGCCGTACCAGGCGACGGCGATCAAGCCGCGGATGATCGCGGCGATGTTGGCGCCGCGGACGCCGAAGGAGACCCGGCTGATCACGGGATAGGGCACGCCTGCCTGCTGGCTCGGTTTGGCGACGAGGTTGCAGAAGAACTGCACGATGCAGATGCCGACCACCAGGCAGATGAACACCTGCCAACTCGTCAGGCCGAGGGCGAACAGGCTGCCCGCGGTCAGATAGCCGCCGACGCTGTGCACGTCGGACATCCAGAAGGCGAAGATGTTGTAGGCGCCCCAGGTCTGCTTTTCGAGCGGAGCCAGATCCTCGTTCGTGAGCTGGGGATCGTAGCCAGCCTTAACCTCAGCGGGTACGTCGGTCACGTCGGTCACGATGCGCTCCTCGGGCCGAGCCGCGTCTGGGGGAACGCGGTCAGTGCTGCGACGCTAAGGAGGGCTCGTTTCGCTCGTGGGCGCCGCCGGTAAACCCGGGGTTTCGGCTCAAATATATGCAGCGATCACGCCGGGTCGACGAAACGCTCAGGGTCGTCGGCGAACCGGCTGATGGCGGTCCGCAGCCGCGCGTAGTGCAGGTCTGCCTCGGCAACCAGGGTGTCCGCATCCCGGGCGATGAATGCTGCCACCATGCGCTCGTGATCGGCGTGCATCGCGGCCCGGTCGTCATCCGGTACGTGCGACATCGGCCGGGCAGGCTCGGTGATGTTCCAGGCGGATTCGTACATCGTGACCAGCCGCTGCATCCCCGACGGCACGATCAGGGCAAGGTGAAAACGGCGTGCCGCGGCGTCGTACGCCCGCTCGTCGCCGCGCTCAATGGCTTCACCGAGCTGGGCATGGGCGGCCCGGACCTGGGTGTCGTGGACGGGACCGGCGAGGGCGGCCGCCGCGCGGAGAGCAGCGGACTCGAGCGCTTGGCGTACGTCGTACAGTTCCTTGAACTCGCTGAACGTCAGCTTGGCGACGCTGTACCCGACATGCGGTCGATGCTCGACCAAGCCCTCGGCCAGCAGGGTCCTGAGCGCTTCGCGCACCGGGATCGGACTCACCTCGAAGAACGCCGCGACCTCATCGATCGGGATCGGCGTACCCGGTTGCTGATCGCCGGTGAGAATGGACCGCCGCAGGTCGCCCACCAAAGCCGGCGTCTCACCCACCCCGCCGGTCCGCAACAGCCGCGAGGCAAACGCTGACCGACGACGCATCTTCGGACGATAAACCGCCAACTGCCGAAACGCCAGTGATCATGAGGGCAGCCATTGGGTTGCTTGGGTGGCGATGAGGTGGGCCAGCTCGGTGGGGGTGTCGTGGGCGATGAGGTGGCTTGCGGTGGGGATTTGGGTGACTGTCAGGGTGGGGTTGGCCGCGCGGAAACGGGCTACGTCGGCGTCGGTGAGTGGGGAGTCTGGGCCGGCCTGGACGAGGAGCACGGGCAGGTCGGGAGTGGGGATTGTTGTTGGCTGGTTGAGGATGTCGTCGACTAGCTCGGTGTGTTCGTGCACCAGGCCACGGTCGTTGAGCCAGGTGCGGACCCGGGCTGAGTCGGGTGTTGGTACGACGTCAACGAGGATCAGGCCGGCCACGTCTCGGGCTGTGTAGGGGTCGGCGAGAGCAGCCAGGGCCGCTAAGCCGCCTAGCGAGGCGCCGACCACGACCAGGGGTGGCGGTTCGTGCCAGATCATTGCGGTCACGTCGTCGGCGATCGCCTGGAGGGTGGTTGCTTGGCCGGCGCTGGCGCCGTGACCGCGGAGGTCGTAGGCCACGGTGCGGAGGTTGCGTTGATTCAGTACGGCGGCGATCGGTGTCCACACGCCGCGCTGCTCACCACCGGCGTGGAGGAGCAACACCGTCGGGCCGGAGCCGGAAGCCGTACCGCGTAGTTGCAGGTCTCCACGCGGGAGAACGACTTCAGCCATCTCAGTACTCCTTTACCTTGATGCATCAAGGTAAAGCATAGACGGCTACCTTGATTGGTCAAGGTAGTCGTCGGTCGGTCTCACGCCACCAGTGGTGGCGTGAGACACCTTGTGGCTGCTGGAGACCTGTTGCTTGGGGTCTCCCGCCCCAACTCCCTGTCTCTGGCCACAACTGGTGGCGCGAGCTGGCCCATGGGGCCGGGCTGCCACGCGCCGTCAGACCCGGTACGACGTACGCTCGGGGGATGACGCAGACGTATTCGCCTGGTGAGGCCGCGGAGATGACTGGGTTGAGCTTGGACACCTTGCGGTACTACGAACGCGAGGAGCTCATCGGGCCGATCGAGCGGTTGCCGGGTGGGCGGCGGGTGTTCAGTGAGGGGGATCTGGCGTGGATCGGGGTGGTGACGTGTTTGCGCGAGGCTGGGTTGGGGATCTCTGACCTGCAACGGTTTACGGGGCTGTTGCGGTCGACCGGGGACCCGGCGTCGCGCGTGGGGTTCTTGCGCGAGCGCCGGGTTGCGCTGATTGAGCACATGACGCGGATGGAAGCCGCGCTGGGTGTTCTGGATGACAAGATCGCTCACTACAGCGCGCTTGAAGGGTAGGCATTACCAGGGGCGGTCGAGCTCCGCGCGGAGCTCGGTTCCGAGGTCCAGGCGGGCGCCTTCGATAGCGGCGGTGAGCTGCTCCGGACGGCTGGCGCCGATGATCGGGCGGATCGGGGGAGTGCCGCCACAGAGCCACGCGACGACGACGGTGCTTCGGCTGACGCCGAGTTCGGCGGCTACCTTGCCGAGGGTTTCGAGGCGGCGGGTGGTGCCGGGGTGGTCGAAGGCCTCGTGGATCGGGCGGTCTTCGCGTTCGTAGCTGCCTGACATCAGCGGGGTGTAGGCCCAGAGATCCCACGCGGGCTGGCTCTCGACGTAGTCCAGGGTCTCGTCGGTCACCCAGCCGAAGCGGTGGTCGTGGACGTGGCCGCGGACGAACGGACGCGGCTGGAGGTAGGAGTAGCGCGACTGGATGGCGGTCGGCTCGACGACGCCCAGGTTGGCGGCGAGGCCGCGGGCGCGCTCGATGCGCCAGACGGCCCAGTTGGACAGGCCGACCCGGCCGATCGTGCCGGCGGCGTGATGCCGGCCGAAGGCGGCGATCGTTTCGTCCATCGGGGTGTTTCGGTCGTCGCGGTGTGCCCAGTACAGGTCGATGTGGTCCATGCCCATCCGGCGCAGCGAGGTCTCGACCGCGGCGTCGATGGCCGCCGTACCGAGGCCCTCGGTTTGCTCAGGGAAGCCGCCGACGACGAGGGGTTCCCAGCCGACCTTGGTGGCGATACGGACCTTGTCCCGTACGCCGGGCCGCTGCGCCAGCCACCGGCCGAGCAGTTCCTCGCTCTGACCGCCGAAGCCGCTCTCCGACTGCCAGAACGCATAACAGTTCGCCGTGTCGATCCACACGCCACCCTCGGCGACGTACTGGTCGAGGAGGGCGAACGACGTCTTCTCGTCGATCCGGCTGCCGAATTCCATCGCGCCCAAGGCAAGGTTGATTTCGCTCATGACCACGAGCGTTCCTCCTGGAGCGCGCTCCAGGTCAAGCCCGCAGGTCTTGTCAGGTGCCGCGGATGGTGAAGGGCCTGGTGGTGCCGGCGACCTTGTCGAAGCAGGTTGGGAGGTAGACGCGGTACGGGGTGTTGCCCTTGTACGACGGTTGCGCGTTGAGGGTGAACCGGCCGCTCACCCGGACCGCGCTGGAGCTGACCGCGCGCCACGCGGAAGCGCCGTACAGGCGTTGAAGGATGACCTGGCAGTTGGCTCCTTCGACGACCGAGCCGTTCACCGGGACGATGGTGCCGACCGGGGCGGTGGTCTTCGACGGGGCCGCGGTGATGTCGGCCGGTCGTTTGACGGGGGTCTCGAGGTAGGCGATCTTGGTCGGTTTGCCGGGGATCTCAAGGCAGCTGGTGTAGTCGCCGTACCGGTTTGCAGGGAAGGCTCGGGTGAAGTTGCCGCTGGTATCGCTCAGGACGGTCTCGCCGGGGCTGTTCTCGAGGCATCGTTGCTCGAAACCGAACAGCAGCTTGAGCCGGGTCCCGTACGGCTTGCCGGTCTGCGAGTCGAGGACGGTGTACCGGACCGTCCAGGGCTTGTCGTACGGCACCACCTTCGGCGTCAGCAGCGATATGACCTTGGGGATGTGTACGCCGCTCACGGTCAGCTTGGGCAGGTTCGCGACCGGCACTGGGGCGCTAGCTGGTTCGCCGGCGACGAACTCGTATCCGTCGACCATGGTCGCCTGGAGGGTTCCGTTGGCCGTGGACGGCACGTTGACGGTGCCCTTCCACACGCCAGGTGTGCCGTCACCTTCGACCAGTGGCAGCGGCATCGATGAGATCTCAGTCAGCGGTCCGATGCCACTGATCCGCTTGAACTGGACGAAGAGGTCCTTGGTGAAGGAGAGCTCGGTGTAGGACCCCTCGACTGTCACAGTGACCGGCACGGTGTTGAGCGAGGAGACCGCGACGCTGCTCCGGCTCAGAGTGACGGACACGGGCGGGTCCGCGGCATGCGCGGCCGGTGCACCGCTCAGTGTCAGGCCAGCCGTGAGCAGTGCAACGAGAGTTCGCATGGAACTCAGTGTGCTGATTCGGCGGTCGACCGCGCTACCGCCATGCCGTGGAAATGCACGATCAGGCGCGAGGGGTAGACCAGATAAATCCCTGAAACGTCACCAGAAATGCAGGCAGGATCATCGGATGAGCAACCTGCATTCCGCCTTCTCCGACCCAGGCCTGTACGGCGCGTTGCTGCGTGAGCTGTCCGGCATGGAGGAGATCTGTACGGCGGTCAATAACCTCGTCCTCCACTATCGCGCCGAGGACCATCTACTGCGCGAGGATCGTCGTGACGAGATCAACTCGCGGTGGATCGCCACCATTCTGGAGCTTGACCAGACACGGCATCCTCGCCCGCTGCTGGATCCGCGACCGCCTGGCGACCGGGTCGCCGGATGCTGTCGAGACCATGCCCTGCTGGCGGTTGCAGCCCTTCGTGAGCAGGGGATTCCGGCGCGGACGCGGGTCGGCTTCAACTTCGCTCCGGACTTCCGCGGTGATCACGTCGTCGCCGAGTGGTGGAACGGTACGCGCTGGCAGCGGTTCGATCCTGAGCTCCAACCGGGGACGCGGCCGTTCGACGTCCGCGACATGGAGACCGGTGAGGGAGCGCCGTTCGAGACGGCCGCAGAGGTTTGGACGGGGTATCGCGCCGGCCGACTCGATGCTGCCTTGTACGGCGTTGCTCCCGGCTCGGAGTTGTCCGGCCCGGGCTTCATCCGGATGTACGTGATCATGGAGGCCCTGCACCGGATCGGCCATGAAGCGTTGCTATGGGACGAAGTCGGGGCGGGGATCACAGACGCCGATGCCGACGAGATCGCTCGGCTGCTGTTGGCCGCGGACGCCGGTGACCTGGCGGCCGACGAGCGCCTGGAACGGGATCCGCGGCTGCGATACGGACCGACGGTCACCCAGCATTCGCCGTACGGGAATCCGCCGGTGACGATCGAGCTGTGGCAGCTTTAGGCGGCGGATGCGTTGATCGAGCGCATTCCCGGATCCGTTGGCGGCCGTGCGAATTCTGCTTTCGCTGGTGGCCGGCTCGGATGAGCGCAGCGGGGAATTGCTGCAGCGCGAGCCGCGGGGAAATGATGCGGTCGAGGTGGCGGTGGCAGATCTCGCGGCTGGGGTTGCTCTGGCCGACGCCACGGATGAGCAGGGCGAACGCGCGTACCGCGAGATCGCCGTACCTTCGCCGACGCCTACCTGACCGCCCGAGCTACTGGGTGATCCGCGGACCGGCATGGCCGGCCAGGCATTGCCAGCGTTGCGCCTCGCGAACCCAGGTCTGCGTCATCGGCATCCGGAAGACCTCGTCGTTCACGCGATCGGTCACGACACAACGCAGTACGGCGGTATCGCCGACGACCGTGACCTCGATGTCGGTCAACGTCTGAGCGGACCAGCGGAGTGAACCACTCGTGTTGCGCGCGATGTACTCGTCCCGCGCGAAGGTTGCGCCGAGGTGAGACGTCCAGGCGAACTGCGGGTGCAGCCACAACGCCAAAGCCTCCGCGTCTCCGGCGGCCAGCGCAGCGGCTCGGGCTTCGGCCGCGGCGATCACTTCTTGAGTCATTCGTAGGTGACCAGTTCTGGGCGAGGGCGGATGGCGAGGACCTGGGGTGGGGTCATGAGGGGGCCGTGGCGGGTGTCTTCGTCGTAGAAGAGTTTGAAGCCGGTGTGGATGCCTTTGGGAAGGCCGGTGATCAGGCGGTTGTACGTATCGAGTTTGTCGGTACGGGCGCCGATGCCGTCCACGGACTTCACGGTGACGATGCCTGGATGGGTCCGGAGGGCGGCCTCGTTGCGCACGATCGGTTTGCTGAGCTGGTGGAAGACGAACAGTTTCTCCGGCAGGTGGTTCGTGGTGACCAGCGTGGAGAGGTAGGCGGCGATGCTGTTCAGTTCGGCGCCGGAGGTTCGGCCGAAGACGCGACCGGGCACCTGGTCGGGGCCGACCTCCCACTCCGGGTCCAGCGCGAGCCCGACGTCAGGCTGCCTCAGCCACGGATCGAGCCGGCGGATCTCGGTGAGCGGTTTCGCCTGACCGGGCTGGACGCCGAGTACCAGCAACATCTTGTGCTTGCGCGCGACGGCGAGGTAGCGGTCGACCTGCTGGGCGGCGATGCGGGACCGGTACTTGCCGTCCCGACCGGCTGAGCCCTGCGCCATGACGACGATCAGCTCCATGACGGGCAGCGCACGACGATCTTTCGAGTACGACGTTGCCGTCTGCTCGAGGCGTTGAGCGCGCTCGTCGAGATCGGCGTTGAGCGGACCGAGCGCGGGTGAGCCGGGGGCGCCGACGAAGGCGACCAGTTGGTGGTCGGGGAAGATCTGGCGACCACCGCGCGGCAATTGCAGCTCAGCCTTCGGGGTCGGCTTCTGATGGCTTGTGACGGCGGCCTTCGAGGGGAGCGCGGCTGGCGGGGCAGCCGGGGCGTCAGTGCAGCCGGCGAGCACCAGCAGACACGCCAGGGCCAGCACAGAACGGCGGGACTTCCGCATACCAGTCAGGCCTCACCATGAGTCTCGGGCTACAGAGTGTAGGCAATAGTCCGCAGAACGTGATCAGGCCTCGCGTCCCTTGTGGTCGGCGCGGCCGGAGGTGACTATTGGAGTCGGCCGCGCGTGCTGGTAGATGCAACACGCGCGGCCTGGTGATCATCACCCTCGCGAGGCTTCAGGACCACGTAAGCCCCCGGTGCCCCCAAGCCCAACTTCCACTCGCTTTCGCGTCCGCCTCTTCCGGACAAGCCCGTCGCGGCGACGCCTCACCTTGAGCACCGATCAACCACGTGACGCCCGCCGAAACGGTCGAACCGTGCTCAAGGTCGGACGGTCGACCCACCTTGGGCACCGGTCAACCACTTTCGGGGCGGGCAAATGGCTGTGCGGTGCTCAAGGTCGGACGGTCGACCCACCTTGGGCACCGGTCAACCACTTTCGGGGCGGGCAAATGACTGGGCGGTGCTCAAGGTCGGTTGGCCGGCTCACTTTGGGCACCGGTCAACCACGTGATGCTCGCCGAAGTGGTTGAGCCGTGCTCAAGGTCGGGTGGGTCGGCTCACTTTGGGCACCGGTCGACCACGTGATGCTCGCCGAAGTGGTTGAGCCGTGCTCAAGGTCGGAGGGGCGGTCTGCGGGCAACTGCCGGGGTGTGGACAGGAAATGGGGGGCGTGAACACGGGATAACTTGTTCAAGGTCCCCGCTGGGGGTGCGCACCTCCGGTGGGAAGGCGCGAGCCGCCCACACATGCGACGCGAGAGTCCTCTCGACAAGTCGGAGGTTGGCGGCGATCTCCCAGCTGCACAACATCGGCGGTACCGGCGGCTTCACGATCTGGCCGCCGCGCTGCTCCATCACGCGCCGGCCACTCCGGGGCGGGCGTCCGCTTTTCTGTACCCCACCACGACTAAAACGTCGTACCGGTGTCTGAAACGGTGTTTTAGTGAAGGAGTAGTTGCTGCTAGTCGGAGAGTAGGGCGGACAGTTGGGGGGAGTAGGCGCGGTGCAGGACGAGGGCTGCGCCGCCGACGGCGGCGGCGTCGGCGCCTAGGGGTGAGAGGACTACCTCGACCTCACGGATGGTTCTGGACATCACTCGGTTGGCGACTGCGCGGGCGGCGGCGTCGGTGTAGCGCTGGCCGAGTTCGCGGATGCTGGGGCCGCCGAGGATGACGAGATCGACGTCGGTGACGTTGACGACGTTGACGACCGCGGTCGCGACGTAGTCGGCGGCTTGGGCCAGCACGCTGGCGGCCAGTGGGTCGCCGGCTGACGCGGCAGCGTCGATCGCCTGCAGGTTGACCGACTCAGGGACCGCGCGGAACCGTCGGTCCAGTGAGCTCGCGCTGCCTGCCGTCAGTCTGCGGTGGGTTTCGGAGACGATGGCGGCCGGGCGGGCAACGGTCTCCAGGCAGCCCCGGTTGCCGCAGGAGCAGGGAAGCCCGTCCTGGACGACGGACATGTGGCCGAACTCAGCGGCGTTGCCGGAGCCGCCGCGGTAGACCTGCTGGTTGAGGATCAGGCCACCGCCGATGCCGGTACCGAAGAAGAAGTAGGCGAAGTTCGCGACCCCGCGCCCGGATCCGGCCCAGCGCTCGCCGACCGCGGCGGCCGACGCGTCGTTGTCCAGCGTCACCGGCAGGCCGGTGGCCTCGCTCAGCAGCCGGGTGATCGGGACCCGGCCCCAGTGCGAGAGCTGGGCCGGGGAGACCACGATGCCCTCTTTCTGGTCGAGCGGCCCAGGGCTCGCCAGGCCGAGGCCGAGGATGAGGTCGGGGGAGACCTCGGCGGCCCGGAGGACGTCCTCGACCAGGCTCGCCATCGACGCGATGACGTCGGTCGGGTCTGCGGCTGGCGGAATCTGCATACGCTGAGTGACCAGCGGCTGACCGAGCAGATCGACGACGACGCAGGTGAGCTCGGCCGGATCGAAGTGCAGGCCGATGGCCCGGCCCGCGTCGGCGTTGATCCGCAGAATGGTCCGGGGTTTGCCCGAGCTGTACTCCCGGCTGGCGCCGTCCTCGCGGACGATGCCGTCGTCGATCAGCCGCCGGACGATCCCGGAAACCGCTTGCGGGGTAAGGCCGGTGTGCTGCGCGATCTCCTGCCGGGTGACGCCGTCGGCACGCTGGATCCGCTCCAGTACCACGGCCTGGTTGTAGCGCCCGACTTTGGGGAGATTCGTGCCTGCTTGACGCACCCGTTGACCCTCCAGATCACTGATCGACGCCAGTCTCCCTCAGACCGTTGACTAAGTAAATCAATTGGATTTACAGTCCAGCTCACAGGCAGTGATCGACAGGACTTGCGGGGATCAGTGATGCCAATGCCAGACCGGGAAGCTCCGGTTCTGCTCGAAATGCGCTCAATCACCAAGACCTTTCCTGGTGTGAAGGCTCTCGCCGACGTCAACCTGGTGGTGCACGAGGGCGAGATCCATGCGATTTGCGGGGAGAACGGCGCCGGGAAATCGACGCTGATGAAGGTGCTCAGCGGCGTGTATCCGTACGGTGACTACAGCGGTGAGATCCGTTACCGAGGTGCCGAGGCGCGCTTCGCCGACATCCGCGCCAGCGAGCACGCGGGCATCGTGATCATCCACCAGGAGCTCGCGCTGATCCCTGGGATGTCGATCACCGAGAACATCTTCCTCGGCAACGAGCCGCGCACAGGTCTGGCCATCGACTGGAAGACCGCGCAGCGCCGGGCGCTGGAACTGATGAAGCTGGTGGGCCTCAAGGAGGACCCCGACACGCTCATCAAGGACATCGGCGTCGGCAAGCAGCAGCTGATCGAGATCGCCAAGGCGTTCGCGAAGGACGTCAAGCTGCTGATCCTCGACGAGCCGACCGCCGCGCTCAACGAGTCCGACTCCCAGCAGTTGCTCGATCTGCTGCGCGAGTTCAAGACCCAGGGCATCACCTCGATCATCATTTCGCACAAGCTGAACGAGATCGAGGCGGTCGCCGACTCGATCACGATCCTGCGCGACGGCAAGACGATCGAGACTCTCGACGTCAAGGCCGACGGCGTGAACGAGGACCGGATCGTGCGCGGCATGGTCGGCCGCGACATGAGCAGCCGCTTCCCCGACTACACGCCGAACATCGGCGAGGTCTTCTTCGAGGTCCGCGACTGGACCGTGCGGCACCCGATCGCGACCGACCGGCTGGTGACCAAGCACGCCAACTTCTCCGTACGGCGAGGTGAGGTGGTCGGGTTCGCCGGCCTGATGGGCGCCGGGCGGACCGAGCTCGCGATGAGCCTGTTCGGCCGCTCCTACGGCACCTGGCTGGGCGGCCAGGTCTTCAAGGACGGCCGCGAGATCCAGCTGCGGACGGTGTCGGAGGCCATCGAGAACGGCCTGGCCTACGTCAGCGAGGACCGCAAGGCGATCGGTCTCAACCTCCTCGACGACATCAAGACCTCGATCGTGGCGGCCAAGCCGGCCAAGGTCGCGCATCACGGGGTCATCGACGAGGTGGCCGAGCACCAGGCCGCCGAGGAGTACCGCCAGGAGCTCCGGATCAAGACGCCGTCGGTCGACGAGGGCGTCGCCAAGCTGTCCGGCGGCAATCAGCAGAAGGTCGTGCTGGCCAAGTGGATGTTCAGCGACCCGGACCTGCTGATCCTCGACGAGCCGACCCGCGGGATCGACGTCGGCGCCAAGTTCGAGATCTACGGGATCATTCACAAACTCGCCGAACAGGGCAAGGGCGTCGTGGTGATCTCCTCGGAACTGCCGGAGCTGATCGGCCTGTGCGACCGGATCTACACCGTGTTCGAGGGCACAATCACCGGTGAGGTCGTGCGCGCGGACGCCGACCCCGAACGCCTGATGAAGCAGATGACCACTACGAAGAAGATGCCGGTGTGATGAGCGGATTCCAAGACCTCAAGAAGAACCTCTTCGGAGGAACGACCACTGTCGGCCGCCAGTTCGGCATGATCTTCACCCTGGTGGCGATCGTCCTGCTGTTCGAGGTGCTGACCGACGGCCTCACGCTGACGTCGGGCAACCTGATCGCGGTCGTCAGCCAGTACTCCTACATCCTGATCCTCGCGATCGGGATGCTGATGGTGATCGTTGCCGGACACATCGACCTGTCGGTCGGGTCGGTGGCCGCGTTCACCGGGATCGTGGTCGCCAAGTCGATCGCGCACTTCGGTATCCCGTGGCCGCTCGGGATCGTGCTGGGCCTGGTGGTCGGCGCGCTCATCGGTGCCTGGCAAGGCTTCTGGGTCGCCTACATCGGCGTACCGGCGTTCATCGTGACCCTGGCCGGCATGCTGCTGTTCCGCGGTGGCAACCAGTTCATCGGCAACGCTGACACGGTTCCGGTTCCCGAGGGCTTCCGCACCATCGGCGCGGGCTATCTGCCCGAGGTCGGGCCCAGCACTGGTTACAACAACCTGACGCTGCTGCTCGGCCTGATCGGGTGTCTCGCGGTGGCCTGGCGTGAGTGGCGCTCCCGCCGTACTCGGCAGGAGATGGGCGCCGAGCCCGCTCCGGTATGGATCTCCGGTGTCCGGCTCGTCGTGATGGTGGGCGTCATCGTCTTCGCCACGCTGCGGTTCGCCGGTGGCCGGGTCGGCACCAGCCTGCCGGTCTCGGGCATCATCCTGATCGGTCTGGTGCTGGTCTACTCGTTCTACACCCGCAACACCGTCTCCGGCCGGCGGATCTACGCGGTTGGCGGCAACGCCCGCGCCGCCGAGCTGTCCGGTGTGAAGCTGCAGCGGGTCAACTTCTTCGTGATGACCAACATGGGCATCCTCGCCGCCCTGGCCGGCATGATCTTCGTCGCGCGGTCCGCGGCCTCCGGCCCGCAGGACGGCCTGAGCTGGGAGCTCGACGCGATCGCCGCCGTCTTCATCGGTGGCGCGGCGGTCTCGGGTGGTCTGGGCACGGTCAGCGGCTCGATCGTCGGTGGTCTGGTGATGGCGCTGCTCAACAACGGCCTGCAGCTCATGGGCGTCGGCGTCGACCTGGTCCAGATGATCAAGGGCCTGGTACTGCTGCTCGCCGTCGCGATCGATGTCTACAACAAGAGTCAGGGACGGTTCTCGATCGTCGACTCGCTCACCCGCCCGTTCCGGCGTGAGGCGGCGCCCGTTGCGGCTGCGCCCACCGACGTACAGCGACCGACCGACAAGACGCCCGCAGCCCGCTGAGTTATCCAAACGCCCGCGAAAGCGGACACTCCCGCCGACCAGGTGCGGCGGGAGCCCACGAAAGGTATCCACGATGTACAAGCTCCTCACCAAGGCGGTCGCGGTCGGTGCCGTCGCCGTACTCGCGCTCAGCGCCTGTGGCAACAACCGCGAAGGCGAAGACACCGGCGCCGCGCCGGCCAAGGGCTTCGCGGCCGACTCCCTGATCGGCGTCGCACTGCCGTCGAAGACCTCGGAGAACTGGGTCCTGGCCGGTGACCTGTTCACCAACGGACTCAAGGACGCGGGCTTCAAGTCCGACGTCCAGTACGCCGGTGCGTCGACGACCGTCGCCGACCAGCAGGGCCAGATCTCGACCATGGTCACCAAGGGCGCGAAGGTCATCGTGATCGGCGCGACCGACGCGGCGCAGCTGTCGACCCAGGTGAAGCAGGCCAAGGAGGCCGGCGTCACGGTCATCGCCTATGACCGGCTGATCACCAACACCCCGGACCTCGACTACTACATCGCGTTCGACAACTTCAAGGTCGGCCAGCTGCAGGGCCAGGCCCTGCTCGACGGCATGAAGGCCAAGAAGCCGAACGGCCCGTGGACCATCGAGCTGTTCTCCGGCTCGCCGGACGACAACAACTCCGCGGTCTTCTTCAACGGTGCGATGGATGTCCTGAAGCCGCTGATCGACAAGGGCGAGGTTGTCGTCGGCTCCGGCCAGAAGGACATCAAGCAGACCGCCATCCAGGGCTGGAAGGCCGAAGGCGCCCAGCAGCGGATGGACTCGCTGCTGACCTCGACCTACACCAGCGGCAAGACCCTCGACGGTGTCCTGTCCCCGAACGACACCCTGGCCCGCGCCATCCTGACCTCGGTCAAGGGCGCCGGCAAGCCGACCCCGATCGTCACCGGTCAGGACTCCGAGGTCGAGTCGGTCAAGTCGATCATGGCCGGCCAGCAGTACTCCACCATCAACAAGGACACCCGCAAGCTGGTGACCGAGACCATCAACATGGTCAAGGCCCTGCAGACCGGCGGTACCCCGCAGGTCAACGACACCAAGACCTACAACAACGGTGTCAAGGTTGTCCCGTCCTTCCTGCTGCCCCCGGTCATCGTGACCAAGGCGAACGCAGCCGAGGCCTACGCGAACGACCCGAAGCTCGCGCCCCTCACCAAGTAACACCGGTGCGGCGCCGCTGAGGCGCCCGTGCTGATCTCGTGGCCGTCGCAACACCTCGATCCGAGGGTTGCGGCGGCCACGTCCGCGTTCACCCCGAGGTGCCGCGGCTGCGGGCGCGGTGGGCTCGGAGGTTGGCGGGGTTGCCGCACATGGTGAGGGAGTGCCAGACGCGGGAGTTGGGCCTCGAGCGGTCGTAGAAGGCGGCTCCGCAGGCTGGGTTGCGGCAGGTCTTGAGGCGGCGCCAGGTGTCGAGCAGTTGCGCTTCGAAGATGCCGGCGAGTGTCTTCGCGATGATCGGCTGGGCACCGTCGCCGGGGGTTTCCAGGACGACGGCCGGGCCGAGCGTCAAGGTGACTTCGCTGGTCCAGTCGCGCGTTGGCTCACCGGACTGCGACACCAATGCCTGAAGGTCCGTGCGGAACGCGCGCAGCAGGTCGAGATCGGCCTCGGTCAGGGCGGTCGTGGCCCACTGCTCGGCGGCCGTGAGGTCGCCGAGCAGGTCTTCGTGCCTCCCGATGCCGATGGTGTTGATCAGCTCCTGAGCCGGATGCAAGGGGTCCGGTGCGGCGTCGAGGGCGTAGCGACTGCTGGAGTTCATTGGGCGAACAACGCCAGAGCGCCGTACCAGAGTGGGCTGGGGTTGCGGCGGTCCGGGTGCCGCTCGATCATCCGGTCGTAGAAGTTCTGGGCGGTCGGGGCCTCGGCGCGGAACTTGATCACGTCCTGAAGATACTGCCTGGTCGTTTCCAGGACGGCCGGATCGTCCGGCAGGTCGACGTTCTTGTGGCCTGCGACAACTGCTTTCGGTTTGAGGGCGGCGACCCGGTCGAGGGCGTCGACCCAGGCCTCGAATCCACCGTCCGCGCCTTCGGCGATGTACTGGTGAATGCCGTTGTAGGCAACGTCTCCGGCGATGACCAGCCCGATCGACGGTACGTGCAGGACTGTCGTCTGATCGGTGTCGGTATGCCCGGTCTCGATCGCCTGCAACAGCTCGCCTTCCAGCGTGATCCCTTCGGCGGGGAGCGGCTCGGCGAGCACCGGGGTCGCTGGGATCTGGCCGGGGAAGATCACATCCCAGAGACGTTCGCGGCCGATCGTGGCCTGCTGGTGCATGATCTCGATCGTGCCGGGGGTGGCGTAGACCTTGGCGCCGGGGAATCGCTTGACCAGCTCACCCGCTCCGAACCAGTGGTCGCCGTGGCCGTGGGTCGCGTAGATCGCGATCAGTTCCTTGCCGGACCGCTCGACCCAGTCGCCGACCTGCTGGATCTGCTCGGTGAGGAACGGTGGATCCACCAGCACCGCTTCGCGCTCGCCGTACACCAAGGTGGTGGAGATCGGGTTCCAGTACAGCCGGTCGCCGTTCGGCATCCGTTGCTCACCGGCGCGGAGTGCGCTCGGGCTGACGTGGACTTCGTAGGACAGGCTCATCACAGGCTCCTCTGATGGGACGATGAAAGAAGTATAAGCACTTTACCTCTTTCAATGCCAGGATCAGATCGGTGATGCAACCAACTTCGGGCCCGGAGGCGTGTCTAACCCGGAATCAAGGATGGGAGAACCGATGAGTGATCAGGACGCCGGGTTCGCGGCGTACTTCGCGGCACGTTCGGACGCCATGCGCGGTACGGCGTACCTGCTCTGTGGCGACTGGCATCGCGCGGAGGACCTGGTCCAGCTGACGTTCACGAAGCTCTATCTGGCGTGGCGGCGGATCCAGCGGCACGAGGCCATGGACAGCTACACCAGGCAGACGCTCATCCGGACCTTCCTGTCCGAGCGACGGCGAGGGTGGTTCCGGCATGAATCGGTCGGGTCGCCGTCGACCGAGCCTGCGGCGCCGCCGGGCGGCCTCCCCGACGAGCGACTGATGTTGCTGGCGGCACTGGCGAAGGTGGCGCCGCGGCAACGCGCCGTACTGGTCCTGCGGTACTGGGAGGACCAGTCAGTCGAGCAGACGGCTGAATTGCTCGATTGCTCGACAGGAACTGTCAAGAGCCAGGCCGCGCGGGGGCTGGCGACGCTGCGCGGCCTACTGGAAGAGGAGAAGGTTCGATGAACGAAGAAGACTTCAACGAGGCCCTGCACGACGTGATGACGCGCAGCAGCCCGCCGCCGTCGATGGATCCCGCGCGTGCTCTCGAGCAGGGTCGCCGGGCGCGCAAGCGCCGTCGTACGGTGTGGGCCGGCGCAGCCCTTGTCACGTTGGTGGTTGGGGCTGGGGTTGGTCCGGCGCTGGTCGCGAACTACGCCGTGGGCCAGTCGGGGGGTGAGCCGCCGGTGAGCGGCCCCGGTGCGACCTCCACGCTGGTGCCGACGACCCGGAAGTCTGGTGACCCGTGGCCCGACGGCCAAGTTGACCGTACGGCGAGCGCGGGTCCGCACGCTGATCAGGCCGTCACGTTGATGGACGACCTGAGCTCATCGGTGCCGGCAGGGTTCACGACGCCGAACCTGACGTACCCGGACGGTCGTGCGATGCGGTGGCCGCAGGGGCAGTACGCCTCCAGTGACGGGGAGCAGGACTACTGGGAGTACCAGGCAACGATCCCGGTGCAAAAGGACAACCTGGTCGGTCAGTTGTTCGTGCAGTCGACTACCCCTGACGGGAAGGCGGCGACGAGCCCCTGCAAACTGGCACAGCGGTTCTGGGGTGGGACCGGTACGTGCAGCATCGTGGACGTCGCCGGCAAGAAGGTCGGCGTACTGACCACCAAGGGGAAGGGCAGCTACGACCAGTGGGCCGCCTACCGCCACGACGACGGCACCGTCGTCTACCTCGCCCAGGCCAAGCAGAGCGGCGACGAGAAGCGTCCCCCACTGAAGCAGCCCGTCTTCACCGCCCAGCAGCTCGCCGAGCTGGTCACCTCCCCGAAGTTCAAAATCAGCACCTGAGATCTCGCAACGTCCGAAGACCCGCAGCACGTGGTCGGCGTGTTTTCGGACGTTGAGATCTGGGCGGGGCGCGGGGTGCGCTGCTGAGGCTCTATCGTTGGGCGGCATGAGCTACCCGCAGCAGCCGCCGCAGTTCCAGCCGCAACAGCCGCAGCAGTACCAGCCCCAGCCCCAGCAGCAGGCTCCGATGGGGATGCTGCAGCTGACCATCCAGGGCAGCATCATGACGAGCAGCATGATCCCGCCGAAGGTGAAGCTGAACGGCTACCCGGTGAAGGTGAAGTACGGCCGCAACGACATCCCCGTCTTCGCCGGACCGCTGCACATCGACGTCCACTGCGAGTGGATGCGCGACTTCGGCAAGGCCGCGCTCGACTTCACCGTGCAGCCCAACCAGGCCGTGCCGGTGTTCTACGCGTCGCCGTACCACCAGTTCGCCTCCACCGGCAGCATCGGCCACACCAAGGTGAAGCGAAAGGGTCTCGGCTTCCTCCTCGGCCTGCTGGGCGTCATCCTCGCCGCCAGCGTTTTCGTCGTACTGCTCGCCGCCCTCACCTGACCGCTCAGCCGTCATATTCGAGGGTCAGGACGCCGGTGCCCGAGTGCGTTCGGCCTGGCGGCATTTCACGGGATATCCGCTGAACGTGCTGGTTCTCCCCTCAAAATTCGGCCAGAGAACCAGCAAGATGAGGGGATATCCGGTCAAATTGCCGGGGCGTTGAGGGGCGGGCGCCGAGGAGCGGTACGGCGGGTCTGTGGCTGGGGTCGGTGGCTACGGACAGAGTTGGGTGATGGATTTTATGGAGTTGCGGTCTGCGGTGGTGATGGGGAGGGACCATTTGCGGGCGACTTGGAGGTAGCGGAGGGCGTAGGTGCAGCGGTAGGTGCGGTTGAGGGGGAGCCACTCGCCGGGGCCGGAGTCGCCTTTTGAGGCGTTGGCTGAGCCGCCTACGGCGATGAGGTTGAGGGCCTCGTCGTTGGCGAAGTCGACACGGCGTTGTTTTGGCCAGGTGGCGGCGCCCATGTCCCAGGCTCGCGAGAGTGGGTAGATGTGGTCGATCTGGATCGCGGAGGCGGTTGCCTTGCGGAACTCGAGGCGCTTGCCGGTGTAGGGGTCGACGAGGAGGGTGCCGGCGATCACGACGCAGCGCGACTTGCCGCGGTACTTCGACGCCTGCAGTTGCGCTGCGAGGATGTCGTTGCGGGTGTCGCAGCCGTTGTGACCGCCGAGCCCCGAGTGGTCGTCCGACCAGGCCGGGCCGAACTGATCGCGTCGATACCCGGCCACCTCGGGGCGCACTCCCAATACCCGCACCTGCTTCAGTGCCACCGTAATCGCCTTCCCCGTCCCCGGCGAAGCGCTCGATGAAACCACCGGTGGCGTTGGCTTCGATGGACTGGCCGACGAGCCCGGATCGGCGCCTGCTAAGGGAAAAGTGCATCCTGCGAGTACGACGGGGACCAAGCACACGACAGCGATCAGGCGGCGAGTCACCGGCCGGACAGTACCCGCTCACACCGATCATGAATCCACGGATCGCCGGGGAGAGCTCTAGCAGTAGGCGAAGCGCGAAGGCGGCGTCGGTACGTCGTCCAGCCGCGGATCGAATCGGTCCACATAGGTGACTCCATCCGGGACCTCGATGCTCGCCGTCGAGGTCCAGCCGCGGGTCAGGGTCGGGAAGTCCGGGACGTCCGGGTGGTAGTGCGGCTTGCCTGTCCCAAGAGCATCGACCGCCATCGGCGAGCTCACCGCCTGGTACCTGAAGTCGGCCGACAGCCGCAGCTGCTTGGTCTTGTTCGGCATCGCGCCGTGGACGGTCAGACTGCTGAACAGCAACACGTCACCCGGCCGGTACGTCGTAGTCCGCCACTCGGGGTGATCCTCATCGGCCTCGGCCCGCATCATCCCGGGTCCGTCGGACGCCTTCACCGGCAGTACGCCGAGCCGCGGCGACCCCGCGAACACCCGCAGCCCACCGATCTCCGGGGGAGCGTCACTCAACGGCAACCAGGTCGTCAACGTGTCGATGCACCCCTGGATGAACCGGTAGTCCTGATGGATCGGCGTCGGATTGGCGCCCGGCGACGGCGGCGCGATCCGGCAGATGTGCGCCGGATGAGCAAAGGCAGGCTCCCCGAGCAGCCGTTCCGCCAGAGACAGCATCTCGGGCCGCACCGCCAACGCGTGAAACGCCTCCGTGCTCTGGATCGCGGTGTAGGCGCCGAAGAATCCCGCCGACCCCTCCTCCACCGCACGACCCGAAGCGAGCAGTTCGTCGGGCGCGGAACCGGGAGCCAGCCAGTGGCTGTCCGCGAGGATCTGGGCGATCTGCCCGCGGACGTCATCGATCACCGCCGCCGGCAGCAGGCCGCGAAAGAACAGGTACCCGTCGCCGGCCAGGCGCTCCCGTAGTACCGACGCGTCGTTGGCGACAGGGGTGGAGTCGAGCAGCTCTTTCATTTCTGGTTCCCGATCTTGTCCAGGGTGGCGGCGATACCGGCCACGTCGGTCTTGTCCAGGTAGACGTCGTTCATCGCTTTGTTGATCTCGGCAACCTTCGCGGTCCAGCCCGCGGCGATCGGCATGTTCACCGTGGTGCCGGCGGCGGAGTCGAGGAACGGCTGCACGTCGATGCCCTTCTTCTTCCAGTACGCCGCGTAGCCCGCGCCCGCGTCGTTGAGAGCAGGGATCACGTATCCCGCGTCGCCCATCAGCTTCTGCGCCTTCTCCGAACCGAGGAACGCGATCAGCTTCCCGGCCTCCTCGGGATGTTTCGTCTTGGCGAACATCACCTCGGCCAGCCCGTTGATCACCACGGCGCGGCCGGATGGTCCGGCCGGCAGCGCGGTGACGCCGATCGGGAACTTCACCTCGGGCAGCGCGAACGGCAGCAGTGCGTTGTTCGCCGGGAACATCGCCACCTCACCGCGGTAGAACATCTCAGTGGCCTGCCCGGTCGGCGGGTTGGTCCGAGTGCCATCAGGGGAGACCCGCCACTTGAAGATCAGGTCGCGGGCCCATTGCAGTGCCTCGACCGACTTCGGCCCGGCGAAGTCGAAGGTGCCGTACGGCTTGTCCATCGTCTTGCCGCCGTTGGATGCGATCCAGTTCAGCCACTGGGTCTGGCTGTGGTTCCAGGAGCAGAAGCCCCACTGTTTGTCGCCGACGGTCAGCTTGCGGGCGATCTCCAGGAAGTTGCCGGAGCCGTCGGGAGCCCAGGTGAGTTGATCGGGCATGGTGATCCCGGCCTTGGCCACCAGGTTCTTGTTGTAGAGCAGGCCCACCACGCCGAGGTCCTTCGGCAGGCCGAGCTGCTTGTCCTCGAACTTGTACGACTGAACGACGTTCGGGTGGTACGAGTCGAGCTTGAGCCCGGCCTTGGTGATCACGTCGTCGAGTGGTGCGAGCACGCCCTTGTCCGCCAGGTCGGGGAAGTTCTCGACCGTCAGCCAGAAGACGTCGGGCGCCTTGCCGCTGGCCAGTTCGGTGGTGAGCTTGGTCCAGTACTGGTCCCAGGGCAACACCTCCATCCGGACGGTGATGTCCGGGTTCTCGGCGGTGAAGGCGGCGAAGACCGCCTTGTAGCCGACCTCCTGCTGCTCGTCCCAGAGGCGATAGACGAGCTCGGTCTTGCCACCGCTGCTTGTCTTGTCGGTGGACGAGCCGCAGGCGGTCAGGCCGGCCAGACCGGCAGCGCCGAGCAGAAGGGTCCGTCGTGACAGGGGATGGGACATGATGAACCTCCGGTGTAGCTACTTGAGCCCGGTGACGGCGACCGAGCGGACGATGAAGCGCTGGAAGAAGATGAACAGCACCAGCAGCGGCGCCAGCGCGATCAAGCTGCCGGCCATCACCGCGTTGTAGTCGACGCCGATCTCGCTCTTGAACAAGGCGATCCCGACCGACAGCAGCCGCTTGTCCTCGCTGCTGGTGATGATGAGCGGCCAGAGGAAGCTGTTCCAGTTGGCGACCACGGCCAGCGTGGTGACGGTGACCAGGATCGGCTTGGACAGCGGCAGCACGATCGACAGCAGCGTCCGCACTCGCCCGGCGCCGTCGATCCGGGCGGCGTCCTCCAGATCCGCCGGGATGGTCCGGAAGAACTGGCGCAGCAGGAAGATCGCGTACGGCGTACCGAGCATGGTCGGCAGCATCAGCCCGGCCCACGTATCGACCAGCCCGAGCTTCTGCATCATCAGGTAGAGCGGGATCATCGTCACCACCGGCGGCACCATCAAGGTCGACAGGTAGACCCAGAACAGGACGTCCCGGCCCGGGAACGACAAGCGCGCAAAGGCATAAGCAGCCAGTACGGCGAACACCAGCTGTCCGATCGTGATACCCACGGTGACCGCGACGGTGTTGACGAGGTACCCGCCGAACCCCGACGCGAACAGTCGGTCGAAGGCCGCCGAGCTCGGTGGCAGCCCCGGCTCCCAGGGCGCCGTACCGAATAGTTGCCCAGGGCCCTTGAATGCGGTCAGCAGGGCAAGGTAGTAGGGGAAGATCGCGAACACGCAGCCGGCCACCAGTACGCCGTACGGAAGGATCCGGTATCTCGACATCGGCACCACCTCAGGAGAAGTCGTACGTCGTGCGACGCTCGAAGTAGACGAACTGGGAGATCGTGACGACCAGGATCACCACGAACAGCACTACGGAGATCGTCGAGGCGTAGCCGAAGTCGAACTTGCGGAACGCCTCGTCGTAGATCAGGTACGTCGCCACCTCGGTGCTGTCGCCGGGGCCGCCCTCGGTCATCACGAAGATCGTGTCGAAGGCCTGGAAGGAGCCGATCACGTTGGTGATCAGCACGAACAGCATGGTTGGCCGGAGCAACGGCAGGGTGACCGCGAAGAAATGCGCGACGGGCGACGCGCCGTCCAGGGATGATGCCTCGCGCAACGATGCCGGGATGTTCTGCAAGCCGGCCAGGAAGAACAGCATGTTGTAGCCGGCGAACTGCCAGATGTGCACGGCCGCGACACTCGGCATCGCCAGCAGGGGAGACGACAGCCAGACTGGGCCGTCGACGCCGAAGAGGTCGAGGAACTGGTTCAGGGCGCCGCGGCCGGGGTCGAAGATCCAGGTCCAGACCAGGCCCATCGCGACCGGGGTCGCCATCCACGGGATCACCAGAAGCGCGCGGAAGTACTTCATGCCGCGGAGCTTGCGGTTCACCAGCAGCGCCAGCAACAGCGACAGGATGGTGGTGCCGGGTACGCAGATCAGAACGTAGTACAGGGTGACCAGGAAGGAGTGCCAGACATCGGTGTCGTTGAACAGCTCGCGGTAGTTGGCGAGGCCGATGAACTCGGGGGTCGAGAGCAACTTCCAGTCGAAGAGGCTGAGCACGATCACGATCAGTACCGGCGCGAGCAGGAAGCCGAGGACGCCGATCATGCTCGGCGCGAGCAGCGCATAGCCGACCAGGGTCTGCTGCCGTCGCTGGACGCGGCGGGTGCGCCGGGGCGCGGGCCTAAGCATCGGGATTCCGGAGCGGATGCGGCCGGGGCGAGCTGGGCGTGAGCAACTCCCGGGTGCGGGCGAGGCCCCAGCGGTCGAGGTCGCCGATCGGGTCGCTGGACATCCGCAGCCCGGGCGCGTTCTCGATGTGCGCGGCCCACTCCTCGCGAGCCTGTACGTCGGGTCGCACGATCAGGCAGTCGGAGTCGTTCGCCCACCAGCGGCCGTGCAGGAACTCGCGGGCGATCGAGGTGGAGCGGGCGCCGCGCTGGCCGGGTTGGGAGATGTCGCCGGACGGCGGGTCGACCAGCGGGTCGGTGTCCGGGGAGATCCGCATGCAGTCCACCAGCCCGAGGCTGGGCAGGATTGGGGCGCCGCAGCCGTGCAGGATCCGGTTGGGGCCGACCGCTTCTCGGAGGAGCCGCAGGCCGTGCCGGTACGCCGCGATGCCGTCGAGCTGGTCATGGCGATCACCTTCGATAGCACCGGCGTACAGGAAGTCGAGTTTGAAGTGGTCGTAGCCCTGGCGGCACAGTTCGGTGAAGACGTCCTGCAGGTGACGGGCCGCGCCCGGGTGGGTGACGTCGAGCACTAGTTGCTCTTGGCCCCAGTTCGTACCGGCGGTGATGCCCGGGACGAGCCACTCGGGATGCCGGCGGGCGGTCTCGCTCTTGGCGCCGACGAGGAAGGGCGCGACCCAGATGCCAGCCCGTCGGCCGCCGGAGCGGATGTCGGCGGCCAGCCGGACGGTCGAGCCGAAGTCATCGCGTGGCGTCAGCCAGTCGCCGATCTCCGCCTGGTAGCCCTCGTCGAGCAGCACGAGGTCGACGCTGAGATCCTGTACGTCGAACTGCCGGACCTCGGTCATCACATCGCGCTCGGTGACCTTGCCCCAGTAGGCGTACCAACTGCACCACGACGGCCCGAACACCCGTACGGCGTGCTCGGCGGAGCCTCGAGCGAATCCGTCGGCCCAATCGGCCAACGCCTGATTCGCATTCGCGTACTCACCCGAGCTGACCTGCACCTCACCATCGGCGGACACCACAACGACGTCTCCGCGCACTTCACAGCGGATCGACGGCACCTGATCCGGTGAGAGGGCGCTGAACACGGTCACCTCGTTGCCGGTCGCAACAGCCAGTAGGCCCTCGCCTTGGAAGCCCTGCGCTGTGACGCCGGGGCGGTAGGCCATCACGTGATGATTGGGGGCGGTCGGGCGCGGTGGTCGCGCGTCCAGCGGATACCAACCGCTGGGGCTCCAGGACTGCCAGCCGTGTTCGAAGACACGGGTGGTGGCGTCGTGGGCGAGCTCGGTGACGGGGACGAAACCCACGGGGATCCTCACTTCGGTGGGGGTACAGGATCTTGCTGCTGTGTGGGTAATCTAGAGATCCGCACGAAGGGTGCACCATGACAGAGCCTGCTGAGTTCGAGCACGATCTTGCTACTCAGATGCTGATCGAGCTCTACAGCGAGATCCCGCCGCCGAGCAAGTTGGTGACGGGCCACTTCCACAGTGGCGGCGACTATCGCGTCGTACGGCCGGATGGCGTCGGCAGTTGGTACCTGCTCTACACCGCCGGCGGCACCGGTCATTTCCAGATCGCCGGCGACAGGCTGACGCTCCGCCACGGCGACCTCGTTCTGGTCAGCCCCGGGACCGAGCACGACTACGGGACCGTCGGCACCTACTGGGAGACCTGGTGGGCGCACTTCCAGCCGCGTCGCGAGTGGCATGCCTGGTGGTCGTTGCCCCAGGCAATGCCTGGCTTGTCCTATGTCCGGCTGACCAGGCCGTCGGAGACCGACCGCCTGGTGTCCGCCTTCGCTCGCCTCCATCGCGACGCCCAGCTCGCCGGCCTGTCACCCACCGCCGACACTGAGCTGCATCTGCTGGAGAAGAACCTCGCCGTCCAGTTGACGATGAATGGCATCGAGGAGGTGTTGCTGGTCGCCACCAGCAGCCTCCGCAGAGACACTCGCCACCTCGACTCACGAGTGCAACTGGTGCTGGACGCGGTCACCTCCGACCCCGCCCGCCCTTACACGCTGACCAGCCTCGCCGGCCTCGCGCAGGTGTCCGTCTCGAGACTCGCGCACCTGTTCAAGGAACAGGTGGGCGACTCGATCATGAACGTCGTCGTAGGACTCCGCCTCCAGCGCGCCTCCGAGTTGCTCGGGGCAACCGACATGTCCGTCGCGCAGATCGCCCGCGCGGTGGGCTTCGAGTCACCGCACTACTTCAGCCGGCAGTTCGGTCAGCGCTTCGGCCTGCCGCCGACGAAGTACCGCGACAAGGTCAGGAGCCCGGCGCCAGAGCAATATTGAGCTCGGTCGCCGACGCATAGTCCGCGCCGCCTTCGAGGCCGATCAGCCGGACGTAGCGGGCCGTCGTACCGGCGGTGAAGCGGGCGATCTTGGCCTGCACCGTGTCATCCCAGTTGCCGGTGGCTACCGATTGGAAATTGTTGCCGTCAGCACTCACCTGGATGTCGTACTTGAAGATACGGCCGTTTGGTGAGGCGTCCTGGCGTGGGGTGTAGACGAGTGCCTCGATCGAACGGCTCTGGCCGAGATCGAGAGTGATGTACTGCGGCAGTGGGGCGTGCGGACTCCAGTTGGAGTGCCAGAGCGTCGTACAGCTGCCGTCGAGCGCCGCCGCGGGACCGTTGGTCGCCGATCCCTGGCTGGTCGCCGTGGCCTTCATCTCCCTCTGGGGCAGGAGATTCAGCGGCCCGAACGGCCCGTCCACGGGAGCGGGCGTGCCCGGGATCGCCGTCACCCGGCCGAGTGTCGGCGCCTTGATCGACCCCTGGGTCCGCAAGTAGTTCAGGAACACTTCCTGACCCATCCGCGGCGCCCGGACCAGGTCGGTGTACTGCTGGAACCCCGGATACCCGTACTCCGCACCGTGCAGCGGCATTGCGGCACTGGTCGCCACCCGGTAGGTCTTGCCGAGGTCGAGCCGCTTGCCGCGGATCAGCACCTTCGCCGGATCGACCCGATCACCCACTGGCTTGCCGAGATCGTAGGTGTAACGGACCTGATCGGAAACTGCGAGCGAGGACAACCGCGAGCACCCGTACGCCGGCGGAATCCATTGCTGTTCGAGGATCTGCTCCACGACCGCTCCCTTGAGTGCCAGCGTCGTGATCGGCGAGATCCCGACCACCGGCCAGGCATCGCCGAAGGAGACCGTGCCGGCTTTCAGGCCGGCCGCGATCACGTCGACACCCAGGTCAGCCGGTACCAGGGCGAAGTCCGCGCCGCCGTCCTTCTTGTGAGCAGCCTCTGATCGATAGAGGTCGGCGACCAGGTTGCCGGTCCGGCTCTCGGCGGTCTTGGCGTAGTCGAGGTCGCGGTCGAGCGTGGCCAGCGGCTGCCGCTGCCGGACCGCCCACTTGTCCATCCAGTACTTCACGATCTTCTGGACCGCCGGGTCGGGCGTGAGGTCCTTGGTGACCGCGTGGTTCGCGGCGGTCGTCGCCGAGCGGATCACTTCGCCGTTCGAGGGATCGAGCGACAGGTTCACCTCGCCGAGCACCCGTCCGTGATTGGAGGCCTCGAGCACCGGCCGCGGGACGCCGTACGGGTCGGGAATCATGCAGTTGAACGCGGTGTGCCAGTGTCCGCCGAGGATCACGTCGATGTCGGGAGACATCGCCCGGGCCGCGTCGAAGATCGGGCCGACCGGGTTCTTGCAGTCGTTGAACAGTCCGCCCTGCTGGCCGCCCTCGTGCATGCTGACCACGATCGCGTTGACACCCTGCGCCTTGAGCTCGGCCGCCGCGCGGTTCGCCGCGTCGACGAGCCCCTGGAACTCCAGCCCCGACTGCGCGATCGACAAGGTCTCGGTCGGCGTACCGGGGAACCCGAGTCCGATGAACCCGATGCGCGCCGTCCCCGCCTTCGCGATCCAGTACGGCGGAAGTACCGGCCGCTGCGTCTTGGCGGCGACCACGTTGGCCGCGTGGTACGAGTAGTCGGTGCCGTGGAAGGGCCGGCCCCGGGAGTCGGTGAAGCACGTGTCGAACCCCGGCTTGCCGTAACAGGCTCCCGACATCATCCGCCGCAGGAACGGCAGCTCGCGGTCGAACTCGTGATTGCCGGCCACGTCGAAGTCGAGTCCGAACTCGTTCAGTACTTCGATGGTCGGCTCGTTCGCGAACCCCTGCGTGTAGTCGGGCCAGCCGCTGAACTGGTCACCGGACCCGATCAGGAAGCTGTTCGGCTTCCCGGCGCGGAGCTTGTCGAGGTGCGCCTTCAGGTACGCCGCCCCGCCGACCGGAAGCGTACCCGCCGGGCCGGCGATGGTCAGGTTCTCGGTCTCGGACAGGTAGCCGTGCAGGTCGGTGAGGCTGAGTACCTGCACCGGGATCGGTGCGGCGACCGCCTGGGTCGGTACGGCGAGCGAGGCGGTCAGCAGAGTGGTCGCCAGGGCGATGACGGCGCTGAGTCTGAACATGGTGGCAACCTAACGACGCGCCATAGCCGCCCGACATCGCCGAGGTTGCTGACTTCCTGCACGATCCAGCTGCGGTGGGCATCGGTCAGGTTGGTGAATCGCGCGTAGCGCCCGTTAGGGCGGTGTAAGACCGTTCGAGGTCGATCGCGCGTAGCGTCGCAATCAACCGAAGGAGCTGAGCCGCATGTTCGATCAGATGAGTATGCCGGTCCTGTTCGCGATTCTGATCTCCGCCCTGGCCCTGGTCAGCGCCGGCGTCTTCGTAGCCGTCCGCATCCTGGCCGAACGCGGAACCCCCCGCAAACCGCTCACCACAACGCAGGACCGACCCCAGGCCGCCGAACTCTCGTCTGCGAAGGCCAAACCACCGCGCGAGCTCTAGTGACCCGAGTCCGAAGTTCCTTGACCTGACCCACCCACCCACCCACCCGCAATCTGATGGGTTCCCCCATCAGCTTGTGGGTTCTGCACCCGCATGCGAGTCCAGAACCCACAACCGGATGGGTCAACCCACGAGATGCGGGAGGGTTAGGCGGGGTGTCGAGCCGGTCTTCGCCGTCGCCGTCGCCGTCGCCGTCGCCGTCGCCGGTCGCCGTCGCGGTCGCCGTCGCGGTCGGAACCAAGGACCCGGCCCGCGGCATCATCGATGCCTGAGGCAACCATCTGCTCACTACCTTGGTCCGGAACCTGGGCACGCGGGCGGTACCGATCTACTCGCAATAGCCCGCCCTGCCGGCAAGCGAAAGGCCGGCCGGGTGGATGCCCGGCCGGCCTTCGTGAGGTGAACTACTTCTTGCCGAAGACCTGGATCTCGGTCATGTCGGTGTAGGTGCAACCGCCGTAGGCGCCGGCGGGGCAGTTGGTGGCGAAGTCCGGGACCTGCGGGCTCAGCATGGTGAACCGCACGTACTGGACGTTGGTGGTGTTGCCGGTCGGGGTGAGCACGTTGTACTTACCCCGGTTGGCGGTGGTGAAGGTGCCTGCCTGGGCGGTGGCCCAGGTGGTGCCGTCGGCCGAGGTCTCGATCCGGTACTGACCGGTCGACGAGCTGCCGCCGTCACCGCACACGGGCGACGGGTCGACCTTGAACGAGTCGATGCTCGCGAGCTTCGACGGGAGCTTGATGTCGATGTGCTTGGGAATCATCACGTTGGTCGGGTTGCCCTCGTCGTCGCCGGTGGTGCTGCCCCAGCCAAGCCCCTGGGTGTTGTCGATGGCGCCGGTCGGGCCACAGGCGTTGTCGCTGTAGTCCGGTCCGTTGTAGGCAGCGATACTGCCGCCACCTGAGGAGGCGGCCCAGTTCCGTCGTACGGCGTAGCTGGCGGTGGCGCCGCCCTTGACGGTCACCGGGTTGACGGCGAGCTCGTAACCGGGCGAGGCGACGACGAACTTCGGGTAGGTGCCCGGGGCAACGTTGGTGATCGCGTACTTGCCGGCGGCATTGGTGGTCGACGTGTAGCCGCCTGCGAAGCCGGAGGCGTGGCCACCGATGTAGACCAGCGCGCCGGCGATCGGCTTGCCGGTGTCCTTGTCGGTGATGGTGCCGGTCAGCGTGGTGGTCTTGCCGGTCGGCGGGACGTGGAAGTCCTCGGCCGGGAAGGAATCGCCGCCGTCGATGACGCCCGCGTACCAGCCCATGCCGCGGTTGGCGAAGACCTGCCAGATGATGCCGGCGTTCTTGCCGCCGCTGGCGACCAGGTCGGCCTGCACGATCGCGTTGCGCATGTCCAGCATGGTCGGGTCGGCCGGCGAGAGCTCCATCGCCCGGGTGATGATGCTCAGCGCGTAGGTGTGACCAAAACGCTCCCGTAGGTCCCACAGCGCCTGGGCCCAGACCTCACCGGAGGAGTGCACCTCGGGACTGCCGCCGATGGTCGGGAAGTCGCCGTAGGTGTAGCCGCCCTGCGAACCGTCGATGCCGACGCAGGCCGCTTCCTTGGCCTTGACCCGGCAGTCGGTCGGCATGGTCCGGATCGTGCCGCCGGCGGTGTCGTACCGGCCGATCCGCATCTCGCCGTTGGCGACGGTGTCCTTCTCCAGGTTGTGCGAGGCCAGGTAGTCGAGCGCGTAGAAGTCGCTCCACGCCTCGCCCATCGAGCCGGCCTGGATGCTGTTCAGCGTCGAGTTGCCGCCGGCGTCGACCACGAGGCGGTTCGACAGACCGTGGGTGTACTCGTGGTAGAGGATCTCGGCCGAGTTCGACGAACTGGTGGCGACGGTCGTGTCGTCGCCGGGGCTGCCGAACAGGTACATCTGCATGGTCGGCGCGATGCCGTCCGGCGGCGTACTCATGTTCGCGTTGTTGATGTGGTTGGCGTTCGGGCCACCGTTCGCGGCGGTCGCGGCGCCGTCGATCGAGTTCAGCAGGACCGGGTCGCCGCCGGCCGCGTCGAAGGAACCCGCTGCCGGGGTGAAGCCGATCGGCGCCTTGGCCAGCCAGTCGTGGTAGTTGCTGGCCAGGTAGAACCCGTTGGTGACGTCCTCGTTCATGTTCGTCTTCCACGAGTCCGGCTTGGCCGGGTCCCAGGTGCAGACGGTCGTGGGCGAGCACAGCGGGTTGCTGTTGAACGGAACGAGCTTGTACTCCGCGCCGGTCTTGGTGCCCGGGACCTTGACGGTCTCGCCGGCGTTCGGCTGGTTGTCGTCGTTCACATCGGCGAAGGCGGAGACCGACGTACCGTCGAGCAGGGACTTGGCGGTCTTCGGCAGCCACTTCTCGTAGTACAGATTCTCGAAGTGCTGCTTGCCGCCGCTCGGTGCGCCCGGGTAGTTGTCGATGACGAGCGCGTCGCCCCCGGCCTCGCTGTTCAGGTCCTTGCGGTAGAGCAGGCCGCCGGTCTGCGCGTCGATGACGTGCGTATAGACCTTCGTGCCGCCTGCGTTGACATAGGTCATCCAGCCCTTGCGCAGGCCGTCGGCCGTGTGGAACCAGACCGGCTTGGCCTGGTCACCGTTGCTCCAGATCACCGTGCTGCCGGTCGACTTCGAGGTCGCGGACTTCGCCGTACCGTCGATGTCCTTGGCAGCCGTTGTGCGGGCCTGGTCGGCGGAGACTGCCGGGGCGGCCGAGCGGGCGGCGGCCTGGCTGGTCAGACCGGACACGGGCGAGCCCATGATGGAGATCAGCTCACCGTGCTTGGTGACGTTGGCCTTCAGACCGTTGCCGAAGACCTCGGTGCCGTCGACGACCTGGGACCAGAAGATGTGGTGCGTGCCGAGGTCGTCGACATAGTCCTTGCGCAGCTTCAGCGTGGCCAGGTCGGCGGTGCTGAGCTTGAAGACATCCGAGTGCGCCTTCACGTAGGACAGTGCGATGTCGGCGGCCTTCTTGCCACTGCGGCCGGTCAGGAAACCGTTCAGCTTGGTGACCTGGGCCGGGGTCCCGGTGTTCGGGTCCAGCTCGACGACTCCCTGGGTGCCGAGGGAGTTGCGGAACTTCTGCGACGCGGCGGACTCCTTGCCGGCCACCTTGGCGGCGCGGTTGTAGGTCGTCTTCGCGTTCGGCGTCCGGGCGTCGTAGTTGCCCTTGCGCTCCTTGCTCAGGTTCTTCTCGGCCGAGGCCGCCTTGCCTTCACCGGGACCGGCGCTCGGCGCGGCGGTGGCGCCTCCTGCGGCGGTCACGGCCAGGACCGTGGCGGCCGAGACCGCGGTGACTGCCAGCAGCCCCCGCCGTCTACGTGAATAGGTCACAGAAACGCTCCAGAAAATGTCGTCAGCGCGGATCGCCCTCCGCGACCCGGTCCGCGCCCGACCTTAAACGCGGATCCGGTACCGGGGAAGAGATATCCCCGGAATGACGCCGGGACGTGCGATCGTTCAGGGTCGGATCGTACGTGGCAGGAGGGTGCAGAGATGACAGCGGACGAGAAGGATCCCGAGCGTCTTGCGGAGGCCGAGGCGGAGGCTATCCGTCAGGACGTCGAGCAGGCGGCCTCGGATCCGGCGGCCCAGGCGGAGTGGATCCGGCAGTCCAACCTCTCGTACGGCGGACTCGCCGCAGCCGGCCTGGTCATGATCCAGCCGTTCCTGTCCGAGACCTCACTCGACCTGTCGGCGACGATCTGCGTCGTCGCCTTCGCCGTCTCCATCCCGCTGCTCGCAGCCCTCCTGGTCCTGAACCTCCAGGAGGAGTTCCGTCACCGAGCGAGCGGCTCACGGGCCGTCGCCGTGGCCAAGGCAGTCGCCCAAGCCGCGGCGTTCGTCGGGCTCACGGCCGGGTTCTGGCACATCTCGCTGATCGCGGGGATCGTGTTCCTGGTCATGGGATGCGTCGCGGTCGGCGTGCACTCGTCGGGCTACGTGCACCTCGAGTACGACTCCACGTTCCGCTCAAGATTCCGTTCCCGTAAACCCCGCACGTAGGAGCTACCGGCTCAGTAGCCGGTGGGTTGGCGTGAGGTGTAGACGCTTTCGAGCGTGCTCGCGGCGCTGTCCCTCTGCGGCCGCGGAGCCGTGATCGGCAGGCGTGCATTTGAACGGATACCCCCTCAAGTTGACGGTTCTCCCCTCAATTTTTCAGGGGAGAACCGTGAAACTGCGGGGATATCCCCTGAAATGACCACGGGGCGGGCGCCCGACCGGTCAGGCCTCAGGGATATCGCGGCCGAACGCTTCCAGAGTGACGCTGTCGGGAAACCGTTGCTAGAGGCAATGATAATGGCCGGTGTCGGAAAGGCCTTCCTGGGCGATTCTGGATCGAGCTCTGGCGCCCCCGGTGGTCCAGGGGCTAGCGTTCGTTGTTCATCGCGGCTTGCCCCAGACCCCGGCGCCGAAGGTACTGCGTCTGGGGAGGACATGGTGCTAGTCACACGTGGTGATCCGGGGCTTCTTCACTTTCATCCCGATCATGAGCAAGGCGTCCGGTCGTTGGAAGTTCTTTGCGCGGCGCGGGCGCCGGCCAGCAGCCGATCCCGGAGAAACGGCAGCTCTGCTCGTCGTCCGGGATGAGGTCACCGCGATGGAGCCGCCGTACCTCGAAAGGCTTGCGCAATCGGAGCAGCTCGGCTGCTGGCGGGTCGAGGAACTCGCGGAGGCGCATGTCGGGAGTCGACTGGTAGTAAGCCGCGCTGGCGGAGTACAGGTGCTGGGCTGACGGACGTGTCTCCTCTCGACGTCCGGAGAATGGGGGAGCCCGCTGGAACGGCTTCTGCCTGCCGCACGGATCGTGGTGGCGAATCGTGCGGCGGGTAGGGGTCTTCGCTGTGAGTGGGCGCCGGTCACTGGCTGTTGACCATGGACAACCGATGGTTTCGGGAACATGCTCCAGGTGGTGCGGGCCCGCGTTTGCGCTTCAGGCGGTCCGCTGGGCCACCCACAAGTCTCGCGTCCGTGCCGGGGGAGCTTGGCATGAACACGGTTATCGAGAATCAAATGCCGCAGGGCCGGAAACGTTCGATCCCGCAGGGGACGTATCTCGCGGAGAACGTGAAGGCCTTCGGGGCACAGAGCCGCACGGAGAGCGTTGCCAGCCGGCTGCGGCCTATCGAGGATACGGTCGTGATGCCGGAGGTGATGAACGAGCCGGCTGTGGTGAACACAGTGGGCGTTCAGCCGGAGGGTTTCGGCAAGTCGGTCAGCTGGCGCGGCGAGGACGACCTGGCAGTGGTGGCTTTCATCAACCCGGCCGACGATCTCGGCGTGGCGATCCAGGGTGTGCGGGATCAGGACACCATTCAGATGATCTCCGCGACCGGCAGCGCGTCGTTCGACGAGGAGACGAAGAACGCAGGCATTCCGAGTCTCATCACCGTCGTCGGCGAGGCGGCCGGGTTGACCGCGGCCGCGTTCGGTGCGGCGGTCGCGGTTCCGTTCATCAAGGTCGGGGAGACCTACGCCAAGGAGATGTTCAAGGAGAAGCAGGTCAAGACGAAGGTGCGGGACGCCTACGGGCGGGACCCCAAGTCGCGCGACCTGGCGAGACAGGAAGGCGGCGTTCTGGTCTGCTTTCCGGCGGCCACCGGGATCTGGACGAGTGGCGGCGACAAAGACGCCTGGATCAAGGAGGGCCAGACAGCCGAGACCGGTGAGCGGGTCGATGCCAACCGGCCGGCGCATGTCGTCGATGCGTACTTCCTTCGCAAGGGTGATCAGCAGCCGCATGCCTCGGCCGGTGATGGCGATTTGTTCTTGTCTGCCTGGGATTACAAGTTCGGCGACAACCTCGGGACGTACGAAGTCCACTTCCTGATGAAGCGAGGCGTGCCGCAGCACCCCGACCCGGTCGAACGCCGTGACGAGCAGCCCGGCCGCGCAGATCACCGCGCTCCCGGCAACCGCCGTCACCCGTAGCCAGCCTGCGCGGATCGTCGTGCAAGGGCCGGCGCCCGGAGGGACGGTGCCGAGCCCTGGTCTTCCTCACCTTCGTCAAGGTGAGGAAGGCCCGGTCGTTCGTCAGCAGGGGTCGAATGTGGCTTTGTAGGACTTGGGGGCCTTGTCGATCAGGAGGGTTGAGGATTGGCCCTTCAGGAATTTGCCTACGGACCAGTGGGTGCAGGTTTGATGCTTGGGTCCGTCTGCTGCGTCTTGGGCGCTGGTGAAGGTGATGCTGGCCAGGAGGCGGCCGTCATCGGTGGGACTGAGGGCCTGGATGACGACTTCGGAGTTGACGGTGGAGCGGAAGCCGGTAGCGAAGTCGGTGCGGGTCAGTAGCGCGTTTGCTGCACGGGTTTGCTGGGCCTGGTACGTCAGGTAGTCGTGATCGTTGATGGCCTTGTAGTAGGTGGTGAGCAGTTCAACGACGGCGGGCGCGGCCGGGTCTTGTGCGGCTTCGGGAGTGATGGAGACCAGGTCGTTTCCCAGCGTCGGCTCGGGAGTCGGAGCGGGTTCCGGGGTGGGCTCAACGGTCGGTTCGGTCGTCTCGTACTCCGATGGCGAGGGTGTGAAGGTCGGAGCTTCCTCTGAGGTGGGGTTGCCCTCGGCAGGGACGACGTAGCCGTCGGAGTCGATCTTGTAGCCGAGCACTCCAGACCCGCTGGCGCTGGAGTCTTCGATCAGGCCGTTCACGGAGCGGGTGAGCAGGGCGTTCAGTCCGACGATCGCCAGTGTTACGACGACAGCGAGTACGACGGTGGCGCCGACGTACCAGCCCTGTCCGTAGCTGGTCGGGGCTTCGGTGGAACGGGTCGGGCGGGATTCTTCGAAACCGGCTTCGCACTGAGTGCAGTACTTGACCGGCTCCGCGCGGCGGGTGCCGCAGGTGGTGCAGTACACAGACATCAGTCCCCCCGGACAGTTACAGGATCGCGCTGACCGCTTGCTGGACCGCGGTCACCGCGCCGCCGATCGACGCGATCGACTTGGCTCCGGATGCGATCAGTTCCAGCAGACCTAGTACCGAGCTCTTGTCGGGTTCTTCCTTCCCCAGTTCGTGATCAGCCAGCTCGGCCATCGCGACGGTCTGCTCAGGCAGTTCCGGTACGGCGCGCAGCAGTTCGAGGAGGTGTGTCATCTCGGCACGAGCGTCGGTGAGTGAGTCCGATACCGCCGAGATGTTCGTCGCGGTCGCGTGGTCACCGGCCGCCATCGCACCGGCCTCGACCTTCCCGCCGGTGACGCTGATCCCGTAGTTCTTCATCAGTTCCTTCCCGCTACTTCGTCAACGCTGTGCTTTGCCGCCTTGGCGACCTTGGAGATCATGGAAGTCGCTCGGGCCCCGGTGCCGGCGGCCATGGTGCCCGTCGTGACGGAGCCGCCCGTGATCATCACGCCGGAGTTCTGGATCACCGTGCCGGCCTGGGCCAGCTCGTCGGTGTGGATCCCCTTGGAGTCGAGGAACTCGTTGAACGACTGCAGCAGCCGCTTGTTGATCACCTTCGTGTACCAGTTGTCGTCGAGCTGCTGGAAGTACCGCTGGTACCACCCGTCGCTGACTGTCTCGCGCGGGCTGACCGGAGCGCCGTGGTCGAACCGGAGCGCGTTGAGGATCTCTTTCTTCTGCCTGGTCCGTTGCTGCTCCTCCGTCATCGAGCCGAACAGATGGGCGATCGTCGTGACGGGTGCCCGGAACAAGTGACCCGGCGTCCGCCGCAGCGCTCGTCCGCCGATCCGCAGTGCCTGACCGGCGGTCGGTTCGGGCAGCAACCTGTCGACCTCCTGGAACTCGTCCCGCACCGGGGTGAGCAGGAAGTGGCTGGCCTCGATGAACAGGTCGTGAGGCGTCAGGACGAAGCGCAGGAAGGTCGAATGAACCAGTTGCCCCTGCCAACCACTGACCTGGATGCACAGGTACGGACGGGCCCGGTCCTCGGACGCGATCGTCAGGCTGCGCAGCAGCGCGGGATCGACCGAGGTCACCGGGGCCCCGACCTGCTGAGGCAGGAACCGGAGGTCGTCGCGGAGGTCGCGACCGTCGACGAAGACCCGGTCGGTCATCGTGACCGTGCCGGTCCGCAGGTCGCGCAACTGGTCCCGGACGAAGTCGTGGACCTCCAGCACCGTGAAGGTCTCGACCTCGCGGCCCTCCGCTGCCCGGTGCGTGTCGAGAACCATCGACCAGGCGTCGACGAGTCTCCCACTGCCGGCAAAGGGCTTGTACGCGCTGTAGACGTTGACGTTTCCCTGCTGCGCTTCGGCGATCTGGACGAGCCGCCGGCGTTGTCCGTCGTTGTACGGTCGCGGTAGCTGGTCAGGCTTGAATCGCGCCGGGTGCAGCTCATGTGCTACCACGCCGTACGTCGCTACCAGCGTCTCGCCGACGACGACTACCCAGCAGAGCGCGGTTGCCAGCACGAAGATGAGTGGCCGCCCGGTGTAGACGCTCCACACCCCGACGAAAAACAGTAGCGTCAGCAGGAGATCGCGGACGACATGCCGTTTCTGTGCCTCGATGGCATGCAGAACAACCGGCACCAGGTCGACGTCCGGCGACGTCGGCGGAGCCTTGAACCTCTCCTCCAGAACGTCGCGAACCACCTGCTTGGCAAGCCTGCTGTCCAGCTGCACAGCAGCACACAGGTAACGGGTGGCATCCGACGGCGGCATCGTCGCCGGATCTTGTTCTGCGGCCGGCAGAGTGACTCCGCACGTGCCGCAGTAGGTGGCGCTGGCCCGGTTGGCCGCGCCACAGGAATGGCAGTTCCTCATGGTTGGTTCCCCCCAACCGGACCGACGGTACGGCGATCACTCGGGCGGCGTCCAGAGGTCGAGCACAATCCGTGACATTGACTCAAACGCTCGACGGCGCAGGCCCCGTGGCCCAATAGATGCCAATGGCAATGATCGACGACCCCGAGTTAATTCCGCGAGCTCTTGCCGGTCGACGTGCGGTTCGAGGCTCCGATCTCGCGCACCAGTTGTACGACGATCGGTGCGAGTCGCAGCACGTAATTGCGGCGCGCAGCCGGCAGCGCAAGCGAGACCAGCATCACGAGGCAGAAGACAACGACCAGGACGGTGATCTTCGACAGCTCACACGACGTGCGTGGCTGGATGCTGTGGTGCGCCTGTGAATGGACCGGTCCGTTCTACGAACGGACCGAGCGCAACTCCCGGCACGGGGAGGCATCGCCACAGATCCGCGATTCTGCACGGAGCGCTTTCCGGGATCATCTTGCGTCCCTGCCGATAGTCCAGCTCCACCGGGCGCACCGGGTTCTGTTGGAGGCGAAGGCGAATCTCGACCGATGTGTAGCGGTAGCCAAGTCCAATGGCGTCACCTGGGACGAGGTGGGCGCCGTGCTGGGAATGAGCCGCCAATCTGCCCACGAACGGTGGCGCACGCCCGCTGCAGGAGGCGTTGCAAGGGCTCGGAGCAAACCGACGGAGATTTGATCCTCGCTGGCTGCGTCCACGAGGCCGCGGCGCTCTGAACCCGGTCCGTCGGCTACCGCGCAGGAGCCGACGGACCGGGGAAAGCATGGTGGTGTTTACGCCTTGCGCCAGACGGCGGTGAGCGCGACGGCTCCGCGCGGGGTGGTGTGCAGCACGGTCGCGCCGTTCTTGTAGAGGTACGGCTTCCAGCCGCTCGGCTGCTTGCCGTTGGTGTACCAGCCGGTCTTGCTGGTGTCCTTCGGGTTCTGGTAGCGCGTCTTGTTGTCGTACGACCGCTTCGCGGCCCAGCCCGTGAAGGTGTAGCTGGAGCGCTTGAAGGTGTTCTTCTGCAGGGCCGTCGTCCTGCCGTAAAGGACCACAGTGGGCGACATCGAGCCCGTGCCACCCCCGGCGGCGTAGGTCACCGTGAACTGGAAGTTGTCCAGCCGGTAGAGCTTGCCGGCGCCGATGTTGAAGCCCAGGTAGTAGGTGCCGCTCTGGTGCGTGAGGTGCTCGCTCTCGGAGCCGGAGGCGTGCTCGTAGGTGCGCACCAGCTTGAAGGTCCAGTCGTAGACGAAGATCTTGTTGGTCTTCTGCGTGCCCTTGGGGCTGGTGATCACGTAGATGTAGCTCTGGTCGCAGTCGATGCCCTGACCGGTGCCGGGCATCGCCAGCTTCGCCGACTTCGCGGTCTGCTTGAACGCGCTGGTGTAGGCGTAGTACTGGTTCAGCGTGCCGCCGACGTACCGGTTCTTGACCGCGTCGTAGCACAGCCCGGTCGTTGTGTGCGGCAACAGTACGGTCTTCTCGATCGCGAGCGTGCTGGGGTTGATGACCCGGACCGCCCGGCCCTGGGTGGAGGCCTGAACCGAGGCGTCGTTGGTCCAGGCCGGGATCAGCAACCGCTTGGTGTCGGCGTTGTAGGCCATGTCATTGCCGTGCCCGAGCAGGTTCGTGTGGTTACCGGAGCGGAGCCGGAAGGTGGCGACCTTCGTCGGGCTGCTCGCGTACAGCTTGGTCTTGATCAGCTGGGTCGAGTCGTAGAGCTTGCCGTTGGACTTGGCGTGCTCGGAGACGACGGCGTACCAGTAGGTGCCGTCGGTGACGCCACCGTTCAGCGCCGTGTACTTGGCGGAGGTCGGCTTGGCGGTCCCTGCCAGGGTCGGGCCAGTGACCTTCGGCAACGCGGCGCTCGCGGTCACCGTGCCGCCGATCGTGAGCGCGGTGGCGGCGCCGAGCGCAACCACTGTCCGCGTTAGCCGGCCGATTCCGTACCGAGTAAGCATGAAGCCCCCTTTGCTGTGCGCGCTTCCCTGCGAAGCCGCACTCGGACGCACGATAGGAGCGAGGAAGGGTCAACGACGCCCTCGTCTCGTTGGCGGTGGGACGGTGCGCCTGACTCCTCGACGTCTAAGGTGGCGCAGTGGCTGAGATTGAGTGGAACCAGGTCCGCGAGTTCACCCTGGGCACGGTCGCTCGACCGGACACCCGCAAGCGCAACCGGATCGAGTGGGGACCCAAAGCCATTCGGGTGCCTCAGGGTCCCAAGAGCGACCGGGTCTTCACGCCGTGTGCGTACGTCGCTTCCGGCGGTCGGCTCAGCCTGGACTCCGAGGAGAAGCAACTGCTCTGCTCGGTTGCCGAGACTGCGGAGAACAGCTTCGAGGTGCGCGACGAGCAGGCTGGACTGATCGGGACGATCACCCGCGTCCCGTCCGGCAGGCCGCTGCTCCGGCCGACCTGGCGGATCGACCAACCGGGCCGGCCGGAGATCGTCGGCCGCACCGAGTGGCTCAGCGGCCGACCCAAGGAACTCGCGGTCAAGGCGGCTGGGCGGTTGCTCATCGGCGTACTGGACGCGGTCTCCAGCGCAGGGGCCGAAGGTGGAGACCAGGCCACCAAGGACCGCGTCCTGGAATGGCGTGCCGGCGACGAGATCGTCATGCTCTCCGAAGGCAGCAAGTCCGTAACCGTGAAAGCCGACTGGCTGGACCGTCGGCTGCCGTTCGCCTACGCCCTGATCGCCGACTGACCGGCCAGCTCGGCCACGACCGGCGCGAGGGTCTCGTTACGTCCGAAGGCCCGCAGTACGTGGTCGGCGTGTTTTCGGACGTTGTGATCTGGGTTGGCGGAACGCGACTCGTGCGGACCGGGCGCAGGTTGGCTGAGGCGGACCTGAGCCACTGACCAACCCGGTCTCGAGCTGTCTCGGCAGCGCGTGCTGAGCGTGAACGAGGCGGGCCGCGCGGAGTTGGTGAGTGGTGGCGGTCCGCCCCGGCTCGCTGCCCGACCGAGCCAAGGGATGACGTGCGGCCGGCAGAGGGCTACCTAGGTGGGCTGTCCCAGTCCGTCGGTAGCTCCGGCGGCGACCAGGTGGGGTCGGGGGCGAAGTCGCAGTAGGTTCCGTCGAAGGGGAACTTGCCTTCCTCGGCCAATGCGATGACACGACGCCCCTCAGCGCGGGCGGCAACGGCCTGTACGGCGGTCCAGTATCCCGGGGCGTCGGTGAAAGTCGCGAAGTCGTCTTCGTCCTTCCAGCACCAGGTCCGGTCGGGTTCAACGACGACGTCGAGCCCCAGGTCGGCGACGTCTATGCCGCGGCGCTGACCGTCGGTCCAACGCGGTCCGCGAATTTCCAGGTTGACGTACCAGCCGGTGAAAACGTTCGCATCGAAGAACCACCACAACGAATGGTCGGCACCGGCCGGGTTCCAGATCAGCACGCTGTTGTTCTTCCACTGGCCCTTTACCAGCGGACGCGTCGCGACGACGTCGATCGGCTCCTCGCGTGTCGCCCGTCCCTGATGATCAGCGCGGTGCCCGAATCCTGAGCCCACCGGCAGCCACAGCAGCAGGCCGTCCTCGTCATCGCGGACGACTCGTGTCGCCTGTACCCACGTCACAACGAGGCCTCGGCGCGACCGCCGCAGTACGACGTCGCCGCGGTTGTAGTGACCGGATCCACTGTCTTGGCGGTCCCACGCATCAGTACTCACTCGATCGATCGTGCCATTCAGAGGCAACACCCGTGCGAAGCGGCTCTTGGACCGCGTGCTGTTCAGCCGATCATCGGGGCGGGCGGAGGACCGCGAAGGGGTCTGTGACGGTGAGTTCGCGGGTCACGAACTTGTAGACAGTGGCCGGGCGTCCACCGGACTGGCCGGAGCTGGCTCGCCGATCGGTCGGGTCGATCACGTGCCGGCGCGTCAGGACGCGGGTGAGATTGGTGGCGCCGAGCTGGTAGCCCAGGGCGGCACCGAAGAGATCCCGCAGCTCCGCGATGGTGAACTCGAGCGGAGCCAGGGCGAACCCGATGTTGGTGTACGAGAGCTTCGCGCGCAGCCGCCCGGTCGCAGCGTCGATGAAGTGGTGGTGGTCGAACGCGGTCCGCGGCAGGTCCTCGACCGGATGCCAGGCCGTGTCGGACGGCAGGTCCGGCTGGACGTCGGACGGAACCAGGCCGAGATAGCCCGTGGCCAGCACCCGGGCCCGAGGATCACGGTCGACGGCACTGTGGGTGGCCAGCTGCTCCAGATGCGCGACGTCGCGGACATCGACCTTCGCGGCGAGGTGCCCGGTGATGGCCTCCCGGAACCTCTCGGTGGGCTCGACGCCGCCACCGGGCAGGGCCCATCGGTCCCGGTGCGGACTCCGGGCGCGCTTCCACAGCAGGACGCACAGCCTGCCGTCGCGGACGGAGAGGACCACCGCGAGTACTTCGTGAGGATAGCTCGGGAAGTTAACCCGATCACCTTCCTTGATTGCCGGCACGTCGGCCATGGTACCGTGAGGCTAGTTATCGCCTCTGAAGCGAAAACCTCCCAAAGGATACCGACGTGACTGTTACCGAGACCCGATCGACTCACTGGCAGGACGAGGTACGCCGCCTTGCCCGGGAGCGAGACGCAGTGATCCTCGCCCACAACTACCAGGAGCCGGCGATCCAGGATGTCGCCGACCATGTCGGCGACTCGCTCGCACTGTCCCGGATCGCGGCCGGGACCGATGCCGGCACGATCGTCTTCTGTGGCGTGCATTTCATGGCCGAAACCGCCAAGCTGCTCAGCCCCGACAAGACCGTGCTGATCCCGACCGCCCAGGCAGGCTGTTCCCTGGCGGACACCATCGACGCGGATCAGTTGCGTGCCTGGAAGGCCCAGCACCCGGGTGCCGCGGTCGTTGCCTACGTCAACACCAGTGCGGCGGTCAAGGCGGAGGCCGACGTCTGCTGCACATCGTCCAACGCGGTGGAGGTCGTCAACTCGATCCCACGCGATCAGACGGTGTTGTTCCTGCCTGACCAGTTCCTCGGGGAGCACGTCCGGCGGCAGACGGGCCGGGACAACATCGAGGTGTGGATGGGGGAGTGCCATGTGCACGCCGGTATCAGCCCGACCGACCTGCGCGCCCAGATCGCGGCCAACCCCACGGCCGAGGTCCTCGTCCACCCCGAATGCGGCTGTGCGTCGTCGACGATCTGGCTGGCCGGGCGGGGCGACCTGCCGGCCGAGCGGACCCACATCCTCTCCACGGCTGGGATGCTGGAGAGTGCCCGCGGTATGACGGCCAAGACCGCCCTCGTCGCCACGGAGATCGGCATGCTGCACCAGCTGCGCAAGGTGAATCAGCACACGGATTTCGTCCCAGTGAACCCGAAGGCGTCGTGCCGGTTCATGAAGATGATTACCCCGGAACTGCTGCTCCGATGCCTGCGTGAAGGCCGCGACGAGATCCAGCTGCCGAGCGAGATCGCCGAGCGGGCCAGGCGTTCGGTCCAGCGGATGGTTGCCATCGGCAAACCTTCGGCCGCGTGACTCACATGCACATCACCGAAGAGAGGACGCTCCTGATGCAACCGGCAACAGCAACAATCCTGGCCGCGGTCCGGGCTGCACTGGCCGAGGATCACGCGGCGGACGACGTGTCCACGCGGTGGAGCGTCCCGGCGGCACTGCGCGTCGAGGCGACGATGATCGCCAAACAGGCGGGACGCGTCGCCGGACTGTCCGTCGTACAGAGCGTGTACGGCGAGGTTGACGCCGCCGTGGTTGTACGGCCGGCCGTTACCGACGGCGATGCGGTTGTCCCGGGACAGCTGCTGGCGACGATCAGTGGACCGGCACGCTCGATCATCACCGGCGAGCGGGTCGCACTGAACTTCGCCCAGCGGATGTCGGGAATCGCAACCTGTACGGCGGCCTTCATGGCCGCGATCGGCGGACGCGACGTGCGACTCCTCGACACCCGGAAGACCGCACCAGGCCTCCGAGCGCTGGACAAGTACGCCGTGACCTGCGGCGGCGGGACCAACCACCGACTCGACCTTGCCGCCATGGTTCTCCTCAAGGAGAACCATCTCGCCGCAGCCGGCGGAGTCCGGTCGGCGGTTCGACGAGTCCGCGACGGCATGGCCGCGGAAGGCCAGCAGTTGGCGATCGAGGTCGAGGTGACCACCCTGGCCGAAGCCCGCGATGCCCTCGACTGCGACGTCGAGTGGATGCTGCTGGACAACATGTCCACCGAGGACATGACCCTGGTCGTGAAGGAGCGCGACGCCTCGGGGTCCGCCTGCCGCCTCGAAGCCTCCGGCACCATCAGCCTCAACACGGTCGCCGACATCGCTGCCACCGGCGTCGACGCCGTCTCGGTCGGCGCTGTCACGCACTCCGCCCCCGCACTCGACATCAGTCTGCTCGTGATCTAGCCCGATCGAGCATCATTCCAATACTGGAGGTTCCATGCCTAAGGGCTACTGGGTCAGCGTTTACCGCACCATTTCAGACCCTGAGAAGCTGGCTGCTTACAACGAGTTGGCCCGTCTGGCCGTCCAGGCTGCGGGCGGCCGGACCCTCATCCGCGGCGGTCGGGTCGTTGCGTATGACGCCGGAATCGCCGAGCGCACGATCCTGGTCGAGTTCGACAGCTTCGATCAGGCCGTCGCGGCGCGGGAGAGTACGGCGTACCAGGAAGCGCTGGTCGCCTTGTCGGACGGCGTCGAGCGCGACTTCCGCATCGTCGAAGGCGCCGACTGACCAAGGTCCAGTGTCTTCTGCTGACTCCCGGTCGGCGTTAACCTACGGCCAGACTCGGCTCGGTCCGCTCGGACCGGGCCGTGACACCGCCCCGAGGAGAACGTCATGCCTGTTCCGCTCCGCCTGCCCCGCTCCAGTCGGAGGCTGACCGCCACCGCGCTGGCCGCCACCGCACTGTCCGTCGGTGTGCTGCTCTCCGCGGCGGGCGCGTCGACCGCCGCCGAGGCGCCACGGCGCGACTACGTCAACGTCTACACAAACAACGTGGAGAACCTGAAGACGATCGACGCCAATTGTCCGGGGGACTGGCAGGACCTCATCTTCGCGATGAAGAGCACCGACCCCGCCCCGGACATCTTCCTGGTGCAGCAGATCAGCAACCGCGCGGAGTTGACCCAGTTGGTCAGCACCATGGAGGCCAAGCTGAATCGCAAGTACACCGGCCGGATCGCGAACCCCGAGCCGCCGGAACAGCCGGCCCGGTGCGAGGGTGAGAAGAAGCAGCAGACCACAGCGATCATCTTCGACACCGACCGGTTCCAGGTGCTGCAGGCGGATACCTGGAAAGCCGACCGAGACGGCGACAACGGTTGTGAGAACACCGGCCAGAGCCGGGCGGAGGCGCTGCGGCTCAAGCTCCACGACACCCTGGCGGACAAGAACCTCACCGTCGCGTCGACGCACTGGCCGACCAGCAACAGCGGCGGCCACCCGTGCGTCGCGGAGAACGCCCGCGAGGCGTCCGAGAAGGTCTCCGGCTGGGGCGGCGACCTGATGATCTGGGGTGGGGACGCGAACACCACCGCCGGCAACCCGGGTGACTGGAAGGCCTGGTACCGGGAGACGAACGGCGACCTCGGCGGCAACGCCGGGTTCCGCGACGTGATGTACGACCACTGCGGCGACGGGACGGTTCCGCGCGGGGAGTGCCTCGGCAACAACTGGACGATCGGCGGCAGCAACCGCATCGACTACGTCTGGGCCAAGAAGCCGGGCGGCATGCCCGCCGTCACCGCCGTTCACACCGTCACCTTCGAAGAAGCCGGTCAGGCCGACGCCCACTACACCGGCTCCGACAACCCCGCCAACTACTCCGACCACCGCGCCGTACGGGCCCGCATCCACTACTAGGACCAACGGAGGAAGCCCGGCCGGTGGGCCGGGCTTCTCCGCGGGCACGCCCGTGTTCTGGTGATTAGTTCCAGTGGCAGGCTCGGCCTACCTCACCGACGTCACGCAGCAGGGCACCGTCGTGGGGTGGACCGAGACGGTCGGTGACGAGTTCAGGCAGCAGGCGATCGCGGGTACGGTCCGCAACGGACTGACGACGCTGCCCGGCCCCGTCGCTGGCACCAACTCGGTCGCACGCGCCGCGGCAGGCCGCTACATCGTCGGGTCTGCTGTGCTGACAGGCGGATCCGAGGACCTGGCAAGCGCGGTCAGATGGGAGCCGACCGGCCCCCAAGCCCTGCCCGGCACGCAGCCCGACGCGCGGGCGGTGAACGACCTCGGAACTGTCGTGGGGTCCGATGCCAACCTCGGTGCAGTGATCTGGATCGATGGCGACGAGCAGCCGCTCCCGGCGCTCACCGCCGGCGGCGACTCCTTCTCCACATCCGCCACGGTGGCCACCAACAACAACACCGCGGCAGGTGTCAGCGCAGACGCACAGGGCCGTACCCGTCCCGTGACCTGGTCCTGCACCTCATAACGAAGACAGCGACCCCGACGCGGTCCAAGGAGCGTTCATGCAGAAGGCCGGGGCGGATCGCCTCGCACCGTAACAGAACGCACCGGCCGATCAGTGATCGGCCGGTGCGCGGTCTTTCTACCCGGCCATGACCTGCTGCGCGCGGTCCCAGGCGCGGTGCAGGCCGACGGCGGCGAAGAGCTCGGTGGTGAAGGGCTTGGCGATCGTGTCGCCGAGGATGATCCCAGGCGCGGTCGTGTCGACGCCGGCCGCGGTCAGCACGTCCACTCCGTTGCCCCAGGCGCCGATCGTCTTGCAGTGCCGGAAGAGCTCACTGAGCAGGACGGTCAGTTTGATGTCCTTCAGGTCTGCGTTGCCGTCAGCAACGATCAGGGCGTCGTACTCGATCGAGCGCGTGGTCAGGAACGTTCGCTCGACGGTCTGGGTGGACCGAGCGCGTTTGATCGTGCCGCCGGCGGGCGCGAGCAGCCGCAGTACGGCGCCTTGAGCCTCGACTGCGCGCCGCAGTTTGGTGATCCCGGGCAGGTCGGCGCCGTCGGCTGCGACCACGCCGATCACGCGTCCGGCGATCGGTCCGGGCTCCACGATGATCTGCGAGAGCGCGGGCGAGGGCACAGCGTCGGCGACCGGGGTGCCCTTCGGTGCCGGCAGACCCAGGCCGGCTGCTACCGCCGCGCACAGGTCGGCGTCGACGTTGGCGAGGACTCCGAGCATGCGTTCGCGGATCGGCTGCTCGTAGCACTTGCCGAGCTCGAACGTGAACGCCTCGATGATGTGGACCCGCTCGACCTCGGTCATGCTGGCCCAGAACAACGAAGCCTGCGAGAAGTGATCGGCGAACGACGCCGGGTTCTCGCGCACCTTGGCCCCGCTGACCTCGCGCGGTACCTGGACGAAGGCGCCCTCGTCCACCTCGGCGGGAACGGGTTCGCCCTCAGCTCCGAGACTGTTCGGCAGGTACGGCGCGATGCCGCGATGGACTGCGGTCTGGTGCATTCCGTCACGCAGGTTGTCGTTGACCGCCGCGTGCGGGCAGTTGATCGGCAGCTGGGTGAAGTTCGGCCCGCCGAGCCGCGTCAACTGGGTGTCCAGGTAGGAGAACAGCCGGGCCTGCATCAGCGGGTCGTCGGTCACCTCGATCCCCGGGACCAGGTTGCCGGTGTGGAAGGCGACCTGCTCGGTCTCGGCGAAGTAGTTGGTCGGGTTGCGATCCAGGCTGAGCTTGCCGATCAGCTGCACCGGGCAGAGCTCTTCCGGAACGATCTTGGTGGGATCGAGCAGGTCGATGCCCTCGAAGGTCTGGTCCACGGAGTCGGGCATGACCTGGATCCCGAGTTCGAACTCCAACGGCGTACCGGCATCGATGGCGTCGGCCATGTCCCGGCGGTGGAAGTCCGGATCGGCCCCGGCCGCGATCTGCGCCTCCTCCCACACCAGCGAGTGGACGCCCGCGACCGGCTTCCAGTGGAACTTCACCAGGCAGGTCTCGTCCTTGGCGTTCACCAGCCGGAACGTGTGGACGCCGAAGCCCTCCATCGTCCGGTACGACCGCGGGATGCCACGATCCGACATCGCCCACATCACGTGGTGGGTCGCCTCGGTGTGCAGCGAGACGAAGTCCCAGAACGTGTCATGGGCCGTCTGCGCCTGCGGGATCTCCCGATCGGGATGCGGCTTGCCGGCGTGGATGATGTCCGGGAACTTGATGCCGTCCTGGATGAAGAACACCGGCATGTTGTTGCCGACCAGATCGAAGTTGCCCTCGGCGGTGTAGAACTTCACCGCGAAGCCGCGGACGTCCCGGACCGTGTCGGCGGACCCGCGCGAGCCGAGCACGGTCGAGAACCGGACGAAGACCGGAGTCTCCCGGCCGCGCTGCAGGAAGCCGGCCTTGGTCGCGGCGGCGGCGTTCCCGTACGCGGTGAAGGTTCCGTGCGCGGCTGCTCCGCGGGCGTGCACCACGCGCTCCGGGATCCGTTCGTGGTCGAAGTGCGTGATCTTTTCGCGCAGATGGAAGTCGTCCATCAGCGTCGGGCCGCGCGATCCGGCCTTCAGCGAGTGGTCGGTATCGGGCAGCCGGACGCCCTGTGCGGTGGTGAGCAGCGGACTGGTCTGAAGCCTGCCCTCGGCGGCGCCGACCGGGCGATCCTCCGGGGGGCGTGCAGGTGCTTCGGGCGCCGCACTCGCGCGGCGAGGAGCGCTGGAAGCCTTACGTTTCGGGGGCATGGGGTTCCTCCTGATCGATGCCGACCGCAACCGGTACCCCCGGCGTACACATCGCGGTCAGGAGATCGGCCAGCCCGCCGTGCGCCCGCCCGCGGAGCCGGGAGCTGGTGAGAACGTCCAGGTCGCGGGGCTGGAGCATGGCGTAGCCGGCGGCCTCCAGCCGGAACCACAGGTCGCGGTCCTCACCGGTGTCGACGCGCTGGGCATGGTCCAGTTGCCGCTCGATCCAGTCGGGACGTACCCGAGTGTCCGCGTCCGTCCCGAGCAGCCAGACCTGGTCGCGCGGATAGTTGCCAAAGGCCCGCAGTAGGTACCGCATGCCGAGGCTCCGGACGTGGCCGAGCGGCCGCCGGACGACGTTGTGCAGGACGACCGCGTCGGGCAGTGTGCGTCAGCGCGGCAGCCTCCGGGTTTCGATCAGCTCCTGGGCGACGTCACGCAGTTTGGTGTTGGTGTCCTGGGAGTATCGCCGCAGCACTTCGAACGCGCGATCGCTGTCGAAGTTGTAGCGCTCCATCAGGATCCCCATCGCTTGACCGACCAGCTTGCGGGCGTCGACCGCGGTGGCCAGGTGCTGGTACCGGCGGGCGGCCGAGATGGCGACGGCGGCGTGCCGGGCCAGAATGTGGGTGACCGCGATGTCGTCGTCCGTGAACGGGTCCGGATCGACGCGGTAGAGGCTGAGAACGGCCGACCGGCGCTGCATGGTCTTGCTCAGCGGCACATGCAACGAACTCCGGATCCCGGCCCTGACCGCTTGGTCGACCCATTCCTGGGGCCAGCGGAGCTCGGCGAGCACATCGGGGATCATGACGACCTGATGCTCCTGGGTCGCCGTGATCAGCGGGCCTGTACCGGCGTCGAGCTGCTCGCGGTACATCTTCTCGAGTCCGGGGTGGGTGCTGGCCATGATCTCGGGGCGTCGGCCCATGTCGATCACCACGACCGACGCGTAGTCACAACGGATGGCCTGCAAGGTGAACTGGATGACGGCGTCGACCGTCTCCAGAACGCCGCCGACATCATGCAGCTCCACGGCCAACCGGCCGAACTGCTCCGCCGACGAGAGATTATCGGGCACAGGTCGCTCCTGACCTCGTTCGAGGTGCGCCTGACCAGCGGCGGTCGGTTGCGATGTCGGCGACGAGCAGGGTCTCCTGGTCGCGGATGACGGTCAGCAGTGGCGCGTCACCGGCCAGGATCTGGGCCTCGTCGAGCTTGATCAGCCGCGGGTCGGTCATGGCCATCGTCTTCGGCCGCCGGTTGGGCCCGATCAGGACGACCGACGCATACGTGCACCAGACCGCCTGTAGTGCGTAGTCGACGACGGCCTCGACCGTCAGTTCGACGCCATCGGCGTTCTGCATCTCGGTAGCCAGCTTCCCGAACGCCTCGGCAGACGGGTGGTTCTGGGGCATGCCGAACTCCTATGGCTCCGTTCTCCCGGCAACCCACCTTCTGGAGCAACCGCAGCCATAGTACGACGGCCCGGGTGAGAAGTCGCGAGAACCCGCAGTCGCCTGAGGGCGGGGATTCATCTGCAGTCGTTCCGCCGCTGTCAGGTTCGGCCGGTCGCTCGTGGGTACCGGCGAGCGATCGTCGATGGGAGAGCTGTGGAGCGCGCTGAGGGTCGTCCGTTGAGTGAGGTCGAACTGCAGGGTCTGGATGCGTACTGGCGGGCCGCGAACTATCTGTCCGTGGGGCAGATCTATCTGCTGGCGAATCCGTTGCTGGCGGAGCCGCTGCGGCCGGAGCATCTCAAGCCCCGGCTGCTCGGGCATTGGGGTACGACGCCTGGGCTGAATCTCATCTATGCGCACCTGAACCGGGTGATCCGCGAGCGAAACCGCGAGCTGATGTATGTGATCGGCCCCGGCCACGGCGGTCCCGCGATCGTGGCGAACAGCTGGCTCGAGGGAAGTTGGACGGCGACGTATCCGAGCGTGACGCAGGACGGGCCGGGGATGGCGAGATTGTTCAAGCAGTTCTCCTTCCCGGGCGGGATCCCCAGTCACGTGGCGCCGGAGGTGCCGGGCTCGATCAACGAGGGCGGGGAGCTGGGATATTCGCTCAGTCACGCCTACGGTGCGGCGTTCGACAATCCGCGGCTGGTGGTCGCCTGTGTCGTCGGCGACGGCGAGGCGGAGACCGGACCGCTGGCGACCTCGTGGCATTCGAACAAGTTTCTCGATCCGCGGCGCGACGGCGCGGTGCTGCCGATCCTGCATCTGAACGGCTACAAGATCGCCAACCCGGCCGTGCTCGCCCGGATCGGTGACGAGGAGTTGTCAGCCCTGCTGCGGGGCTACGGCCACGAGCCGTACCTGGTCGAAGGATCCGAGCCCGCGGAGGTTCATCAGGCCCTGGCCGCCGCGATGGATCGCTGTCTCGACCGGATCGACGACATCCAGCTGGAAGCCCGTACGGCGGATGCTTCGCCACTGCGCCCGGCGTGGCCGATGATCGTGCTCCGGACGCCGAAAGGGTGGACCGGTCCGCACACGGTCGATGGGCAGTTGGTCGAGGGCACGTGGCGAGCGCATCAGGTGCCGCTGTCCGGCGTACGGACGAACGAGGATCATCTGCGGCAGTTGGAGGATTGGCTGCGCAGCTATCGGCCCGAAGAGTTGTTCGACAGCGGCGGCAGGCCGACGGCCGGCTTGCTGGAACTCGCGCCCGGACCGGATCGGCGGATGGGGTCGAGCCCGCACGCCAACGGTGGGCTGGTCACGCGTGATCTCGAGCTACCGCCGATCGCGGAGTACGCCGTACCGGTGAAGTCTCCGGGTGCCGAGGACGGCGAGCCGACGAAGGTGCTCGGGGACTTCCTGCGGGAGGTCTTCACGCTCAACGCCGGCCAGCGGAACTTCCGGATGGTCGGTCCGGACGAGACCGAGTCGAACCGGTTGTCCTCGGTCTACGAGGTGACCGCCAAGGCGTGGAACGCGGACCGGCGAGACAGCGACGAGCATCTCGCCGTGGACGGCCGGGTGCTGGAGATGCTCAGTGAGCACACCTGTCAGGGGTGGCTGGAGGGCTATCTGCTGACCGGGCGGCACGGGTTGTTCTCGTCGTACGAGGCGTTCGTCCACATCGTCGACTCGATGGTGAACCAGCATGCCAAGTGGCTGGAGACAGCGAACCGGCTGGATTGGCGGCGGCCGATTCCGTCGTTGAACTATCTGCTGACCTCGCACGTCTGGCGGCAGGACCACAACGGCTTCTCGCATCAGGATCCGGGGTTCATCGATCACGTGATGAACAAGAAGGCGGAAGTCGTCCGCGTCTATCTGCCACCGGACACGAACACCTTGCTGGCCACGATGAATCATTGCCTGCGGACCCGGAACTACATCAATGTCGTTGTCGCAGGCAAGCAACCGCAGCCGAGCTGGCTGGACTGGGACTCGGCGGCGCTGCACTGTGCCCGGGGCATCGGGGTATGGGACTTCGCGAGCAACGACGATGGTGATCCGGACGTGGTGATGGCGTGTGCGGGTGACGTGCCGACGATGGAGACACTCGCCGCCGTCGATCTGCTGCGCGAACACCTGCCGGAGCTGAAGATCCGGGTGGTGAACGTGGTCGATCTGATGCGGCTGCAGGACGCGACCGAGCACCCGCACGGGTTGACCGATCCGGACTTCGACGCGTTGTTCACGTCGGACAAGCCGGTGATTTTCGCCTATCACGGATACCCCTGGTTGATTCACCGGCTGACCTACCGGCGCACCAACCACGCGAACCTGCATGTCCGCGGCTACATCGAGGAAGGCACCACGACGACGCCGTTCGACATGGTCGTGCTGAACAACCTGGACCGGTACCACCTCGCGATGGACGTCATCGATCGGGTGCCGTCGTTGCGGAGCCGGGCGAGCTCGGCACGGCAGTTCTTCGCGGACCAGCGGACCCGGCACCGCCTGCACGTGACGACAACGGGCGAAGACCTGCCGGAGGTCCGCGACTGGCGCTGGGGCCGGTACGTCGTCCCGTCGCGCGATGCGTGATGACCGCTCAGGACGACGTACCGAAGGTTTCACCGTCCTGCACCAGGTCTCGGGCGAGGCTCCACGTCGAAGGGCCCCGGTGCCGAAGCACCGGGGCCCTTAAGGGGTTGTTGGATTGTCACCATCTACCGGCCGTGAGGCCGGCCTTGCAGGTCCACAGCGCGCCACGTGAAGGCTGTCGCTGCAGGGATCGCTGAATGCGTAACCGAAGACCACCTTCCTTCGTGATGGAACCACGGCACCCGCCCGGCGAAGTACTGGCACTGGCGGGCGATCCGACGGCTTAACCCGTTCCCTTCTCTCTTGCGAACAACAACTACTCAACTGCAACTACAGGTACTGCGAACTACGAACTGCAACTGCGAACTGCAACTACGGGTACTGCCTACTGCGAACTGCAACTACGGGTACTGCCTACTGCGAACTGCAACTGCGAACTGCAACTACGAACTGCAACTACGGGTACTGCCTACTGCGAACTGCAACTACGAACTGCAACTACAGGTACTGCCTACTGCGAACTGCGCTTTCCATCCGTCCGGTCCGGAACCCCTGTCGACCACTGGCTCCGGCGACCCTGATCGGATCCTGGCGGGAACCCGAGCCCTTCCACTGATCGGCCCGGCGGAGTCCGCCGTCGTACCCACTTCACAATCACACTCTTGGACAGGACGTTAGCTGTCCACGTCAGCTTCACTGTTCTTCTCTGTCAACGAGAAGAAACTTACACGGACCGTCGCGCAATGTCTAATCCAGCGACCACAGATATTGGGAGTGTCCTGGATCAGCTTCACTCAGTGCGGGAGATGCCCCTGAGCTGGGGTTCAGCGCCGGGCCCCCGGGCGGCTGCCGTTATCTGAGTGCGGTCTGCACGGACACCGCCACGCGCGCGGCGTACTGGTCGGCGACCTTTCGGCTAGCCGTCTCGATTCCGACGGTAGGGTGCGGCGGTGGCCGACAAGCGGGTTGTTGAGATTTTTACCGACGGAGCCTGCAGTCCCAATCCTGGGCCTGGTGGGTGGGGTGTGGTGCTGCGGTACGGGGAGCACGAGAAGGAGCTGTACGGCGGAGAGCCGGGGGAGACCACCAACAACCGGATGGAGTTGATGGCTCCGATCATGGCGCTGGAGGGGCTGACGCGGGACGGTGAGGTGGTGACGCTCCATACCGACAGCACGTATGTGCGGAACGGGATCACCCAGTGGCTGCCGAAGTGGAAGCTGAACGGATGGCGGACGTCGGCGAAGTTGCCGGTGAAGAACGCCGATCTATGGCAGCGGCTGGAGCAGGCGAACGCGCGGCACGAGGTCGAGTGGTTGTGGGTGAAGGGGCACGCCGGGCATCCGGAGAACGAGCGCGCCGATCGGCTTGCGGTCAAGGGGCTGGAGGAGGCAGTCGGAGGTGCTGTCGTCCAGCCGGGCGGCCGGTCCGCTGCGGGTTTCCGGCCGGTTCCGGTTCAACCTGACCCGGAACCTAGCCTTTTCGACTAGGGCGTGTCTCCAAAGTTCGAACGCCCCAGAACCGCGCCCTCAGTTGCGGCCGGAGACAGGAAGCCATGGCTGGAGACCTGTGGTGCGAGGTCTCCAGCCATCACTACCTGTCTCCCCCCACCATTTTCGGCTCTTCTGACTCATTCGTGGGTGGTGCGGCGTACCGGTCTCTTCCCCTTGGTGGTGGGTCGGTTGACCGGTGTGCTGGTGGGTTAGCTGGGCGCTGTTCCATCGTTGGCAGTAGGTGGCCTGCGTGCAGTTGCTGAGGGTGTGGACAGGAATGGGGGCTGTGAACAAGGCATGGCTTGTTCAAGGTCCCCGCGGGGTGTGCACACCCCCGGGTTGTAGCCGGCGACCTCCAAACGCAGTGGCAACAGACTGGCGGCCGCGACCGATCCGGCGTCCCCCCGGGTGCCGGACCTGTGCCACCGTCTAACCTCTCGTGCGGCTGCTCGTGCGGGTGATGCTGAGCGTGAAGTGTCCGTGCCGCGCCGAGTTAGACGGTGCTGGCGGTCCGCCCCGCCACCCCACGCCCTCCCCCCTCCGCACCCTCCGGCCCCGGGGAGCACGGTGGGTTCAGTCGGGCGTGCAGGACCAGTGGTCCGATGTCGAGTGGAAGGAGATTGCCGCCAGAAATCGATGTCCGGCAGCACCGTGCGTTCAGTCGGCGACATCCTCGCCACACTCGCCGATCACATCGCCCGAGACCCTGCGATCGGATGGCGACCCGCCGGTCCGACGACGTGCGAACTACCCACCCCAACGTCACAAGAGCCCCATTTTCCTATCCCTGGCCACCAGTGGTGGCCGGGGACAAGAAGTCGGGGCCGGGATAGGAAGTCGGGGCCGGGATAGGGAGTGGTGGCCGGGGACAAGAAGTCGGGGCCGGGGACCTGTGAGGCGGGGTCTCCGGCCCCTGTTACGTGTCTCCGGCCGGGGATGCCTCAAATGAGAACGCTCGTTTCGCTTTGGAGTACGCTTGACGTAGGAGCGGAGATCCAGAGGGAGCGAGAGCATGTCGGGTGCGGAGTTGGGTTCTGAGGTTGCGTTGGTGACCGGTGCGACTGGCGTGATCGGCCGGGCGATCGCGGCTGAGTTCGGGGCGCGTGGTGCGGCCGTGCTGGTGACCGGGCGGCGGAAGGAGGTCCTGGATGAGGTGGCGGACGGGTTGCGTCGCAGCGGGGTCCGGGTCGAGGCGGTCGTCGGGGATGTGACGGATCCGGTGCATGTGGAAGAGGCCGTCGCCAGGGCGAACGAGGCGTTCGGGCCGGTGACGACGTTGGTGAACAACGCCGGCGCCGCTGAGGGGATGGCCACGGTGGCGGACAGCGATCCGTCGGGTTGGCGGGACACGCTGTTGAGCAATGTCTACGGGCCGTTCCTGTTCGCGCATGCGGTGCTGCCGTCGATGCTTGAGGCCGGTCGCGGCCGGATCATCACGGTGGCAAGCCGAGCCGGTACGGCGGTTGTCCCGGGCAGCTCCGGTTATGTCGTGTCCAAGACCGCGGCCATCCGGCTGAGTGAGGCCATCGCCGTCGAGACGCGGGGGACCGGGGTGGCCGCGTTCAGCCTGCACCCGGGCGGCATCCCCAACCCCTCGGTGGAGGGCATGATCGAGCGCGGGCTCGTGCCCAGGGACCGTTTCCCGGATCGTCCGGACGACGCCGCCCGGATGATCGCCGACCTCGCGAGCGGCCGGTACGACGTACTGTCCGGTGCCTACCTCGATCTCAACGACAACCTGGACGAGGTCGCCGAGCTGGCCGCGCGGCAGACCCCGGTCCGGATCCTGCGCGTCACGGACCTGCCCGACGACTTCCACGCCGTACCGATGTTCTGACTGCCATCGCTGTTATGCCGAGCGCTTGACGGTCAGTGTCTGGGACTCGGTGAACTCGAGCAGGCCGGCCAGGCCGCTCTCGGTTCCGATGCCGGACTGCTTCAGGCCGCCGAATCCGACCAGCGGGCTGAGGTGCATGATCTCGTTGACCCAGACGGTGCCGGACTGGATCTGCTGGGCCACCGCGAAGGCCGCGTCCGGGTCGGCGGACCACACGGAGGCGCCGAGTCCGTACTGGCTCGCGTTCGCGCGGGCGATCGCGTCGTCGAGATCGTCGTACTTGAGCAACGGAAGGACCGGGCCGAACTGCTCCTCCTGGACGATGCGGGAGTCCTCCGGCGGGTTGTCCACGAGGGTCGGCTGAATGAAGAAGCCGGCGGATGCGTCGGGCAGGCCGCCGGTCAGGAACTTGTAGCCGTTGCGCTCGCAGTCCTCGAGCAGACCGACGACGGTGTCGTACTGGCGCTGGTTGGAGACCGGTCCGAGCTGGACGCCCTCCTCGGCCGGGTCGCCGACCTTGACGTTGCGTGCGTAGGCGGTGAGCTCGGCGGCCAGTTCGTCGTAGATGTCCGCGTGGATGTAGATCCGCTTGACTGCAAGGCAGATCTGGCCGGAGTTGCTGAACGCCGCCCAGAAGAGCTGCTCCGCGGTCGCCTTGACGTCGACGTCCGGTAGCACGATCGCCGGGTCGTTGCCGCCGAGTTCGAGGGTGATCCGGCTGAGCGACTGCGCGGCGGCTGCCATCACCAGCTTGCCGGTGTGAGTTGAGCCGGTGAAGCTGATCTTGTCGAAGCCAGGATGTGCGGTGAGCTGTGCGCCGAGACTGTCGTCTCCGCTGATGATGTTCAGGACGCCGTCCGGTACGACGTCCCGGAGGATCTCGCCCAGCTTGAGATTCGCGAGTGGCGCGGCGGGCGATGGCTTCAGGACGACGGTGTTCCCGGCCAGCATCGCTGGTCCGACCTTGAAGGACGCCTGGCCCAGCGGGTAGTTCCAGGGCGTGATCGCGGCGACCACACCCAGGGGGACCCGGCGCGTGATGGAGAGTCGCTCGGCGTCGTCCTGGTTGACAGTCTCGGGCAGCTCGAGAGCGGCGGTCTCCCGCAACCAGTAGCCGAGTCCGAAGACCTCGGTCCGGGCCACGGCGATCGGCTTACCTTGTTCGGCGGTGATCAGCCCGGCGAGCACTTCGGTGTTGGCGTCGACAGCATCCGCCATCGCGATCAGTACCTTCTGCCGATCCGCGACGGGGCGAGCAGACCATGCCGGGAAGGCGTCGCGGGCCGCGGCGACGGCCGCGTCGAGCTGCTGCGGCGAGCAGTTCGGCGCGTCGCCGACGACCGCACCGTTCGCCGGGTTGACGACGGGAAAGAAATCGTTGCCGGCGACAACCTTGCCGCCGATGGTCATCGTGTAAGTCATAGTCCCACTGTGGAACCGCGGCCGCAGCGGAAGAAGGGTGGCTGTACCTGGGTGTGGCGCTCCTAGGCAGAAGCACCCTTCCGCAGTCCGGCCGGCGGCCCGAATGATGAGTGCATGGTGGATTATTCGGAATTCGAGGCATTGGCCCCGTTCCTGCGACTGGTCGAGGAATCCCTGGCAGGGCTCGTCGACGGCGATCGGTACTTCGATCTGTTCGCCGAGGACATCGTGATGGAGTTCATCTACGCGCCACCCGGTACGCCGCCCTCGATCCGGGGCCGGCAGACGATGATCGACGCGTGGCGCGGGTACGGCGACATCATCTCGCTCGACCGGATGAGCAACGAGAAGATCTACCGGACGACCGATCCCGACGTACTGATCCTCGAGTACGAGAGCCACGGCAAGGGGGTCGTCACCGGACGCCCCTACCACCAGAAGTACCTGTCGATCGTCACGATCAAGGATCGTCAGGTCGTCTACTGGCGCGACTACTCCAATCCCCTCGTCGTGAGCGAGACCATCGGCGGCCCGGACCAGATGGCACACGCGATGTTCTCGCCGCAGGAGAGCGAGTCATGAGCGATCTGACCACCGGCTACGCCCGCCCGCCGTGGACGGACTACGCGCGGATGTTCGACCTGACTGGCAGGAAAGCCCTGGTCATCGGTGCAGGTGGCGGGATCGGCCGCGCAGCTGCGCACGGGCTCGCCGCCCAAGGAGCGCACGTGGTCTGCGCCGACCGTGACGGTGCGGCGGTGAAGGACACCGCAGCCGCCATCGACGGCGAGGCACGCGAGCTGGACCTGCTGGATCGTGCTGCCGTCCGGGCGGCCGCCGAAGAGCTGACCGATCTCGACATCGTCGTCTTCACCCCGGCAACCAATGTCCGGCGGCCGCTGCTGGACTACACCGACGCCGAGTTCGACCAGATCTTTGCGGTCAACGTCCGCGCCGCCTTCGACATCGTGCGCGCCTTCGGCAAGCCGATGACGGCGCGCGGACGTGGCTCGATCATCGGTACGTCGTCCATCCGGTCACTGGTCACTGAGCCGGGGCAGGGTCTCTACGCGGCGTCCAAGGCGGGCCTCAACCAGCTGATGCGCGCGGCCGCGGCGGAGCTCAGCCCGTACGGCGTTCGGGTCAACGCGGTCGCGCCGGGTGTGACGGAGACCGGGATGACCCTTCCGCTCCGCTCCGACGCCGAGCGGTACGCCGCCTATGCGTCGCACACCACGCTCGGTCGCTGGGCCCGGCCCGAAGAGCTCGCCGGCGCCATCGTGTACCTCGCCTCGGACGCGGCGAGCTATGTCACCGCGAGCGTGCTCGTCGTCGATGGCGGTTGGACGGCGATCGACGGCCCGTACAGTCACTCGGTCTGAGCGGTTCAGTGCGCGGCAGCATCGGCGTACAGGGATCCGAGCAGGGCCAGCGAGTCCTCGTCGGGGGAGCCTGCTGCGGCGGTTCCGACCAGCAGGTACTGGCCTGGCGCGCTCTGAACGGTGAAGGTCTGGTACGTGAGCGTCAGCTCGCCGACGTCAGGGTGGTTGAAGGTCTTCGACTTGGCGCCGAGGCTGCTGACGCCGTGCTCGCGCCAGAGGCCGGCGAATTCCTTGCTGCTGGCAATCAGATCGTCGACCATCGACAGGACCGCCGGATCCTCGTCCGCCGCGAGGCGCAGTGCCTCGACCGCGTCCCTCGCGACGGCTTCCCAGTCGGCGAAGAGCTCGCGGGCGACCGGGTCGTGGAACAAGGTGTGGAGCATGTTGCGCGGGTCCGCGAACCGGGACAGCAGCGCGTTGGCCAGGTCATTGGACGCGAGCACCTGCATCCGGCGATTGATGACATAGGCAACGGCCGTGGAGAAGCCCGCGACCAGCTCCAGCAGCGCCGGGTCCACCTCGTCGGACTGCGCGTCGTCGGACTCCGGAACGATGCCGGCCAGCCGGTATGCGTGCAGCCGGGCATCCGCGGTGAGGCGCAGCGCCCGGGCGATAGCGCTCATCACCTGGCCGGACGGTCGTCGTTCCCTACCTTGCTCCAGCCGGGTGTAGTAATCGGCGCTGACGCCGGCCAGTACGGCGACCTCTTCACGGCGCAACCCCTTGACCCGGCGAGCTCCGGAGTTTGGGAGCCCGACGTCCTCCGGGCTCAGCTGAGCGCGTCGCAGCCGTAGATAGTCACCCAGTTCGGTCACACCACGAGGGTACGCCGGGATTCGCGTCGTCAGCAGTGGTCTGACCGTTCCTAGGTGTACTGCACCCTGGAAGACCCGCCCTGTCTCTCGGGCCGCAGCGTCGGCATGCTTGGAGTGTGATCTCTGAACAGCAGGTGACGAAATGGGTCGAGAGCTATGTCGCGGCCTGGCGAACTGGTGCGGACAAAGACATCGCAGCACTGTTCACAGCGAATGCCGAGTATCACGAGTTGCCCTACGCAACCGACTGGATCGGTCGGCCCGCGATTGTCGAAGGCTGGCTGTCGCGTGAGGAGTGGCAGCAGGGCGGCTGGGAGTTCGAGTGGTCGCTCCTCGCGATCAACGGTGACACCGCCGCAATCGAAGGCACCGGGACCTACACCGAGCTCGGAACCTTCGCCAACCTCTGGACCGTGACCCTCGACGGCCGCGGCAGGTGCAGCATGTTCCGCATGTGGAACAACCAGGTAACGAGCTGACTGCTCCGCTTAGACGAGTTGATTGATCTCTTCGACCACCGCGGAGTGAATGCCGACCGAGGTCTCGCGCATGTACGCCGCCCGCAGTTCGTGAGCCTTCTGGTAGGCCTCGGACTGCAGGGCCTCGTGCATCTGCTCGACCGAGTCGAAGCTGATCTGCACGATCGCGTCGATCGGATCCTCGGCGTCATCGATCGCGAGGTCGGACAAGAAGTATTGGATGTAGGCCCTGGTCTGGGGGAGTGCCTGGTACGTCGGTCCGTAGTCGTGCTTCATGAAACGCCGGAACTCGGCGGTCTCGATCTCGGGCTTCTTCCGGATCACGGTCAGCAAGGTGTGCACGGTCTTCTCCGTCTCCTGAACACCTGTTCAGGAGAGCAGATTATCATGAACAGGTGTTCAATGGGGCGGTGCCCAAACAGGAGTCCCGTGACCTGCGCGCCGTCCTGCTTCAGAAGGCGATCGAGTTGCTCGCCGAGCCGCAGGCAGTCGCCGTACCGTCGCTGCGCTCGATCGCCCGGGCCTGCGAGGTCGCGCCGTCGGCCGTGTACTGGCACTTCCCCTCGGAGGCGGACCTGCGCTCGGCGGTGCTCGACGCGGAGTACTCCGACATGGTCGAGTCGATCGAACGCGCACTCGACGATCGCCCGTCGGACTCCGATGCCCTGGAGGAGGCCGGGCAGGCCTACGTCGACTGGGGTTTGAGCCACCCCGGCGCCTACCAACTGCTTTTCGAGAGCGCCGATCCGCTCCCCGAGACCCGCGCCGAGCACGGTCCACGGCTGCAGAATCGCATCGTCGAACTGGCCGGGGCCGTCGACGCCGACGACCCTTTCTCAGCAGCCCTGTTGTTGTGGACCGTCTGGCACGGCCTGGTTTCACTGCGGTTGCACAAGACCGAGTGGAACTGGGGAATGACGCCGGCGCAGGCGAATGTGCGCCTGGTCAATGCCCTGAAGACCGTTCGCAGTTAGGCGACCGAAACCCGCTCCGGTGCCGCCTCGGTCGAGTCAGTGTTTGTAGCGGTACGTCGAGTGGCGGCGCAGCGCGGTGTGCAGAGCCTTCTCGTCCTGGGTCTCGATGGCCTCGACGATCGCCTGGTGGACGGCGAGCCGGCGGCGCCGTAGTTGCTGGGGTGTGGTGTCGTCGCCGGTTTCGTGGATCACCGTCCGGGCTCGTGAACGGACGGTCTCCAGGGCGGTGAGGTAGGCGACTCTGAGTAGCTCGTTGGTGCAGCATTCGGCGATGCCGGCGTGCAGTGCGAGGACCGCCTGGTAGAGGTCGGTGCCGGTCTCGGTGGCTTCGATGGCGTCGAGGTGTTTGTGCAGTTCGCGAAGGCCTTCCGGGGTCCGGTTGGCCAGGGCGTTGAGGGTCACGGCGGGCTCGAGGGCGTCGCGTAGCTCGACTGCGTCGGTGACGTCTTCGAGTCCGTCGGTCAGTTGCACGAGCGAGTGCGCCAGCCGTAACACCGGCCGTGGGGCAGCGACGAAGGCGCCTCCGCGAGGTCCCTGGCGGAGCTTGATCCGCTCCCTGCTGGTGAGGATCTGCAATGCCTCGTTCAAGGTCGACGGTGCGACGCCGAAGATGTTGGCGAGCTCGGGTTTGGTGCCGAGGGGGGTGCCCGGCTCGATCTGCTCGCGGGTGATGAACGCGTCCAGGTAGGCGGCGACGCCCTCGGAGCGTGAGCCGCGGTACGCGCCGAGGCCGCCGTTGTCGCCGACCGCCTGGCGGAGCTTGGCCAGCAGCGGCGCGGCCGTCCGGGCGGTCGGCGCCCCGGGCTCGGGGGATCTGGCCATGTCACTCCTTCGGGCGGTGGGCAGCACGTCTGCGTTCAATCTACTACAGGATCTTGTAACTAGCATGTTAATTGTGTTTAATGTGGCGCAATTACAGGAGGCACCGATGCACCGTTCATCGCTCGTGGCCGGCTCCGCCGCCGCACTCACACTCCTTCTCGGCGCCTGTGGTGGCCCGTCCGCTCCGGCGGCATCCAGCTCGGTCGTCAAGATCGGCATCACCACCGAGGCCGGAAGCAACTACGACCCGGTGACGAACCCGAACGCGTTCGCGACCGGCTACCTGTCGCCGGTCTTCGACACCCTGCTCACCAGGACCGACGCCGGCGGCTTCGCCCCCGGCCTGGCCACGTCGTACACGGTTGCGCCGTCGGGCAAGACCGTCACTCTCGCGCTGCGCCCCGGCGTGACTTTCCAGGACGGCGCCAAGTTCGACGCGGCGGCCGTGGTCACCAACCTCGAACGAGCCCGGACCGCGAAGAACTCGGTGGTCAAGTTGGAGCTGGCGACCGTGACCAAGGTGCTGGCGGTGAATCCGTCGACGGTCGAGATCGATCTGTCCGGTGGCGCCGGCGCTCTGCTCGGTTCGCTGACCGGCCGGGTCGGCATGATGGGAAGCCCGGCCAAGCTCACCGATCCGTCCTTTCCGAACAAGCCGATCGGCGCCGGGCCGTGGAAGGTCAGCGACGAGTCGGTGGTCGGGCAGCGGATGGTCTACACCGCCTACGACGGCTACTGGGACAAGTCCGTGCAGAAGGTGCAACGGATCGAACTCAGCCTCGTCACCGCCGAGTCGATGGGTAACGCCTTGCTCGGCGGGCAGATCGACATCGGTTCGGTCGAGGGGCGGCGGGACATGATTCCGCAGCTGACCAAGGCCGGCTTCACTCAGCAGAACTTCCCGGCGATCCCGTACGAGCACATGCTGTACCTGCGGAAGACGGGTCCGCTCGCCGACGTCCGGGTGCGGCAGGCGATCTCGCTGGCAATCGACCGGGACGCGCTGAACAGTCAGGTTCTCGAGTCCGCGTGCACGCCGCAGGCCGCCGTACAGGCGTTGCCGCAGCCATCGACCGGCGCTGCGCCGAAGGCCGACCTGGCGGCAGCCAAGCAGTTGCTCGCCGAAGCCGGCTACCCGCAAGGCCTCGACGTCAAGGTCGTGGTGAGCTCGGCCGGGCCTGGGTCCAAGATCCTGCAGGCGATGCAGGGCCAGTTGGCCAAGGCCGGCGTCCGGCTCTCCATCAATCCGATGGCTCGGGCCCAACTGCTCAGCACGTACGTCGGCGGTGGTGCAGACGGGTACTTCACCGTCAACACCGGTGATGCGGACCCGGCTTCACTCGTGGCCCAGCTGAGTACCACGCTGAGTCCTGGTGGCTTCAGTGATCCGGTCCTGAACGGTCTCGCGGCCAAGGGCGCGAACACGGTCGACGCGGGAGCGCGCACCAAGGCCTACACCGATTGGAACCAGCGGTTCACCAGCACCGCCTTCGGGATCGGCATCTGTAATCTCCAGCTGCCGTACATGGTCCGCTCGGGGATCGACGGACTGAAGGTCGGGAGCCCGCTGCACATCGATCCGCGCGGCCTGCAGGTGCGTCGGCCATGAGCACCCTGCGGAGGCCGAGCATCAGGCTGGCTGGAAAGACCTTGCTGATCGCACCGGTCCTGCTCGTCGTGACGATGTTCGCGTTCGCACTGTCGCTGCTCGTCCCGGGCGATCCGGCGCACGCCATCCTCGGTGAGGCGGCGACGCCCGAAGCGGTCGCCGCGCTGCGGGCGCAGCTCGGGCTCGACCAGCCGGTGCCGGAGCGCTACCTGCATTGGCTCGGCGATGTGCTGAACGGCGATCTCGGCCGATCGCTGTTCGGCGGTACGCCGGTTCTCGACTCGATCACGGCCCGGCTCCCGGTGACGATCTCGCTGGTCGGGGCCGCGATCCTGCTGACCCTCGTCGTCGCCATACCGCTGGGCATGCTCGCCGGATACAAGAAGAGCCGGACCGCCGACCGGATTGCCGGTCTGCTCGTCTCGGTGGGGCAGGCGCTGCCACCGTTCTGGGTCGGCCTGGTCCTGGTCGCGGTCGTCGCGCTCGGCGCGGGCCTGCTTCCGCCGTACGGGTATGTGCCGGCCTCGCAGGGTGTCGGGCCTTACCTGGAACATCTGATTCTGCCGGCGCTCGCCCTGGCGATCCCGGGGACCTGCGAGTTGTTCCTGCAGACGCGGGCGGCGGCGTCCGAAGTCTTCTCCGAGGACTACGTCCGGACGGCGCGTGCCGCCGGTCTGAGCACTTGGTCGATTCTCACCAAGTGGGGTGCCAAGAACGCGATGATCCCGGTCGTCACCGTCTCCGGGCTGCAGCTCGATCGGCTGATCGGGGTGGCGGCGCTGGTCGAGGCCGTCTTCGGCATGCAGGGCGTCGGATCGCTCGCGGTGACGGCGGCGCTCAACTCCGACATTCCCACCATCCAGGGGGTGGTCCTGATCGTGGGTGGTTTCGTCCTGGTGGTGAACCTCTGCGTCGATCTGTCCTACACCTACTTCGACCCGAGGCTGCGGTCATGACCGCCGTCGCCGTACTGCCGGCCGGGCGGACCCACAACTTGAGCAGGTTCAGCGGTGTCCTGGTGCTCGGCGCAGTGGTCGTTTTGTTGCTGTTGGCACCGATGTTCGCGCCGTACCCGCCGAACCAGACCGCGCTCGGGCCTTCCCTGCAAGGGCCGAGCTGGAGCCACCTGTTCGGGATCGACGAGGTCGGCCGGGATCTGTTCAGCCGCACCTTGAGCGGAGTCCGTACGTCGTTGGCCGCGGCCTCGCTGGCGGTCGGCGTCGCGCTGTTGATCGGCGTACCGCTGGGAGTGCTCAGCGGCTACCTGCGTGGATTCGCCGACGGGGCGATCACGCGTGCGGTCGGTGTCCTGCAGACGATGCCCGGCCTGATCCTGGCGATGGCGATCGTCGGTGCGACCGGCCGGAGCCTGGTGCACGCGATGATTGCCATCGGCATCGTCTTCGTTCCGCGGATCTACCGCGTGGTCCGGGCGAGCGCGCTGGCGACCGGCGCGCAGACCTACGTCGAGGCGGCTCGCTCGATGGGCTCCCCGGGCTGGCGGATCATGACCGGGCATGTTCTGCCGGGCATTCTCCCCGCCGTCCTGGTCCAGGCCACGGTCACGATGGCGGTCGCCGTCCTGAGCGAAGCGAGTCTCAGCTTCGTCGGCCTCGGCGTCCAGCCGCCGTCGGCGAGCCTGGGCACGCTGATCGCCGAATCGGACGACTACCTCGGCCGGGCGAACCATCTGGCGGTCCTGCCCGGCGTGGCGATGGTCTTCGTCGTGCTGCTCTTCACCGCCTTCGCAACGAGGTTGCGCCGACTGCTGGAGGGGAAGCGATGATCGAGGTCGAAGGTCTCAACGTCTCCTTCCGGACGGCGGGGCGTGCGCCGGTGCCGGTGCTCAGCGATGTCTCGTTCACTCTTCGTCCGCACCGGATCACGGGCCTGGTCGGTGAGTCCGGTTCCGGCAAGAGTGTCACCGCTCTAGCCCTGATGGACCTGCTGCCACGGAACAGCGCCGAGGTGCAGATCGGCGTACTGCGGATGGGGCCCGACGAGATCGACCTCGCGACGATCGGCGGTCGTCGCGGCCGCGAGTTGTCGATGATCTTCCAGGAGCCGATGCGCAGCCTGAACCCGGCCTTCACCGCCGGCGAACAGATCGCGGCCGTCGCCCGGCGGCACCTCGCGCTGGATCGAAAGGCTGCCCGGGCCAAGGCGATCGAGATGCTGGAGCTGGTCGGTATTCCTGATGCCGAGCGCAACGCTGCTGCCTATCCCCATCAGCTCAGCGGTGGCATGTGCCAGCGGGTGCTGATCGCGATCGCCCTCGTCGGCAGACCGGGTGTCCTGTTCGCCGACGAGCCGACCACCGCGCTGGACGCGACCACGCAGGCGCAGGTCCTGTCCGTACTGCGCGATCTCACCGAACGGCTCGGGATGACGACGATGATCGCCACCCACGATCTCGGCGTCGTGGCCGAGCTGTGCGACGACGTGCTGGTGATGTACGGCGGTCAGATCGTCGAGCAGGCCACTGTCGTCGAGCTGTTCCGTGCCCCGAGACACCCGTACACCAAGGCGTTGCTCGCCTGTTCGTCGGTGGGACAGGAGTCGTTGCGTGGCATCCCCGGTTCGGTTCCGGCGCCCGGACACTGGCCGACGGGCTGCAGGTTCGCGCCCCGCTGTTCGCTCGCCGTGGCCGGTCTCTGCGATATCGCCCCGGTGCCGTTGATCGACGTACCGGGAGATCGGAGCGCACGATGTCTGCGTCTGGATCAGACAGGAGAGACGAGATGACCGCTCTCGATGCACGAGTCACCGACGAACTTCTCGCTACCGGGCCGCTGGTGGTGGCGACGGAGATCAGGAAGGTCTTTCGCCGCCAGGGCGTGGCGGCCGGCACCTTCACAGCTGTGGACGGTGTCGATCTGCGGATCGCGCCGGGCGAAACCCTCGGCCTGGTTGGTGAATCGGGCTCCGGCAAGTCGACTGTCGGCCGGATGCTGGTCGGGATGTACCGGCCGGACGCGGGCCGCGTGGTCTTCGCCGGCGACGATGTGAGCGCCTTGCGCGGTGCTGCACTGCGCCGGCTGCATCAGTCGGCGGCGATGGTGTTCCAGGACCCGTACTCCGCACTCGATCCGCGGTGGTCGATCGAGCGGATCGTCGCCGAACCGCTAGCGATCGCAGGTGCGTCCCGCCGGAGTCGTCGCCAGCAAGCCGCCGAGGCGCTCAAGCTGGTGGGGTTGGACGAATCCCACCTGCAGCGCCGCCCGGCGGACTTCTCGGGCGGCCAGCGACAGCGTGTCGCGGTGGCTCGCGCGTTGGTCAGCCGGCCACGGTTGATCGTCTGCGACGAGTCGGTCTCCGCACTCGACGTCTCCACCCAGGCACAGGTCCTCGGCCTGCTCAAAGACCTCCAGGAACGTCTCGGAGTCGCTTACCTCTTCATCTCCCACGACCTCAACGCCGTACGGCGGATCAGTGACCGGGTTGCGGTGATGTACCTGGGGCGGATCGTCGAGGAAGGCCCGACCGGCCAGGTGGTGACCACTCCGGCCCACCCGTACGCCGCAGCGCTGGTCTCGGCGATGCCTGTTCCCGATCCGCTCGCAGTACGCGGCCGGGCCCGGATCGTCCTCACCGGGTCGCCTCCGTCCGCGGCCGATCCGCCGTCCGGTTGCTCGTTCCGGACCCGTTGCCCGCTGGCCATGCCGATCTGCGCCGAGCGGCGGCCGGGCTGGACCGACCTCCCCGGCGGCCGCCGGGTGGCCTGCCATCTGTACGACGGCCCGGACGCGCCGCGAACCGGGCAGATCACTGAGCTGATGCTCGCCAAGCTTTCGATTCAACAGCCGACCGCTGTGAAGGAGACACGATGAAGATCGCTGCGTTCTCTACTGGGGACCGTCGCCGGCTGGGTGTGGTGCTCGAGTCCGACCTGGTCGACCTGACCGACCTCGGCGTCAAGGCGGCGGACCTGGCCGGCCTCTGGTCCGACTGGCCGGTCAACCGTGATCAGATCCTGGCCGGGCTGGCCGAAGGACCACCGCTGATACCGGCCACCGAGGTCACGTGGTTGCCGCCGATCGATCCGGGTGCCACGTTCTGGGCGGCGGCCGCGAACTACGAGGAGCACCTGCGCGAAGGCAACTTCAACCGGCCGGACTATCCGCCGTTCTTCATCCGCAACGGCCAGTCGCTGGTCGGCCACGGGGGAGACGTCCACAAGCCCTGGTTCTCCGACCGGCTGGACTACGAAGGTGAGCTGGCGGTCGTCATCGGCCGCCGGGCCCATCTGGTGAGCGAGGCCGAGGCCGCTGACTACATCGCCGGCTACACCTGCTTCAACGATGGTTCGGTCCGTGACTGGCAGCGGCACACGACCCAGATCACCGTCGGCAAGAACTTCTCGCGCAGTGGTGCCCTCGGGCCGTGGATCGCGACCGCGGACGACGTACCGGATGTGGACAACCGGCAATTGGAGACCACGATCAACGGCCGGCAGGTCCAGTCGAGCCCGGTCGGTGCGGCGATCTGGGGCATCCGGTACGTCGTCAGCTACCTCTCGGCCATCACCGAACTCCAGCCGGGTGACATCATCGCCCTCGGTACGCCGGGCGGTGTCGGGGCTCGGCAGGATCCGCCGCTGTTCCTGTCCGCGGGCGATCAGGTCTCGATCGCGATCGACGGCGTCGGCGTACTGAGCCACGGCGTGGTGGAGCCGCCCGCGAGTACGGAGCCATGGCCGGCAGGTGTGCGATGACGACGTACGACGTCGGTGGTGTCCGGCTGCCGCGGCCGTTCCAGATTCGCCGCGTGTCGCACATCGGGCTGAACACCGTGGACGCCCCGGCGATGCTGCGTTGCTATCGCGACCACCTCGGCCTGCGCAGCACGGACGTCTCGGAGAACCTCGCGAACCGGCTCGACCCGGACGGCGAACACCTCACCGCCGAGGGCGCCCGGGAGATGCACTTCCTGCGCTACGGCGCGGATCATCACCAGTTCGTGCTGATGCATCGGCAGCTGTGGTCACTGATCGATCCCGAACACCCGTCGGTCACGATCAACCAGCTGTCCTGGCAGGTCGGCAATCTGGCCGAGGTGGCCGGAGCGGTCGACTACCTGGGCGGCGAGAAGCAGCGCATCCTTCGATCCGGTCGCGACATGCCCGGCTCGAACTGGCACACCTACGTGCTGGACCCCAACGGCTACACCGACGAGCTGACGTTCGGGATGGAGCAGCTCGGCTGGGACGCGCTGAGCAAACCGCGGACGTACTGGGACCACCTGCGGCACCGGACCTTCCCCGACCTGCCGATCCCGTCCGAGTACGCGGAGGTGGAGTCGTTGGCCGCCGCCGAGCTCAGCACCGGGTTCCGGCCCGCGGCCGAGCAGGAGACGTACGCCGTCGACGGTGTCCTGCTCGCGCGGCCGTTCAAGGTCGTCGGGCTCGGCCCGTTCTCGATCGTCGTCGACGACCTCGACGAGTCGCTCGGGTTCTACCGGGATCTGTTCGGCTTCCAGGTCCGGAGCCGCGCGACCCACGACGGAATCGACTTCGCGATGCTGGCGTGCAACAGCGGCCATCACGCGCTCGCGCTGTATGCGCCCGAGGTGCGTGAGCGGGTCGGCCTGCCGGCCGGGACAAGCGTCTTCGGGGTCGGCTTCCAGGTGGCCAACCACCGGCAGTTGCTGGATGCGGTGGCGTACCTGTCCGACTGCGGGTACGCCGAGGTCGACGTACCGGCTGAGCTGGTTCCCGGGTTCTCACACGTCACCCACCTGCGTGATCCGGACGGCAACCTGATGCAGCTCTACTTCCACCAGCGGCAGCTCCCCGCCGACGCGGACGACGCCGTACCGGCTTCTGTGGTCGGACCGGCGTCAGCGTGGCCGCGGACGATCGATGCGCCGGCCGATGTCTTCGGTGGCGAGATCTTCATGGGGCCGTGGGGATGAGCGGCGACCGGCTACGGGACCGCCGTGAGATCCAGGAGCTGCTCTCGCGGAGGGCGACGGCCAGCGACCGGCGGGATCCGGAGGCGATGCTTGCCTGTCACACCGCGGACAGCACCGACGACCACGGCAGCGGGCGCGAAAGCGCCCGGACGTTCATCGAGAAGATGGCGGCCACCAGTTATCGCGACCCGGACAACGGGCCGCAGAAACACATGATCGGCAACGTGCTGGTCGATTTCGTCGCCGACGACGAGGCTGTGGTGGAGAGCTACCACCTGGCCTACCACCGCCACGGCGTGCACAGCGGACCGACCGACAACCTGATCGCCGGGCGCTACCTCGACCGGGTACGGCGGGTGGACGGGCAATGGCTCATCGCGGACCGAACCGTCGTCTACGACTGGTCGCGAACCACCACCGCCACCGATCCGACCCGATCGCCCGCAGCAATCAGCCTCATCGACCTCAAGGAGAGGACGCCCGTGGAGCTCGCCGATCTGATGGCCAAGCAGGAGATCACCGAGGTGCTGTACCTCCGGGCGCGGGCCGGTGATCGGCGCGACCATGCGCTGGCGCTGTCCTGTTACCACGACGGCGCGACCGAGGAGCACGAAGGATTCACCGGTCCGGCGGCAGAGTTCGTGCTGGTGCAATCGGCCTACGCCCCGGGAAAGGTGCCGCCGGCAACTTCACTCGTGCATCTGATCGCCAACGTGCTGATCGAACTCGACGGCGATGAGGCAGCGGTCGAGTCGTACCACCTGTGCTTCATGACCGGCAACGAGGCGGACACGACGATCGCCGGGCGGTACCTGGACCGCTTCGCCCGCCGGGACGGCCGCTGGGCGATCACGCATCGGCAGGTCGTCTTCGACTGGTCGCGCACCGAGCCTGGCGTGGAACGCTTCTGGGACCGGTATCCGGACCAGTCGAAGATCGCCTTCGGCCGGTTGGGACCGGAGGACCCGTTGTACAGCATCGCGCAGCGCGGGGTGGCCGATGCCTGACGTGCCGGAGCCGTCCTACGACGTGGTGGTCGTCGGCTACGGGCCGGTCGGTGCCACCGCCGCCAACCTGCTCGGCGCCGCCGGTCTGCGGACGCTTGTGGTCGACCGCGCCACGACGATCTTCGACGTACCGCGGGCGATCCACTGCGACGCGAGCATCCTGCGGATCTTCCAGTCGATCGGCCTTGGCGACGAGATCGCCGCACAGTGCCGGGTGATCGACCAGATGGCCACGTACGGCGCGCAGGGGCAACTGCTCTCGTCCAGCTCGAGTGGTTCCGGGGCAGACGGGTGGGCCGACCACTACAGCTTCTACCAGCCGGAGCTCGAGCAGACGCTGCGCACCGGCGTTGAACGGTTCGCGAATGTCGAGGTGCTGCTGGGGACGGCGGTCACCGCGGTCGCCGACGGGGTGGTGCACTGGGAGAGTACGGTTGCGCAGGGCAACGTTCGCGCGGCCTTCGTGATCGGGGCGGACGGTGCCGCGAGCACGGTCCGCAAGCTGGCCGGAATCACGCTCGAGGACCTCGACTTCGACGAGCCGTGGCTGGTTGTCGACGCCTTGCTGGACGGTCCGCACGAGCTGCCGGCGGCGACGTCGCAGATGTTCTGCGATCCGCGTCGCCCGACGACCGTCGTACCGGGGCCGGGACGGCATCGGCGGTGGGAGTTCATGCTGCTGCCGGGAGAGGACCCGGCGGAGATCGCCGGGCCGGACAGCATCGAGTCGTTGCTGTCGGCATTTGTCGATCCGTCCTGGGTTAAGTTGCTGAGGGCAAGCGTTTATCGTTTCCATGCGTTGGTGGCCCGGCAGTGGCGACAAGGCCGGGTGTTGCTCGCCGGAGATGCCGCGCATCAGACGCCGCCGTTTCTCGGCCAGGGGATGGGCCACGGCATTCGTGACGTCCAAGCGCTGGCCTGGCGGCTGCAGGCGATCCTCCAGGACGGGGCCGATGTGTCCTTGCTGGACTCCTACCAGCCCGAACGGGAACCGCAGGTACGCGAGGTGATCGGGCGCGCGGTCACCAAGGGCCGCGAGATCTGCATCCTCGACCCGGACCGCGCGGCGGCCCGCGATCAGGCCGTGCTCGAGCGGTCGGCGTGGGGGCAGTCGCTGGACAGCACGATGACGCTGGCGGTGACGAGTGGTTTCATCGATCCCGGCCGGCCCGCGGCAGGCGTCGTACCGCAGCCATTGGTGGAGGGAAAGCGCCTGGACGACCTGCTGCCCAAAGGTTTCTCGGTGATCACCGATGACCCGGAACTGGCCGCCGAACCGCTGGTGACCACGATGGTGAGTTCTTCGGCGGTGTCCAGCTGGCTGGATGCGGTCGGCGCGCGGGCCGCCGTACTGCGGCCTGATCGTCATCCGTATGGCTTTGCCGCGAGCAGTGCTGAGCTTGCGCAGCTCGTGAACAGGCTGCAGTCTCGCCTAAGCGGTGTGGGCGGTGTGCTCGCGGCGCCAGGCTGACGGGCTGACGCCGTACGTGCGCTTGAAGGCGACGCTGAAGGCGAAGGTGTCGCGATACCCGACCTCGTGTGCGATGGCGGCGATCGTCGAGTCGGTGTCGCGAAGTAGGTCCGCGCCTAGCGTCATCCGCCATCCCGTCAGGTAGGTCAGCGGAGGTTCGCCGACCAGTTTGCTGAAGCGGGCGGCGAAGGCGGCGCGGGACAGGCCGACCTTCTCGGCGAGGTTCGAGACCGTCCACCGGTACGCCGGATCTTCGTGGAGCAGGCGGAGTGCCTCGCCAATGGACGCGTCGGCCAGTGCCCGGTACCAGGCGGGTGGGGTTGCGTCCGGCCTGGCCCACCAGGCTCGCAGTGAGACGACCAGGACCAGATCCAGGAGTCGGGCGAGGATCGCATCCTGCCCGGGCTCATCGGAGCCGGTCTCGGTCGTGAGGAGGTCCAGCACTGCTCGGGTCCGCGGCCCGGCCGGAACGATCGCCACTGGCGGCAGCATCTCGAGCAGACGGCCGCTGAGGCCGTCGCGGAGTTGGTAAGCACTCCACAGCATGGTCGTTGCGCCCGGCAGACCGCCGTCGCCGCAGGTGCGGGCAGGGAGATTGGGTCCGACTGTCGCTTCCTCGCCGGTCGCCAGGGAGTATGGCTTGCCCTGCTGGAACACGACTTCGGGTTGTGTGGAAGGACTGTCGCCGATCGTGTAGCGGCTGGTCCCGCTGATCAGGGCGATGTCTCCTGCCTCAAGCTGGTACGGCGATCCGTCGGCGTCGTCGATCCGGATCGAGACCTGGCCACCGAGGGCAGCAACCACCGTGAGGGTCGGGGCGTCGGCAAAGGCCATCGCCCACGGCGGCTGCCGGATCAGCTGCCGAATCATGGCCGTGCCGGCTCCGGCGCGTTCCAGCACATCACTCAGCACGTCCATACCCTCCACGGTAGACGATCACAAAGGCATCCTCGACGATGTCCCATGGATCATCTCGGTCGGTCGCAGTTACCTAGAGGTATGAAGACATTCCTGATCCTCGGCGGCACCGGCAAGACCGGTCGCCGCGTCGCCGATCGCCTGCGCGGCGACGGCCTTTCGGTCCGGACGGCGGCGCGCAACGGCGCCGACGTCGAGTTCGACCTGGGCTCCCCGGAGACCTGGGCCGCGGCCCTCGACGGCGTCGACGCCGTCTACCTCCTCGAACCCGACCTGGGAGCAGCCGGCGCCAACGGCCCGGCCCGCCTGCCGGCTCTGGTGAAGCAGGCCGTCGCCGCCGGCGTCCAGCGTTTCGTGCTGCTGTCGGCCCTCGGTGCCGACGACGAGCACAACCCGATGAATGCGGTCGAGCAGGCCGTCCGGGAGAGCGGTGCGGAGTGGACGATCCTGCGGCCGGCTTGGTTCGCGCAGAACTTCAGTGAGTTCGCCTGGCGGCCGGGCATCCTCGGCGGAACGCTCGCCCTGCCCACCGGCACCGGCCGTGCCCCGTTCATCGACCTCGACGACCTCGCCGAGGTAGCGGCCTCGGGCCTGACCGACGACCGCCACAACGGCCAGATCTACGTCCTCACAGGTCCGTCGGGCGTCACCTTCGGCGAAGCCGTCGACCTGATCGCCAAGGCCACCGGACGAACGATCGAGTACGTCGACCTGGATGCCGCGGTCTACACCGACGAACTGGTCTCCCAGGGTCTCCCACCGCAGATCGCCGGATTCCTCACCAGCGGCCTGACCGACATCCGCGACGGCAAGGCCGACGCTCTCGGCGACGGCGTCGAGCGAGCCCTCGGTCGCCCAGCCACCCCGTTCGCGGACTACGTCACCCGCGCAGCTGCCGCCGGTGCCTGGAACTGACGGTTCCAGTCAGACGAGCTGGTCGACTTCCTCGACCACCACGGAGGGAATGCCGACCGAGGTAGTCAAACCCCTAGCGTCCGAAGGATCCGAGGGCGTGGTCGGCGTTTCTTCGGACGTTGTGCTCTGTACGGCGGGGTGCCGGCTGAGGTTCGCTGCCCCTCCGACCGAGCAGCCCGGCAAAGCACTTAACGTCCGAAGGTCCGGAGACGGGCCCTCCGGTCTTTCGGACGTTAGCGTGACATCACCCGTAACGTCCGAAGGACCGGAGACGGGCCCTCCGGTCTTTCGGACGTTAGCGTGACATCACCCGTAACGTCCGAAGATGCGGAGACGGGCTCTCCGGTGCTTCGGACGTTAAAGCGACCACTCGTAACGTCCGAAGATCCGGGGACGGGCCCTCCGGCGCTTCGGACGTTAAAGCGGCACCACTCGTAAGGTCCGAAGATCCGGAGACGGGCCCTCCGGTGCTTCGGACGTTGTGCTCAGTACGTTTGTGCGGTGGTTCAGGGGCGGCGGCGGGCTTTGGGGACGGGGTGGATCGGGTCGCCGGGGATGACGGTGTTCTCGAGGGTGCCGAGGCCTTGGACCTCGATGGTGACGGTGTCGCCGATGGTGAGGGGCGGGGGGACCCGCTCGCCGCCGTTGCGTCCCCAAAGCTCAACCAGGCAACCGCTTCCGCAGGTGCCGGAGCCGAGGATGTCACCGGGTCGTACGACGGTTCCGCGGCTGGCGTAGGCGATCATCTCGGGGAAGGACCAGGCCGCGTTGGCCAGTGAGTCCTTGCCGATCGCGGTTCCGTTGATCGAGACCGAGAGCGCGAGGTCGAAGCGATCGCCTTGCCGGTAAGGCTCGAGCTCGTCCGGCGTGACCAGGTAGGGGCCGAGGGTGGAGGCGGTGTCCTTGCCTTTGGCCGGCCCGAGTCCGATGCGCATCTCGTGGATCTGGATGTCGCGGGCGGACCAGTCGTTGAAGATGCTGTAGCCGGCGATGTGGTTCACGGCCTCTTCGACGGGAAGGTTGCGGCCCTCGGTGCCGATGATCGCGGCGACCTCGAGTTCGAAGTCGAACAGGTTGCAGCCGGGCGGCAGCGGGACCGGCTGCCGCGGGCCGATCAGGCTGTAGGGGTTGGTGAAGTAGAAGGTCGGGATGTCGTACCACTCCGGTACGACGGCCGGCTCACGGATGCCTTGGAACGAACCCTCGACGTGCTGCTCGAAGATCATGAAGTCGCGGATCGACGATGCCTTGATCGGCGGCAGCAGCGTCTGCTCGTCCAGTACGACGGGGGCGGCGCACCGCGTCAGCACTTCCTGCTCACTCGGCTTGGCGGCCAGTACGTCGTACAGGTCGGTGCCGGCGGGGAGTGGGTGCAACCGGTCGTCGTGGACGAGCGCCTGCCGGTACTGCCCGTCCAGTTCCAGTGCTGCGAATTTCACGAGTTCTCCTCGGGGGTGTCGATGATGGCCACAGCGCGGGTCCAGCCTGCGGAGGCGGCGTGGATCTTGTGCGGGAAGCAGGAGATCTTGAAGCCGGTGGCGGGGAGGGCTTCGAGGTTGTGCAGTTTCTCGATGTGGCAGTAGCCGATCTCGCGGCCGGCCTTGTGGCCTTCCCAGATCAGCGAACCGTCGCCGGTCTCGGCGTACTTGCGGGCGGTGTGCACGAACGGCGCGTCCCAGCTCCACGCGTCCGTGCCGGTGACCCGAACCCCCTGCTCCAGCAGGTGAATCGTGGCGTCCCGGCCCATCCCGCAGCCGCGTGCCAGATAGTCGTCCGCGCCGTACCGGATGCCTGCGGCGGTGTTGACCACCACGATCTCGAGCGGGCTGAGGGTGTGCCCGATCCGTTTGAGCTCCAGATCGATGTCGTCCGGCGTGACCACGTAGCCGTCGGGCAGTTCCCGGAAGTCGAGCTTCACGCCGGGCTGGAAGAACCACTCGAGCGGTACCTCGTCGATGGTGATCGCACGCTGGCCATTGTCCATGGTGGACGCATAGTGGTACGGCGCGTCGACGTGGGTGCCGGTGTGGGTGGTCAGGTGGATCCGCTCGATCGCCCAGCCCTCACCGTCGGGCAGGACCTCGAGGCCGGCGCCAGGGAAGTGCGTCAGCATCTCGGCCGCGCTGTCCTGGTGGTTGATGTATTCGATCTCCGGAGTGTTGCCAGGCGGGTCGGAGGCGATCCCGGACATCAGCGGCACGGAGATGTCGATGAAGGTGGTCATGAGGCCCCCTCGAGGGCCGGCTGCGCGGGAACGCGAGCCGGGTTGCTGAGGTTGGGCAGCGCCGTCATCACGACTGCGCCGCAGAGGAAGATCCCGGCGCACAGCAGCAGTCCGGTGCCGAGACCCGCGCCGGTGGCCAATGCGCCCAAGGCGAACGGGGCGAAGGCGGAGACGCCGCGGCCGACGTTGAAGCAGAAGCCGGCGCCGGTAGCGCGGACTCGGGTCGGGTAGAGCTCACCGAGGTAGGCGCCGAAGATGCCGCTGAAGGCGGCGAAGAACGCGAACAGCGGGCCGAGCCACAACAACGCCGTACGGTCTGCGGCGACGACGTACAGGGGCAAGGTCACGCCGACTCCCAGCAACGACAGGACGAGTGCGTACTTGCGGCCGATCCGGTCGGCGATCAACCCGAACACGTTGTAGCCAACGAACATGCCGAGGTTGAGGACCGTCATGAACAGTGCGACGGTCGCGGTCGAGATGCCGCGGTCGGAGTGCAGGTACGTCGGCAACCAGGTCGACGCGCCCCACCAGCCGAACAGGGCCAGCGACGCGACCGCCGTACCGAGCAGGGTCTTGCGGCGCAGGTCGGGGGAGAAGATCTCGGTCACTCGGACCGGGGTGCTCTTCTGTGCGGCCCACTCGGCCGATTCCTTGAAGAAGAAGCCGATGATCAGCATCGGCACGATGACGCCCGCTCCGGCCAGAAAGAACAGCAGCCGCCAGTCGGGTAGCAACGCACCGGCCACGACCGCGGCGATCGCGCCGCCGGCCGGGAACGAACTCAGGACGAACGCCGCCGCTCGGCCGCGTTGTGCAGCCGGCCAGGTCTCGACGACGTACGTCGACACCACGCCCCAGACGCCACCGAGGCCGAGCCCGGCGACGAAGCGCAGGATCAGGAACACCGTGAAGTTCGGCACCAGGGCGAGCGTCGCGGTGAAGATTCCGAAGACCGCCAGCGAGTACATCAGTGCTCGCTTGCGGCCGTAGTTGTCGGCCAGCCAGCCGACGGTCAGGCTGCTCACGCCGATACCGAGCAGCGTGGCGGTCGCGAGCAGACCGCCTTCGGCTTTGGTCAGCCCGAACTCCGTGCGGATGTCGGGGAGCGCGAACGACAGCAGCAGGATCTCCAGGGCGTCGAACATGTAGGCCACGAACGCGCCACCCAGCACCACCCATTTACCGGAATCTCTCATCCGGACCAGTCCCTTCGGTGAACCCCGTGTTACGGCCCCGAGACTCCAGACTGTACGTACGTTCAGTCGACACGGCAAGGCCCAAACTGTACGTACGTGCAGTACGGTGGGGAGATGACGGAGACTGCCGAGGGTGGTAAGCGGATGACGATCCTGCGCGCCGCGGAGAAGGTGTTCGCGCAGGACGGATATCACGGGACGACGATGCGGCGGATCGCAGCCGAGGCCGACGTGAAGCTGTCGCTGGTCGTCTATCACTTCACGTCGAAGCTGGGGTTGTTCGTCGCGATCTTCGAGCACCGGCAGTACGTCAACGAGCAGCGGCTGGCCCAGTTGCACGCGATTCCCGATCTGCAGGCCGACGACGCCGTCGAGCAGATCGTTCGCGCCTTCGTCGACCCGGTCCTCGCCCTGCATCACGATCCGGACGACGCCTGGTTCGCCAAGCTCGTCCTGCGTGAGGCCGGCGACCCGTCGAACCAGGACCGGCCGGTGCTCAAGGTGTTGTTCGACCCGATGGCCCGTGAGTTCATCGATGCGCTGCGCGAGGCGCTGCCCGGCAAGCCGGACGGGTTCTACCAGTGGGGTTACCTGTTCTCGGTAGGCGCTCTGACCCAGAGCGCCTCCGAGGACCGCGTTGCCAATCTGACGGACAAGTCCTACCTGGAGCAGAAGCACGACCTGCTTCGCTCCTACATCATCGCGGCGCTACGCCACGGCTGAGGAGATCAGTCCTCGCGGATCAACGGTGTGACCTGGGGTTCGCCGGCGATGAGTGGGCCGGCCTTCTCCATGAAGGCGGCGAATCCGGGTGCTTCCTCGCGATTGTCGAGCGCTGCCGGGTCGGACCACTCTTCGTAGATGACGAACTCGTTGGGGTCGTCGGCGGTCCGATGCACGTGGTACGCCAGGTTGCCCGGTTCCTTGCGGGCGACCGTGCCCAGCGAGATGAGCAGCGACTCCAGTTCGTCGGCCGACCCCGGTACGGCGCTGATCCGGCCGACGGCTGCCGTCGTACCGCTGCGGCCGAACGGGCCGTTCTCGAGCCAGGGAGAGTGGTACTGGATCTGGCTGCGCTCGAGGTTGTGGTGGGCGTTGGTGTAGATGCGGAGCTTGATTCCGTCCGGGTCAGGCACGACCAGGACCCAGCCGATGATGCCGATCAGGACCGGTGAGTGCTCGACGCCGAGCGCGTCCAGGTGCTCGACCCAGGCATCGAGGTCGGCAGGGTCCTCGACGGCGATGGCCAGCGGCCCGCAGCCGGCCAATCCGGCCGCGGCTGTCGGGTTGAGGCGAAGCTCGAAGCCGACTCCGAGACCGGGGACCTCGAGTCCGACGGCGAACAATGGCGCGTCGCTGGGCTTGTGGTCGACGTTGCCGCGGCGACGGGCGCCGAGAACCTTGCCGTACCAGTCGATGCTGCGGTCCAGGTCGCTGACCGGGATCTGCAGGTGGTGGATCCCGGCGTACGGGGGAATCGTGGTCATGATCAGTCCTCGCTGTCGGAGAAGGTGGCGGTGCGGTCGACGAGTACGCCCTGCTTCCAGATCTTGGTGATGCCGTAGAGGCTGGTGATCTCGGAGTTCGGTGCGCCGGTGGCCAGCAGCAGGTCCGCGCGCAGTCCTGGTGCGATGCGGCCGCGGTCGGCCAGACCGAACGCGTCGGCGGCTGCGGAGGTGGCGGTGATCAGCGCCTCGGCCGGTGAGAGCCCGGCCTCGACCATCAGTGTCAGTTCGCCGTGCAGGCTGATGCCGTGGGTGGTTGGGTGCCCGGCGCCGCCGGTGCCATCGGTTCCCGCGACCAGCGGCACGCCGGCCCGGAATACCCGGATCGCGAAGTCGGCCGCGTTCCGGACGTCCATCGCCATCGGCCCCATTCGCTGGGCCGGATCGGCTGGCAGGTTCTTGAGGTCCTCGAGCCACTGCGGATCGGCGTACGGGCGCAGTCGCGGATCGGCGGCCAGCCGGAACTCGACCGGGTGCTCGCTCATCCCGGCGAGCGTCGCCAAGGTCGGTACGACGAACAGTCCCGCATCGGCGACCGCATCGATCAGCGCCTGGTCGGAGGGGCCGTCCGCGGGAGCATGGGCGAGGCCGTCGACACCGGCATTGACTGCCGTCCAGGTCGCGGAGCGAGTCATCGTGTGCGCGATGGCTTTCAGACCGCGGTCGTGCGCGGCGGCCACCAGCGCCTTGATCGTCTCCGGTGCGAGCAACGGCATCGGGTGGCCGGCCGCCGTACCGTCCTCGATGAAGATCTTGAGATGGTCGGCGCCGTCGGCGATCCGGTCGGCCACGAAGCGCTCGGCGTCCTCCGGTCCGGCGACCGTCGGGAACGGGGGCATGAAGCCCAGCTCGACCAACTGGCTCGGGTGCCCGCCGGGGGCAGTGGCGCCGGTAGTGGCGATCCGGAAGTCGGCGAGGTCGGATCGAGCCTGAGCAGCGGCGCGGAGTGCGCGCGAGTGTTCGGGTACGCCGCCCATGTCGAGTTCGGTGGTGACCCCGAACACCAGTGCCTGATGGAGTTGCGCGGTACTCATGGTGTGCGTGTGGGCGTCGATGAGGCCCGGCAGCAGCGTGTAGCCGAGGCCGTCGATGACGGTGGCTCCGGCCGGTACGGCGAGGTCGGGGCCGACGGCGGCGATGGTCGGACCGTCGATGAGGACGTCTGCTCGCTGCTGAAGGTGGACACCGTCGAAGACGGCAACGTTGCGGATGATGGTGGGTGTGGTGGTCATGGGCGGCATCTCCTAGGCGATCGGAAGGTGAGTGAGAAGTTCGGCCGGTGCGCCGCTGGCGGCCAGATAGCCGTCGGGTCGCACGAGCAACGCAGTGTCGAGAGCGGGAACGTGCTTCGCGGTCACGTTCACGGGAAGTCCCTGAATCTCTTGCGGGTCAGGCGTGGCGAGCGTCCAGTTCAGATCGCTGCCAGGTACGGCGGTGGGCGGTACGCGGTCGCCGATCCGCAGGGGACCGGTCGGGCCGTCCGCATAGCTGACATCGAGTTCGGACAGCTTGGCGGCGATCCATTCGGTGACGCCCAGCGTTCCGGCCGCCGCAACCAGTACGTCGTTGCGCAGCCGCGCGCCGAGCGGATCGCGCACGGAGGCGAGCTTGGCGAACGTCGCGGTGAAGCCGACCATCGCGGTGGCGATCGGATGCCGTTCTGTGTGATAGCTATCCAGCAGATCGTTGCCTGCGGCACCATTCAGGACGGTGTGCAGTTTCCAGGCCAGGTTGCCCGCGTCCTGGATGCCGGTGTTCATACCTTGCGCGCCGGCCGGGCTGTGAGTGTGCGCGGCATCCCCGACCAGGAAGACCGGTCCCTTGCGGAAGCTCTCGGCCACTCGCTCCTGGACGCGGTACGTCGAAGCCCGGATCACCTCGGTCACTGTGGCCTGCCCGGACAGTGGCCCGCGCTCGGTCAGCAGTTTCTGTACGTCGTGCAGCGTCGGCTCGCTCATCCCCGGCGGCGCCGGGCTGACCACGCGGTACTGCCCGTCGGCCAAGGGTGAGAACAGCAGCATGCCGGCGCCGGAGAGAAAGAAGGTCGTGTCCTGGGCGATCAGTTCCTCGGCCACGGTGGAGAGCCTGATGTCGGCAATCGTGAACCGCGACTCACGCGCCGTACCGGGGAACTCGATGCCGGCGGCTGCCCGGACGTCACTGCGGACGCCGTCGCACCCCACGAGATAACGCGCCGAGATCGCGCGCAGTACGCCGTCCGGTCCGGCGACCGTCGCGCTGATACCGGGGAAGTCGTCGGTGAAGTCGATGAACCGGTGGTCGCGGTGGACCGTGCCACCGAGGTCCAGTAGCCGGTCGTGCAGACACTCCTCCGTCGTCTGCTGCGACACCAGCAGCACGTAGGGGAACGGGGTGTCCAGATCGGTGAACGACGCCCGGAGCAGGGTCTTCTCGCAGTCGTGCAAAGAGAATCCGGGACTGCGAACACCCACCTTCACCAAGGTTTCGGCGACTCCGATGCGGTCCAGGTACTCCAGAGTTCGCGGCTGGACGGCGGCCGCCTTGCTACCAGGCTGAATGGACGTGGTGCGGTCGATCAGCACATGGTCGACGCCCAGCTGCCGCAGGCTCGCGGCCAGCGCCAGGCCGGCCGGACCGGCACCGACGATGAGGACATCCGTCCGGGTCGGAACCGTTGCTGACGAGGCCATGATTCCTCCTTCCTTAAACCGAAACGTACGTTTTCGTTTACGATGACGAACGTAGCACGGTCGGTGACTTAACGCCAACGATCGTTTCGTTTTGAGTTAGGATGGATCGCATGCCGCGTCTCAGCACGGAACTGTGGGAACAGCGTCGCCAGCACGTGCTCGTCAGTGCGTGGCAGTGCTTCACGCGTGACGGCTTCCACGCCACGTCGATGGACGACATCATCGCCGCCACCGGCATGTCCTCCAGTGCCGTCTACCGCTACTTCCGCAGCAAGAGTGAGCTGGTGGACGCGACCGCGGAGGAGTCACTCCAGCGGATCGGGAACCTGCTGGCGGGCCTGCTCGCCCAGGACCCGACCCCCTCCCTGGCCGAGGTCGTCGAAGCCCTGGTCGATTATGTTGCCAAGCGCAACAAAGACGAGGACTACGACCTGTCCAAGATCGCCGTGTACGCCTGGGCCGAGGCACTCCGCCGGCCCGAGGTGCGGACCCGGACCCACGACTTCTACGCCGGCGTCCGCGTCCACCTCACCCAGCTCGCGCAGTGTTGGCTCGACGACGGCAGGCTCGCACCGGACGCCGACCCCGACGCGGTAGGCGCCGTACTGCTGACGATGCTGCCCGGCCTGATTGTCACCCAGCACCTCGTCGACGGCGCCTCCGCCGCCCAACTCGTCGAAGGCCTCTCCGGCCTCGGATCTGTCCGCTAGCGTCTTCAGGTCAACCGATCGGTACGCCGCTCGCTACCTGGCCGAGGTTGATCCAGCCGCCGTGGCCGTCACCGCCGGCCCACGAGTAGACGGTGGCCGCGTTGGTGGTCAGGTCGACCATGGCGTAGTCGGCGTTGCCGTCGCCGGTGAAATCGCTGAACGAGACGCGGTTCGCGATGGTGGTCAGGCCGGTTGCTGTCTTGCCTAGAAGGAGCCAGCCGCCGCTGCCGTCGCCGCCCCGGTTCAGGTAGGTCTGGACGGAGCCGTCAGTGGCGATGACGCTGTAGTCGGTTCGGGTGTCCCCGTCGAGGTCGGCGAAACGCACAGTTGCCCGGCTGGTCGTCGTACCGGTCGCTACCTGGCCGAGGGAGGTCCAGTTGTTGACGCCGCGGTTGAGCCAGGCCTGGACGGCGCCGGATGCTGCGATGGTCAGGTAGTCGGTCTTCCCGTCGCCATCGAAGTCCGCGAAGACCACCTGGGCCTGATCGGTGGTCGCGCCGCCGAACACCTGTCCGATCACAGACCAGCCACCGTGGCCATCGCCGCCCTGGTTCAGGTAGACCGACACAGAGCCATTGGAGTTGATGACGAGGTAATCGGCGCGGCTGTCGCCGTCGAAGTCGGCGAAGCGGACGCGGGTCGCGTCGGTGGTGACGCCCGACGCTACTTGGCCGAGTTGCGACCAGCCGCCATGCCCGTCGCCGCCACGGTTGAGGAACGCCTGTACGGCGCCGTTGCTCGCGACCGCCAGATAGTCCATCCGGCCGTCGCCGTCGAAGTCGGCCCAGCGAACCTTGCCGGACCCACCTGCCTCATTGCCCGCGTTCAGAGCCGGTGCTGCGGCGATGACACCGTCGGAATACGCGCGATCCAAGGCCGGGTAGAAGGCCTGGGCCATCCGCTGGAATCCGGCGTCGTTGGGGTGCAGCCCGTCGGCCATCTCGGACGACGTGAGCGCGGGCGGATCGACGTACCGGGTCTTGGGGTTGGTGAGGGCGGCCTTGATTGCGGTGTTGAACGTGGCGACCTTGGACTCGAGCCCGGGGGTGGTCGGGATCAGGCCGAGGACGATCACGGTGACACCAGGTTTGTCGGCGACGATCCGGTCGACCAGGCCCTTGAAGCGAGCGGGCGCGTTCGGTACGTCGACGTTGCGGTTGAGGTCGTTGATGCCGAGATGCAGCAGTACGACGTCGGGCCGGGCACCGGCGAGCCAGCTGTCGATCTCGGTGCGGACCTGGTCGATGATCCACCCGCTGTGGCCCTCGTTCGACAGGTCGGCGAGTTGGCCGGACGCCTGCGAGCCAACGAAGTTGACGGCGTACCGGGACTGACCGTCGATCAGGGCGGCGAGCGGCCGGCGGTAGGACGATGACGTCGGACTGCCGACCCCGGCGGTGATCGAGTCCCCGAGCGGCATCACCCGCAGAGTCTTGAGAGCCGGTACGGCGCTCGCCGTGGGGGCGGTGCTGACGAGTAGCCCGGCGATGAGCGCGAGGGCCAAGGCGAGGCGCTTCATGAGGCCGCGTTCATCAGGTCAAGAGGGGCGGAAACGATTCCAGCGAACATGAGAGGTCTCCCTGGGCGATGAGAGCGCTTTCGCGGCAACGTAGGGCGCTAATAGATATTTCTCAAGAGGTCGCCCTCGCCCTGCCGTGCGTGACAGTCATCCAGTTCCACGCCGGCGAGATCACCGACTATCGCGTCCACATGGACATCACCCCGGCCTTGGCCTGATGCGCGGTCGGGGCGGGTCAGTGGTGCTCGGTCAGGTGTTTCTCCAGTCCGGTCACGATGAGCTGTAGGCCGAACCGGAACTCGTCGTCCAAGGAGTTCGGGAGGTACGGCCCAGCGGCGAGGGTGGCTGGGAAGCGGGCGGCGTCGAGGGATCGGTAGAACTCGCGGATCTCCTGCTTGCCGTACTGCCTGGATGCTTCGTGGCCGCCTGGTTGGCCGGCGAAGCCGATGATGTAGTGCCCCACGGCGGTGAATGCCCTGGCTGCGGCCTCGGGCGGGAAGCCGCTGGCGAGAAGGACGCCGAGGGCGATCTCACGGCCGGCGAGTGCGTGCGGCCCGAGCGGGACCTGGTCGTCCAGGAGAGACGCCACCCGCGGATGTTGCGTCAGCGTCCGGAACATCGCCTCGGCGCTGCCGGTCAGTTTCGCCTGCCAGGTCGAGTCCGGCGAGACGCCGGTCAGGTAGCGCGGGATCTCGCCGAAGAGGTGGTCCACGACGTGGACGAGGATCTCGTCCTTGCCTTTGAAGTGCCGGTAGAGCGTCGCGGTGCTCGAGCCGAGTCGTTTGGCCAGCAGTCTCATGCTGAAGTCGTCCGGACCGACCTCGTCGATCAGCTCCAGCGCCGTCCGGATGACGCGGTCGAACGACATGGCGGGACGCCCCGGCCCCGGCTCTGCGCTGGGCTCCCTCGGCGGACGGTTCTGCCACCAGCGCGGACTTCCCGGCCGCGGAGTTGTCTGACTCACGCTCCCACCCTGCCTCACTCGACAAACGACCCTGCTGGTCAGTGTCAGCTAAATATGGCTACACTGTAGCCGAAACGTAATGGCTACGCCGTAACCATTACCTGAGCGGGAGGTGAGCGCGATGATCGACGTACTGATTGCCGGAGCCGGGCCGGTGGGCTCGACGCTGGCGGCCGATCTGGTACGGCGCGGTCTCGACGTGCGCCTGATCGACAAGGCGCCGCGCGCCTTCGAAGGGTCCCGCGCCAAGGGCATCCAGCCCCGCACCCAGGAGCTCTTCGAGGATCTCGGAGTACTGGACGAGGCCCTCGCCGAGGGTGGACCGTACCCGCTGATGGGCGTTCATCTCGGCCCAATCACTGTGCCCTGGCGGATGCAGCGCAAGCACCGGCCAACCGCAGCCGTGCCCTACCCCGACATCCTGCTACTGCCCCAGTCCCGCACCGACGCCGTACTGCATCGTTTGCTGCAACGCCTCGGTCAGCACATCGAGTTCGGCACGACCTTGGAAGGCTTCGTGCAGGACGAGGACGGCGTGACAACCACGCTCGCCTCCGGCGAGCAGGTGCGCAGCCGGTTCCTGGTCGGCGCCGACGGTGGTGGAAGTGCCGTCCGCAAGGCTGCCGGTATCCGGTTCGCGGGCGAAACCGACCAGACCGATCGGACGCTGCTCGTGGATGCCGTGATCGACGGGCTGTCCCGTGATCGCTGGCATGTGTGGCCCGGCCTCGGTGGCATGTACGTCGGGGCCTGTCCGCTTCCGCACTCCGAGCTGTTCCAGTTGATGATCCGGCTCAGGCCCGACGAGACGCCGGACGTCGCCGAGGCCGCGCTGGCCGCCCGGTTCCAGGCCCGGACCGGTCTTCGGCTGCGGGACGTCGCCTGGACCTCGGTCTTCCGGCCGAACGTCCGCATCGTCGAGCGGTACCGGGTCGGCCGGGTCTTCGTCGCGGGCGACGCGGCCCATGTGCACACACCGGCCGGAGCACAGGGGCTCAATACGGGCGTCCAGGACGCATACAACCTCGGCTGGAAGCTCGGCCAGGTCCTCGCCGGCGCGCCGGACGCACTGCTCGACAGCTATGAGCTCGAACGACGACCCATCGCCGCGCACGTGCTCGGCCGGTCCAGTGAGCTGTACGCCGGCATCGACAAGAACCGGCTCGCGAGCATGAAGCGCGGCGACGAAGAACGGCAACTCGAGTTGTCCTACTTCGGCGGTCCGCTGGCTCCGGCCGCCGTACCCGCCACACGAACCCTGCGAGTCGGCGATCGCGCGCCGGATTCGCCGTACGACGGACCGGGGGCCCGGCGTCTGTTCGAGGCGTTCCGGGGACCGCATTTCACCCTGCTGGCCTTCGGTCCCGAGGCGGCCGAAATCTTGCCGCAGCTGACCTGGCCGGCCGGTGGTGCCGCACTTCATCGCATCGAGATCGGCAGCTCGTCCGCGGCGGCAGACACCTACGGCATCACCGGCGATGCGCTCGTCCTGATCCGGCCGGATGGATACATCGGAGCCATCGTCACCGCCGACTGGGAATCCTCCTTCGCCGACGCAATCCTCACGCTGGGAGCAGTGGCATGTCAGTCCTGAACCGCACCACCTTGTGGGTCGTCACGGGGATCGTTCTCCTCGGTCTGGCCGTCACCGCCTTCGCGCCCGGTCTGCGCTTGGTCGTGATCGTTGCCCAGGTCGGGTTCCTCCTCGTGCACGGCGCACGACGCTACGGCTGGCGAGGCATCGGCGTGTTCGTGGTGGCCGGCCTGGTGATCAGCAACATCCTCGAAAACCTCAGCATCCAAACGGGTTTCCCCTTCGGTCACTACCACTACACCGGCGACGGCAAGATCTTCCAGGTGCCGTGGTTCATCGGCCCGGCCTATCTGGCGACCGGATACCTCGCCTGGATCGTGGCCACCGTTCTGCTCGACGAGGTACGGCGCAGGTCGCCCTGGCTGATCACCATCGGTACCCCTGTCATCGGCGCATTCGCCATGACTGCCTGGGATCTCGCCTTCGACCCGACCGCCTCGACCATCAAGCAGGCATGGATCTGGGAGGACGGCGGCGGCTTCTTCGGCGTACCGTTGATCAACTACCTGGGCTGGACCTTCACGGTCTACCTCTTCATGCAGGTCTTCGCCCTCTACCTGCACTACCGCGGCCCGGAGCCGCAGCGGCAACAGGAGCGGTCCGCGAGCGACTCCCAGGCCGTCCTGCTCTACGCGGCCACAACGCTCGGGTACTTCACAGTGCTCATCAACGGCGAGCACACCACCGTTACCGATGCGACCGGCGCGACCTGGCAAACCGCCGACATCTACCAAACCTCAGCCCTGCTGGCCATCTACGGAATGGTCTTCCTCGCCCTGCTTTCCCTCCTCCGAATCGCCCAGCGGCGTAGTGCTCCCGCAGCGTGATGACCAGGAGCGGGCAGCCAGTCGGTTCCCCGGCCATCCGTGAAGTTCGCAGTCACCAAGTACTGGTCAGGGTGTACCGACGGCTGAGGTCCGCCGAAGTCGCTGAGGTCAATAAAGTCGATGGGCTCTCGAACTGCCTCGCCTGGTCGCACATAGGCGGCAGGGGCAGTCATCATGCTGAGGCTCGAAAGCGCTGGCAGATCTCTGGAAGTCTGGCGAGAAGCTGCTCCCAAGGTGACGTTGCCAGCCGAACCTGTTCGACGCCATGGCCGAAGATCCGCCGGTTCTACCGACGGATCTTCTCGTGAAGCTGTGCTATCAGCGGCCTCACCCGACAAGTCGTCAGCCGTGCAACAACTCGCCCATCGCCTCGAGCTGGCGACCCAGGGTCATCAGTCTGTACCGCATCGAGGTCTGCTAGCCGATCAGGTACGGCGTACCGAAAGCCCATCGACTTGGTAGGTCTGACCGGACGTCCGCGTGGTCAGCAGGACGGACCCGGTCAGGAAGGTCGTGGGCACCGGTAGCGGGATGATCGCCTGGTACTCGGTGCTGGCCTTGTACAGGCTCACCGCGCCGACGTACTTGCCGTTGTAGTAGACGCTCAGTCCGCCGCAGGTGGCGCACTTCGTCGCGATGAGGAACAGTCGCTTGGCCTGGACGCTGCGCGAGACGGAGTTCGCCCACACAGCCAGTGTGTGCGGCTCTCGGCGCCGGCACTAGTTGCCCTCGGCGACGATCGCCACTCGGTCACGTCTCAGTCACAGACGATCACGACTGATGCCGCGCCACCGGCCATCAGGCACCGGGCCCATAGGCGTCTCGGTGCCGCGCAGTGGTGGCGCATCTGATGGGCGGGCCTCAGGTTGTGGGTAGGACGATGACGTATTTCCCGGGTTGGTGGCGGGACTCGAGGTCGCGGTGTGCTTCGGCTACCTTTTCGAGCCCTTCATGGGCTCCGGCGATGACGATGTTCAGGGTGCCGGCCTCGATGGCGCGCAGGTACTGGTTCAGCGCGCCGGAGGGAAGGTCATTGGCTTCGCCGGCGTAGCTGGTGAGCCGTACTCCGGTGGGGATGGTGAACGGGTCAAAGTCCGGGATGGTCCAGGTACCACTCAGCGCACCGACGAAGCAGACTGTGCCGCCGGGTCGAACGAAGGACAGCGTGGCTGGAAGCGCTGTCGCGCCGACGAATTCCAGGGCTGCGTCGAGGCCGTCTGGTGTGAGGTTACGGATCGCGTGCGGCAGAGTGTCGTCGTCAACGAGAGCATGGTCGGCGCCGGCGCGGGTGAGAAGCTCGGATCGGGCTGGGTTCCGGGTTGTTGCGATGACTGTCGCGCCGAGCTGGTGAGCGATCGCGATTGCGGTGAGCCCTACGGTGGACGTGCCGCCGTGGATGAGGACGCTCTGGCCGGGTTCCAGCCTTAGTCCGGCGGTGATCGAACCGTGGGCGGTTTGCAGCATCTCCGGGAGCGCGCCGACGACGTCCCACCCGAGGTGGGTATCGAACGGAATCACGTTGACCGCGTCGACGACGGTGTACTCGGCGTAGCTGCCATCGATGGTTCGGCCGAGGCCTCCCATCATCGTGGCGACTTTCTGACCGGTGCGAAGTGCGACGCCGTCGCCGGCGGCATCGACGACGCCGACGGCTTCGATGCCCAAGATCCGGGGGAAGGAGAAGTCGGGGCCGGACTCTCCCTGGCGGCTCGTGGCCTCAGACTCGTTGACGCCGAATGCCATCACCCGGATACGCACACACCCGGGTCGAACCTTCGGGATCGGTACGTCGCTGACCGCGAGGCCCTCGATGCCGGCGGGGCCGGTAAGTCGGATGGCACGCATTGTTTCAGGCATCGTTCCGCTCCTTCTCGTGGAATGGGTGACCGGGGGCGGGGAGGGCAACAAGCGCTTCGTAGGCCTGGCGCACGGCCAGCTCGTCGAGCGCAGTATCGGGGTGCGCCAGGCGGTGGCTCCACCAACCCCACAGCAGGGCGTTGATCGCAAGCGCCGTGCTGTTCGGGAGCACGCGATGGAGCATCACCAGGGAATCGTCCTCGACCGCCTGGAGGACCTCTGCCACCGTCGGGTTCCGCGCAGCGTAGTGGCGTATCTCCTCGTAAAGACGGATGTCGACGAGGCTGGGGCTTGTCGAACCGATCGTCGCCTCGACGAGCGCCTCGACGACGTCTGCCGGCGTGCGGGCCTCACGCAGCGGGGCCGCGTAGCGGGGTTCAAGATCACTACGGGTGGAATCGAGAGCACTCAGGATCAGGCCCTCGAGGGTGGGGAAGTAGTAGGTCATCGATCCCAGCGGGACCCCGGCGTGCGCGGCGATGCCCCGGTAGGACGCCGCGCCGATGCCGTCGGCCCTGATCACGTCGAGCGTCGCTTGCAGGATCCGGGAGCGACGCCCAGGGTCATTCGGTTTCCCTCGTCGCATATCCCTCTCCAAATACCTGAAGTAGTGCGTACACTCGTACGCAGACCGAGTGCGTACATCCGTACGTACCTGACCTCAATCTAGCCCACGGTGAAGGGGATCGCATGAACGGCGTTGAACTGCAGGAGCACGCTCGGGCGCGAGTGCAGCAGCTACCCGGTGCGAATCTGGAGCACCCGTTCGGGCCCGGCTGGGAGGTCTACAAGGTCCGGGACAAGGTCTTCATGTTGCTCACCGACGTCACCGGGGAGCCGATCGTGGTTGTGAAGACCGACCCGGACGACAGCAAAGCTCTTCAGGAGCAGCACGACGGCATCACTCCCGGCTATCACATGAACAAGAAGCGCTGGATCACGCTGCACCCCTCGGGCGGCCTGCCGGAAACCTTGATCGATGATCTGGTCACCGACTCCTATCTGCTGGTTGTCGCGAATCTCCCGCGTGCGAAGCGACCGGTTGACCCTGCCACGTTCGCTCGCGATGTCCGGTGATGCGCTCGGGAACCGAGCGGCTTCGGCACTGGGCGAACCTGCGCCCCGACCGCGCGGCCACTGACAACACGGCCACCAACCTCGTCGACTAATCAAGCACGTCGGACGACGACCAACCCCGGAAGGAACTTCGTCACATGACCAGCACCGACACCACTGAGCGGAGCACCGTGCGCTCCTGGCTGGGCGTCCCGTACGCCACCGCGGACCGCTTCCGCAGCCCGAAGGTTGTGCTCTTCGACCCCGACCTGCCCTACGACCAGAAGGGACCCGCGCCGCTCCAAGCCGGGGACACCAGCTGGCTCGAGGCCGACAACGGCTTCAGCGAGGACTGCCTGAACCTCAACATCTGGGCACCGACGGAGAGCGGAGCAAAGCCCCTCCCTGTCGTCGTGTACGTCTTCGGCGGCGGGTGGATGCTGGGCTCGAACACGCAAACCACCTCCAACGCGTCCGGGCTCGCCGCGACCGGGCGAGCCATCGGCGTCTCCCTCAACTACCGGCTCGGCCCCTTCGGTGCGCTCTCCCTGTCCCACTACGGCGGCGCACTCGCCGAAGCCACAAACCTCTGCCTGCAAGACATCATCGCCGCCCTGCGATGGGTCCGCGAGAACATCGCCCGGTTCGGCGGCGACCCCGACAACGTCACCGTCACCGGCCACAGCGCCGGCGCCTACTCCACCCTCAGCCTCCTCGCCGCACCATCCGCCGACGGTCTCTACCACCGACTGGCCGCCTTCTCCGGTATGCCGGCACGCCAGGTACCGGCCTGGGGGGCGGAGGAACGCGCGCTCGCCGTCCTCACCGCGCTCGGCCTACAGAACGACCCCGAGCAGCTCCTGAACGTCGACGCGCACCTCCTCGCTGAAACGATGGCCAAAACGCAGTCGTCAGACCCCGGCGCAGCGCACGGGGTAGACAACGACCTCATCGCCATCGTCGACGACCGAAACCAGCCGAACGGTGTCCTCGCCGACCACCCCCTGCGAGTCCTCGAGTCCGGTCAGCACCGCGACGTCGATATCCTCTTCAGCAGCACCACCCACGAGATCGACTGGTGGGTCCTGCACAGGACCGAGGACTTCGACCCCGGCAGCATCGACGGCTTCCTCGAGGAGTTCGCCAACCGAAACCGCATCCCACGCAGCCGCGCCCGCAAGATCATCGCCGCCTACGACGTCGACGGGCGCACTCCTATCCAGGTCCGTGGTGCGCTGCTCACCGACCTCACCTTCACCCTGCCTCAGACCCGTGGCGCGCTCGCGCACGCCGCGTCCGGAGGCAACGCACACCTACTCTCCATCGGCCCCGTCGAGGGAGCGCACGCCGTTCACGGAACCGAGATGTACGGCATCGTCGGCCAGACGCGACCTGGCGCTAGCGACCAGCAGATTGCCCGTGACACCTTCGTTCGCGACGCTCTGCTCGCCCTCGCAACGGGCGACACCAACAAATTGTGGGAGCCCGTGACCACCGTTCCCAACGCGCATGGCATCGGGGACGTAGCCTACGACGCCACCACCCACGCGAAGGACGTACTCGAAATCTTCGCCGGCATCGACCGCCCATAGCTGATCCGAGCCCGCGCCGTAGGTGCCCCTGGCGGTCCCGTCTCATGGTCGCGACTGTCCTTGGCGTCGAAGCGCGCAGGCCGGCGAGCTCGACAGCCTGCTGCGGCTCGCAGTTTCAACGTCAGGAGCGTCTTCTTTCTCACGCTGGCCCCTCGCAGCCGGCGGGGAAGGCGTTCCGGTTACAGCACCTGTGAAAGGGACATGGCATGAGCGTCAGCAAGGAAGAGATCAGCAGGACCATCATCGAGTTGGAGAAGTCCTTCAACGAGCGATGGAGCGCCGGCGGCGGCGCCGCGCTCAGCCAGGTCTGGGTCTTCCTGGTGGCTCCCTTGGCCGGCTGCCTCCTGGCCGCAGTCACTCACAGATTCCTGTTCCCGTCGCCGACGACCGCAGCCGCAGACTCAGCAACCCGCGCTACGACGAGATAGAAGCCACCTGACCTGCCGAAGCGTCAATGACGCGTCGAAGGTAGCCCCTGTCCCCCTGCGGGCGGGGCCCCGCGCCAGCACTATCGGTCAAAGCCCGCACGTGGCTAAGTTGTAGTGGCAGTAGCTTCATGTGGAGCTAGGGATCCCAGGAGCGGACATGCCGAGTAACAGCCACTCCGACGACTCGCCGCGCAGTTACTCGCTCGCCGAGCTCGATCCGGTCGCCGAGCGACTCGTGACGGACTACGGCGACGTAGTCATGTCCGCTGGCCCCCTCAATGACCGATCGGGCGTCGGGGTGGCGCTCTGGTCGACAGCAAGAGATCGCCACGCCGAGATCATGAAGTCTCTCAATGCACACTCGGCGGTACGGGTTGTGTTCGAGCGATACGTCGACTCGGATGGTGACAGATCTTGGGGGAGCTGGTTCAAGCGCTGATTCACCGATTCAGCGTCCACTCAGATTGCATGCCCCGGGCAGTCACCTCGATCCGCTGCCCACGCTCGTTGCGGCCAACGCATGTGCCTGCCTGGAGGCGCCCGCTACAAGGTGAAGTGGGACGGCTTCATTGACTGAACCAATCTGAGTGGAGAGACGAGGGCCGCACAAGTCAGCGATCAAGTGTGTGGCCCACCGCTACGCTCCGATGCGACACCGGGCGCAGTGCTATTCAACCTTTGGCGACTAGGTAGCGGCTACTGTTTTGATCCTGCACAACTCGCGAGTTGCACCCATCCGCGATCAGAGGACCAGCATGCCTACCCCGCCCGAGTCGCCCGCGTACGCAACTATCCGCGAGGGGATCGCCCTCCGCGAACAGGGCCGCTCGCCCGAGGCAAAGATTCTCATGGAGTTCCTGGTCGCTGATGTCGAAAGCGGAGACGACGCGTTCGCCAAGGTCTTCCTTGCTCACTCGCTGGCTGATGTGCAGGAGCGCCCGGAAGATGAACTCGCGTGGGACCTTCGAGCGCTCGCCTTCATGGATGAACTGACCGACCAACAAGCCATCGAGAGAGACAATCCTGGGGGCAAGAACGCTCTCCTGCCGTCCCTACATCTGAACTTGGCCGTGGACTATCGACGCCTAGGCGATGATGCCAACGCTCGTCGCCACTTTGAACTGGGGCAAGCGAACCTGGACGCGCTTTCGGATGACGAGTACGGGGACAGCATTCGGAGCGCGTTCGCTGACGGCATCTAGGGCATTGCTTCTGTCCCACTACGGCCGCAGGCTGGGTACCAGAGGTCTCGGAACCACCGCAAGCGTTGCCTGTGGCCAAGAGGCGCAGGCAACGCAAAGTTTTAGTCTCACTGCCGGATGTGCCGTGTACGACGGTGTCATGGACGGCCGGCGGAGGTCTGGCCGCGGGCTACAAGCTCTTCAAGGATCGCATCGCGTTCATCCTCGGTCGTCCGGCCCCAGACGCCGTGTTCTGCGGCGACGATGGCAGCGGCCAGGCATCATTGATAGCGGACCTGCGGTCGCAGGGACACAAGGGATGCGCCGTGCGCCGTCGGCACCTAATCGAACGTCGCCCGACCGCGGGTGTCGACTTCGCCAGGCCCTGGGCCAGGGTGGTCCTAGCTGTCGGTTAGACCGGCTTGGCTTTCGGCTGCCGGAAGGGTGAGGCTCCATTCCCCTACGGACTCGTTGGGAACCGAGACCCGGCCGACCCGGCTGCCCGCGGGGACTGGGTCGAAGTCGGCGGTGATGTCGATGTGGTCGTCCCCGTAGCCGGCGGAACTGCCCCGCGCTACGAGTGGAGTCCCGTCCTCGAGCCAGACCTCTACTCTCCACGGATCTCCGGTGGCATCCAGCCCGGCCTGGTGAGTTCCTTCCAGGAGGATCCGAGCTTTCAGGTTGTACTCATCGGGCCTGTCCGGCACGACGATCGGATATACCTCGATGCGCGGCTGCGTCTGGCTCAGGATCCAGGTCACGCCAGAATCCGCATTTGATCTCCGCCTGGTTGGACTCAACGGGGCTGGGGTAGTACTGGCAGTTCGCCATGATCGAAGAGGGGGCAGCCAGTCCCCCGACGCGGCAGCCCGGACGTTATTCACTCTTGAGAGTTTCTGAAACCAGCTGTAGTGTCATCTATGACATCTGAGGCATCTGTGACTGGTTGGGGACTGCTATGAAGACTTTCGAGACGGCAAAGATCCCTTCTGAACAGCTCGATGCGCTGGAGCAGTTCGCTGTCTCGAAGGCTGGACCAGAGCTCCGCGCTGCGCTGTTAAGTCTTAGCCGATGCGTTCGCGAAGACGATGCCCTGGTGGTCAGTGGCGGTTCTGAGGCAGTCACGCCGAATCAAGCCGCGGAGCGACTCGGTATGAGTCGTACACATTTGTACAAGATGCTCGACAGCGGTGAGATCGCGTCGCATCGCGTTGGCCGGGATCGACGTATCCGGCTGCGCGATCTTGCCTCGTTCGAGTCGCAGCGCGATGCTGACCGCCGCGAACTCGCCGAACGTTTTGCGCATCAGCGAAGCACAGCCTCTAGTGCGATCGACGAGATCGCTGACGGCTTGATCTGATTGGGCGTTTCGGCGATCGGTTGGGCAAGATTTGTCAGGTGCACAGCCGCCGCGCCCGACCTACCCTTCGCGCTCTTGCCGACGATCTGACGAGCGGCTGGACCTCGCCTCTGCCGCAGCGCTACCTGCGCGACAAGCGGTACGACGAGTTGCATCCGCTCAGCGAGCTGCCCCATCCGATCATCGCCAAGGCCGCGGGTTCGTTCGGCGCTGATCCGGAAGAGGACACCTTCGTCGGACAGATCGTCTCCGTGACTCGGCTGCGCCTGCTGGAGATCAAGTCGGCGCAGTGGCGTGGTGCCGTGTGGGAGGATCCTGAGTCCGGCGTGTGCTGGCTGGTCGCAGCGGGCCTCGCCAAGGGCGAGCACAAGGATCATGACGATTTCTACCAGCATGCCAAGCGAGAGAACGATTCTGGGGACGTCGCTCGTTGGCTGCCGGCCGACGAGGACAAGCGACTGCTGAGGCGGGAGACCGCTGCGCGACTGATGACCGAGTGGGAGCTTGAGGTCCAACGCCAGGTCCTCGAAGCGCTGCGATGCGTCCATGATGGAGGCACGCGGCGGATTGAGGTGCGCCAGCCTCGCCATGTCGAGCGAAAGCTAGCGGTGGTCGATCTGACTGTGACTGCAGTGCGGGATGAGGGCTACGAGGCAGACGAAATTCTGCTGGAGATCGATACGGTCCATGGCTCGATCGGCACCAATCTGGAGTGGCAGCTAACGATGAGGATGCTCATCGCGCTCAGTCCACCGGTGCAGAGCTGGGATCGCTACAAGGACGCCTACTCGACTATCGCGGAGCCTGGTGCCTGGACTGAGCGGACGGTCCAGCTCGCTGCATTGGTCGAGGCCAATGAGCTGGCAGTCTCGCAGTTGGGAACCTCCAGTCATTACGTGCATACCAGGCACCTGGCGGGCAGCACTATCGAAGGCCGTGCAGTTCGGGCGATGTGTGGTGTGTACTTCGTGCCGACGCAGGATCACGAGTCGATGCCGAAATGCGAGACGTGCTCGACTCGCTTCGACGAACTGCCCGAACAATGAGTACGCCGCACAATCTCTGCCCCGCTCCGCTCCGCTCGTCTCTGCTTGCAGTCGGCGTAACGGGGCTTCTGGGCGGACGGTTCACCGAGATACGGGGCATACCGGAGGATTCGCAAATTGAGTCAATTCTTTGACGACTCCCTTTATTACACTGGTCCAGACCTTGAGCTGGCGATGATCCGGGATGCTGAGGAATTCCTGGGTTACAAGCTTCCGCAGGCCTATATAGACCTGCTGTTTGAGCGTAATGGGGGTAGTCCGCGGCGATGTTGCTGCCCGACGGATTTTCCTACATCGTGGGCAGATGATCACTTTGAGATCAGTGGTCTTTTGGGGATCGGAGGCTCTTGGGGAATAAATTCTTCACGAGGCGGCGGAAGCCCTTACCTGATTTCGGAGTGGGGCTATCCAGACATCGGAATCGTCATCTGCGATACCCCATCTGCTGGTCATGACACCGTGATGCTTGACTACTCGAGCGGGCCCGATGAGGAGCCTTCCGTAACCTACATCGACGAAGATCGGATCCCACGGAAGGTCGCCGATTCCTTTGGCGCCTTCATTGCCCGGCTCGTCGATTGCGAGTCGCTTGACAGTTGAGCCAGCCGGGCATGGCGTCGCTGCCCATCATCGGGCAGGTCGCGCGGGCCCCGGTCGCGTCGGTGGAGCGTGGCGGGGTGAGGCATGTGTGGGCGATGTGCCTCGGTAGCGAGCACGTCGGATCTTCTGGAGGAGTTCCAGGCGGCCGCTGCCCGGAGGCCACGCCTCCCGGCAGTCTCGACGTTATCTCGTGGGCGCGGCACACGGCGTCGACCAAATTGAGGAGTTCGGTTCGCTCGACTTCCCTCGACGCCCAGGTTGTCCCCGCGCTTCGTGAATGGATCGATGCCGCAGACCGCCGATGAACGACGTCCTGGCACCCAGTGCGTTGGAGAAATCGACCGCGTGACCGGAATGCGTACATACGTGCAACGCGCGCGCGTGCGCAATCGACGCGAACTGCGGCGCCCAGAGTGAGGGTGGAACCTCCGGTAATGCAATCAGGGGAATCGCTCGGAAGAACAAGAATATCGATACGTACATGGATGCCACCCGAGAATAATTTGGTGGCTAGTCCTTAGTAGATTGGCTGATGACAAGGTGCGACCCGCAGTTGGTGATGTCCGTGCTGTTCCAGTTGAGCAGGGGTGGGCGTTGGCAAGGGTTATCAAAAGAGGCAAGGTTGAGTTTTACGCGGAGCCGATCTCAGACGCCGCGTCCGTTGCCGATGACGTGAGTGGGGCTCTGCGCGCGCGTGAACTGCTCTTCGTGCTCGCGATCTCTCGGCCAACATTGAGTTCGGATCGATGGCCACGGATCGGAAAGGTTCCGAGTAGCGACCTTCCGATGGTGACCAAGATCAGTCAGTGGAAGCGAGATGTCATTAGCGGCAGAATGTCCATCTATAGCGAGGATCTTGACGTCCCAGGGGACTGGTCCGAACGGCCGGCCACCTATGACGAATGCGTCGGCCTCGAAGATGCTGCTGTTTGGGACGACGTGCACGTTGAAAGTCGCTTGACCGAGCTCTTTGGGGGAAGCCCTAGCCGTTTCCCCGTGGGCGCCTTGAATCCGGCCTGGAGGGATGCAAACAGCTAAATCCTTCGGCTGTGCAGGTTGGTGCCACGACGGAGCAGGCGGGCCTTCAGTTGGCCGATCAGGCGGCCTGGAACTGCTTCGAGCGGCCGGACCAAGAGAGTTCCGGGTTCAACCGTTGATAGCCGTTATGACCCACAACCACATCGCTGTACCCCGCCACAACTGGCTCGTCCGGTACTACCGCGCGCAGTTCAGATTCTGGCTGCACATCCTCAGCGCGGTCTGGATCCTGCCGTGGCCGCTGGCCGCGCTCAGGTTCGCTTGCCTGCGCCGTACTGAAAGTCCCCAGGAGAGAAAGAAAGGTGAACCACCCGATCCGATCGAAGAGCGTGGTCGCGTGGGCGCTGGCGCTGTTCCTTGTCGGCTGCGGTTGGTTGCTGCAGGCAGCGTGGTCAGTCCGGGCTGCTCGGTGGTTGGGTGGCCGGGCTTGCCCAGGGTGAGGTGCCCGACGTCGTGTGCCGCCGGTGAGACACGGTCGTCGTGACGGCGGTGTTCGACGGACGCACGCCGACCACGGGTAGTCGGTCGCGGGCGGTAGCCCGCAGAGGGCCGGGCGGTAGCCAGGTGCGGAGCTCAGGGTGGGCGGGAGCGCGCGTAACTGGCGCGACGAAGGAGCGGCTGCGTAGCACGCTGGGGTAGGTCTTTCCCTTACGTCGTACAACGTCATTTCTTGGAGCCGACGAGGGGACTCGAACCCCTAACCACCGCTTTACAAGAGCGGTGCGCTGCCAGTTGCGCCACGTCGGCGGGCTGTTGCGGGGTCCATGTTAGCGGGTGGGGGTGGCTAGGCGGTGGCGGAGGGTGTGGGCGCCGGGGAGGGCGATGAGGGGGAGGACTGCGAGTAACAAGAAGGCGGGGCGGGGGTGGTTGACGAGGAGGCCTACGGCGGTGGCGGCTAGGAGGCCACCTAGGTTGCCGGAGAGCCAGATGAGGCCGGCGGCGGTGCCTTCGGCGTCGCCGGAACGGCGTTCTACGAGTTCTAGGACGATCGGGAGGGCGGGGAGGAGGAGTAGGCCGATGAGGGTGATGGTGATGAGGGCGAGCCACGTGCTGGGGGCGAAGGCAAGGAGAACGCAGCAGAGGGCGGTGGTAGCGAGGCTCACCAGGAGGTAGGGGGATTCGGCGTGGTGGCGGGCGGCCCAGATGGGGATGAGGGCGCTGCCGATGACGCCGGCTATGACGTTCAGCAGGAGGATGACGCTGGCTGTGGTGCTGGTGACGCCGGCGGGTTCCAGTAGGGGTTGGGCGAAGGTGCTGAGGGCAACGAAGACGCCGAAGGGGAAGACGGCCAGGAGGCAGAGGCGGCGGATGAGGGGGTCGGCCCAGGAGGTGCGGAGGGCGGCGAAGATCGCTTGCGGTACGGCGGCAACCGCTGGCGCGTGGTGGCCGGGATGGCGGAGGGCGACGGCTAGGAGAACGGTCGCGACAACGCAGAAGGCTGCGGTGACTACGAGCATGGTGTGCAGGGATCCGGCAGTGGGGAAGACGGCGGAGAGCAGGAAGGCCAGGACCATGCCGGCGAAGATGCTGGCGGTACCGAGGGCGATGCCGGTGGGGCGGTCCTTCTCGGACAGGTAGCGGCCGGTGATGCCGGTGACGGCGTTGAGGACCAGGGGCTGGGCTACTGAGGCGATGAGTTGGCCGGCCAGGAGCCAGGCGAAGTGGGCGCCCAGTCGCACGAGTGCGCCGAGCGTGGTGAGGACGGCGCCGGCCAGCAGGGCTGGGCGGAACCAGCGGTCCAACAACAAACCGCAGGGGATGGACAGAACGACGTACAGGAGTGGGAAGACCTGCGCGAGCCAGCCGATGGCGGTCTCGGAGACGCCGTAGTGAGTGGCGGCGACGGTGGTGACGCCGGCGAAGTTGAGCCAGACGAGTTGGGTCGCGGCGCCGACCAGTGAATAGCCGACGATGGCAGACCAGCGACTCACCACGATCTCCTCCCCACAAGGTTTCGGGAACTGTACGACGGAATCGGCGTACAAAGGAGCAATGAAGCCGGATTGGGAGGGGCCGCTCGGCGAGGCGTACGCGCGGGCGATGAGCTACTTGAAGGACCTGCCGGTACGGCGGGTTGGACCGCGTGACACGGCGTCCGACCTCCGGGCGAAGCTGGGCGGGAAGCTACCGGAGGGCCCGAGCGACGCAAGGCAGGTGATCAGCAGCCTGGCGGACAACGTGGAGGACGGGCTGCTGCCCAGTGGGAGCGGCAGGTTCTTCGGGTTCGTGTTCGGCGGCGCGACGCCGGCGGCGCTGGCGGCGGATTGGCTGGCGACGGCGTGGGATCAGAACGCAGGCCTGTACGCCGCTTCACCGGCCGCGGCAGTGGTCGAGGAGATCACGGCTGAGTGGCTGGTAGAGCTGTTCGGCCTGCCCAGGCAGACATCGGTCGGGTTCGTCACGGGCGCACAGATGGCGAACTTCACCGGGCTGGCGGCCGCGCGGCACGCCGTACTGGCCAAGGCTGGGTGGGATGTCGAGGCGGACGGGCTCATCGGCGCGCCGCCAATCCAAGTGCTTGTGGGAGCCGAGCGGCACGACACGGTGGATCGGGCGCTGCGGTTCCTCGGGCTGGGGACGCGGTGCATCGTTCCGATCGCGGTGGACGGGCAGGGGCGGATGCGGCCGGATGCGCTGGCCCGCGAGCTCGGCGGAGGACCGACCATCATCTGCGCGCAGGCGGGCAACGTGAACACGGGCGCGATCGATCCGCTCGACGAGATCTGTGAGCTCAAACAAGACGCCTGGGTGCACGTGGATGGCGCGTTCGGCTTGTGGAGTGCAGTCAGTACGCCGATGCGCGGGCTCGAGAAGGCGGACTCCTGGGCGACTGACGCGCACAAGTGGCTGAACGTGCCGTACGACTCCGGCCTCGTCCTGTGCGCCCACCCCGAGGCTCACCGCGCTGCGATGTCGGTCAGAGCGTCGTACCTGATCCATGACGACGAGCAGCGGGACGCGCTCGACTACAACCCGGAGTTCTCGCGGCGGGCGCGCGGGTTTGCCGTGTACGCCGCGATCCGCGCGCTCGGTCGTCAAGGCATCGCGGAGCTGGTTGAACGGTCCAATGCGATGGCACAGCGGTTCGCCGACCAGTTGGCGCCGTACGTGCTGAACGAGGTCAACCTCAACCAGGTGCTCGTGCGGTTCGGCAACGACGACGAGCTGACCAGGAGAGTGGTCAAAGCTGTGCAGCAGGAGGGCACCGCGTGGATGTCCGGTACGACGTGGCAGGGGCGCGCGGCGATGCGGATCTCGGTGTCGAACTGGACGACCAGCGAGGCGGATGTCGACCGATCTGTGGAAGCCGTTCTGAGGTGTGTCGAAATCGAGCAGGCCCGGTCGACGCAGGGGTGAAAGGCCAACCTCGAGAAAGAAGACCGACATGTCGTTCCAGGCGTACTTGGACAAGATCGAAGAGAAGACCGGCTTCACCCCGCGGGTGCTCGTGCAGCAGGCGCAGGCCCGGGGGTACGACGCCAAGGATGTGAAGGCCGGTGTCATCTGTGACTGGCTGAAGGCGGACTACGACCTCGGCCGCGGGCACGCGATGGCGCTGGTGCACGTGATCAAGAACGGTCCGACCATCTCCGACAAGCACGTCGGCAGCACCGGCACGCACAGCGATCCGTCGAACACTCTCTGGCTGGATGGCAAGGCCACGAACCCGCTCAAGTAAGTTAGGCGGGTGGAGTCGAAGAAGTCGCCGCGCGACAAGTGGATCACGATCTACGGGCGGAAGCCGGTGCTCGAGGCACTGGATGACCCGACCCTGTCGGTGGCGAAGGTCGTGGTGGCGGACAACGCCACCGGTGGATCGATGCACGAGATCCTGCGCGCGGCGGACCGGACCGGTACGCCGGTCGAGCGGGCCACCGCGAGCCGCGTGAAGTGGCTCGCGGGGAACGGCAAGCACGACCAGGGCGTGGTCGCGGATGTGAACGCACCGCGGATGACGCCGCTCGACGAGTTCGTCCGGGAGCGTGGCAAGCGGCCGACGAACGTCTTCCTGCTCGACGGCGTCACCAACCCGGGCAACGTCGGCATGATTCTCCGTACGGCGACCGGTGCCGGCTTCGACGGCGTGATCCTGCCCCGAGCCGGTACGCCGCACGTCGGGCCGCTCGTGATCAAGGCCTCGGCCGGGATCGCGTTCCAGGCCCCGATCGTGAACACGTCCACTGCGAAGACCGCGGTCGACACGCTCCGGACCGCGGGCTATCACGTCTACGGGCTGTCGGCGCGGTCGCGGGACTCGCTGTTCAAGACCGAGCTCGCGCCCCGCGCGGTCTACGTGCTCGGCGGCGAGACCAACGGCTTCACGGTCGCGACCGACTCCGACCTCCAGATCCCGCTGCACGCCGGCGTCGAGTCGCTGAACGTCGCCGTCGCGGCCGCGATCGTCGCCTTCGAGGTCACCAACCGCTGAGCGTCACCAATCGCTGAGCGGCACCGACCGCTGAGGGCCGCCGACCGTTGAGCGGCGCCGACCGCTGAGGACCGAGGTCACCGGGTGACCTCCGCAGCGCGGACGGGGACCGTAACAAACGGCTGTTTCGAGTGGTTGTGTGTTGTGACGGGGAGCACCATACTCGTCTGCACGACCGCCGATCCGGCGTTCGTGGGGGAAGTCTTCAGTCAATCGTGGGGGGCCACACATGCACGCCGTGAAGTCGCTTTGTGCTGCGCTGGTGACAGTCGTCGCCAGTGCCCTTCTGATCGCTCCGGGGACGGCGCTGGCCGCCGATCCGCCGAGTAGCGCGATCGAGGTCAGTGATACCTCGCTGAGCGTCGGCCAGGAGTTCACCATCACCCAGACGGTGCACAACTCCGCATCGTTCACGATCGTGGGCGCCAAGGCCGCGATCTTCGGCAAGACCGGCGTCTCGCTGCCGACCATGTTCGAGCTGCAGTCCTGCACGGGAGCGACGATCTGCTACCCGCTCGACATCGAGTTCCGGGCCTCGCTCGGCGACCTGCCGAGCGGCGAGACCCGGGTCATCGTCTACACCTTCAAGGTGCTGGACACCGCACCGGATTCCGTGACGCTGCAGCACCAGCTGCTCGGTGACGAGTACTCGTTCGAACTCTTCGAGGGTCCGACGCTGACCTTCGCCCAGACGCCGACGGCGGCCGATGTCGCGGTCGGGCTGGCCGGCAAGGCGTCGGGGAACCGGATCACCTACACCGTGACGGTGAAGAACAACGGGCCGGCGGAGGCGACTGGGATCAACGTAGCCGCGGCGTACCCGTCCGCTCTGACCTACGTCGGGGCGAGCGGCTGCACCCGGGTCGGTACCACCCGCAACCTGAACTGCGGCGTCGCGTCGCTGGCCAGCGGCGAGAGCACGACCCGGACGTTCACCGCGGCCACCGGCCTGCTGACGACGGGATCGTTCGTCGCGACCGCGCAGCGGACCGCCAGCTCGCCGACCGATCCGGCCGCGGGCAACGACAAGGCCAGCAAGACCTGCAGCGCGCTTCTCGGGCTGCTGGTGAGCTGCTGATCTGAGCACCACCTCACCGGCGGTCGCGGGGTAGGCACCCTGCGGCCGCCGGTTTGTGTTTGCCCTTGCCATCAACCGGTGACGTCGTTTACGGTCCGGGTTAACGTTTAAGTGCTCGTAAGTGAGCACTCTACTGTGGCTTGGAGCAGCAATGATCAGTCGGCGACGATTCCTGCAGGTCTCCGGTGCGGCGGTCGTCGCCGGGTCCGCCCTCGCTGGGTGTGGTGACGGCGGTACGGCGGGTGGTGGTGCGAAGGCGTCCGGTGAGCTGAAACTCCCGACGTACAAGCCCTTTGCGGGGCTGCAGCCGGATCTTCCGGGCGCCGAGTCCGGGCTGGAGCCTGGATTCCTGCGGTTCCCGGGCAACGCGGCCGCGAGCGTCAAGGCGCCGCCGCTGAAGAACGCGGTGACCGCGCTGACCGAGACGTTCGCGACGCCTCCGCCGCCGATGGGTAGCAACCCGATGTGGCAGGCGCTCAACCAGGCGCTCGGTGCTGAGCTGAAGCTGACGATCGGTACCGACCCGGGCTACCCGGAGAAGTTCGCCACCCTGCTGGCCAGCGACTCGCTGCCGGACCTGATGTGGCTGCCGCCGAACCAGGGCATCCCGAACATCGGTCCGATGCTGGAGGCGAAGTTCCAGGACCTGACGACGTACCTGTCGGGAGATGGGGTCCTGGAGTACCCGAACCTGGCCGCGCTGAAGCCGGCCTCCTGGCGGACCGCGGTGGTGAACGGGAAGATCTGGGGAGCTCCGATCCCGTCGACGCCGTTCGGCCAGGTGATGATGGGCAACCCGCGCACGTGGGCCAAAGTGGGCGGTTTGCAGAGCACCGGTGCGGACGAGTTCTTTGCCAAGTGCAAGGAGTTGAGCAACGGCACGAACTACGCGCTCGAGCCGTCGATCATCAACATGCTGCACATGTTCGGCGAGTGGTTCGGTGCGCCGAACGGCTGGCGCGTGAACTCGGATCGCTCGCTGACACACCTGTACGAGACCGACAACTACCGGGCGGCCGTCGAGTACGCCGCGAAGTTGTGGGCCGCGAAGGTGTTCTACCCGGACCTCAACCTGGCCGACGCGACCCCGAAGACCGTGAACGGTCAGATCGCCGCACAGGTCACGGTCGGACCGCGGGCGACGGCGGACTTCCGGGCGCTCGACCCGTCGCTGTTCGTCGACACGCTGATCCCGTTCGGCCATGACGGTAAGGCGAAACCGGTCTACGACATGGGCTACGGCACGGTCGGATTCACGCCGTTCAAGAAGACCGACGAGGGCCGGATCCGCGAGCTGCTCGCGTTGATGGACTACCTGTCGGCGCCGTTCGGGACCAAGGAGTACCTACAGAAGAACTTCGGCGTCGAGGGTCAGCAGTACCAGCTGGACGCGCAGAAGAACCCGGTGCTGACCAAGGCCGGCACCCAGCAGGGCCCCGGCCTGGTCAGCGCGCTGCAGATCATGACCGCGCCGGAGAGCGTGATCTTCAACCCCGCCTTCCCGGACGACACCCGCAAGATCTACGCGACCGAGCAGAAGCTGCTGCAGTTCGCGATGCGGAACCCGACCGCGGGCACGTACTCCGACACCAGCAGCAAGGTCGGGCCGAAGCTCACGGCCGCCTTCCGGGACACGATCGTGGACATCGTCACCGGCCGGCAGAAGATCGACGCGTACGACGAAGCGTTGAAGCGCTGGAAGTCCGGTGGCGGTGACAAGATGCGCGGCGAGTTCGCCGCCGTACTGCCGGCCGGCGTGCCGGTCACCGGGTCGTGAGGTTCGCCGAGCGGTGGCGCCGCGACTGGCAGATGGTGCTGCTGATGATCCCGGGCGTCGTGTTCCTGCTGGTGTTCTTCTACCTGCCGGTGCTCGGCAACGTGGTCGCGTTCCAGGATTTCCAGCCGTACCTGGGCATCATGCACAGCACCTGGAACGGCGTCCAGAACTTCGTCAACCTGTACGACAACCCGGACTTCTGGGATGCGCTGCGGAACACGCTGATCCTGGCCGGGGTGCAGCTGCTGCTGTTCTTCCCGGTCCCGATCGGGCTCGCGTTGGTCGTGGATTCGCTGGTCAGCAACCGGGTACGGCGGTGGTTCCAGACGATCGCCTATCTGCCGCACTTCCTGTCGTGGGTGCTCGTGGTGACGTTGTTCCAGCAATCGTTGGGTGGGGCCGGGTTCGTGAACAACCTGCTCCGGCAGGCGGGGCTGGATCCGATCCCGTTCATGACGAACCCGGACACCTTCCCATTGCTGGTGGTCGCGCAGCTGGTCTGGAAGGACGCGGGCTGGGCGATGATCATCTTCCTGGCCGCGCTGACCACGGTCGACGTCTCGCTCTACGAGGCAGCGGCCGCGGACGGCGCCGGCCGGTGGCGGCGGCTCTGGCACATCACCCTGCCGTCGCTGCGAACCGTCATCGTGCTGCTGCTGATCCTGCGGATCGGCGACATCCTCAGCGTCGGGTTCGAGCAGTTCATCCTGCAGCGCGATTCGGTGGGGCCGGGTGCGGCCGAAGTGCTGGACACCTTCACGTACTACGCGGGTGTGGTCGGCGGCGACTGGAGTAGCGGAGCCGCGGCCGGATTGGCCAAGGGTGTGGTCGGCGCGCTGCTGCTGTGGGGCGCGAACTCGCTCGCCCATCGGCTCGGTGAGCCGGGGATCTTCCAACGAAGGGGCGGTTCATGAGGCCCATCTGGAAAGAGAATCCATCGCCCGGCTACCAGGCGATCAAGGCCGTCATCCTCGGTGGGTTCGCGCTGGCGATCGTCGTACCGATCCTGGTGGTGATCTCGACGTCGCTCGCGAGCGACGAAGACATCATCAAGGCCGGTGGGTATGTGTTGTGGCCGTCGCATCCGACGGTCAAGGCTTATCAGACGTTGTTCAGTGGTGGGTTGATGGGCCGGGCGATCCTGGTCAGCGTCTTCGTCACCCTCGTCGGTACGGCGATCGCTCTCGCGGTCACGATCGCTTTGGCCTATGCGACGTCGCGGCCGGTGCTGTTCGGGCGGCCGGTGTTGCTGATGGTGCTGTTCACGTTGTTGTTCGCGCCGGGGATCATCCCGATGTTCCTGATGGTGAAGCAGCTCGGGCTGCTGGACAGCCTGTGGTCGCTGATCCTGCCGGGGGCGCTGGGAGCCTTCAACTTCGTTGTCCTGCGCACCTTCTTCATGAACGTGCCGGGTGAGCTGCTGGAGAGCGCGCGGATCGACGGAGCGAGTGACTTCATGATCCTGCGGAAGATCGTGATGCCGCTGTCGAAGGCGGTGATCGCGGTGGTCGGGCTGTTCTACGCCGTCGGGTTCTGGAATGCGTTCTTCAACGCGCTGCTCTACCTGAACGACACGTCCAAGTGGCCGGTCCAGGTGATCCTGCGCACGTACGTGTTGCAGGGGAAGTCGTTGTCGGCGGATCAGCTCGGGGTTGAGCCGCTGCCGCAGCCGCAGTCCCTGCAGATGGCGGTCGTCGTGGTTGCCCTGGTCCCGATCGCGATGGTCTACCCCTTCCTGCAGCGCCACTTCACCAAGGGCGTCATCACAGGTGCCGTCAAAGGCTAGGAGCGGCGTACCGAAGAACGGGTAGTGGTCGTCGGGACGGCGCATCCTGCGGCGTGCGGGAGCTCCCGGGCGCCGACTGGCAGGGACTACTACCCGTTGCTCCGTACACAAGTCTGCGAGAATCACTCCCATGTCGGACCGGCCAACGTTGCGCATGGTTGCGAAGGAGGCAGGGGTCTCGGTCGCGACCGTGTCCTACGTGCTGTCCGGGCGGCATCGCAGCCACACCATCAAGGACTCCACCGCGGACCGGGTGCGGGAGGTGGCGAGCCGGCTCGGATACCGGCGGAACGACGCGGCCCGGGCGATCCGGACCGGGAAGTCCGACCTGGTGCTGTTGTCGCTGAACGTGCTCGCCGACCCGTGGTCACAGGCGGTGGCGGACGCCGTCAGCGCGGCGGTCCGGCCGCTCAACAAGACCGCGCTGATCGTTGCCGACGGCGACTGGCGTGCGGTGCTGTCCAACCGCACGCCGGACGTCATCTTCATCGACGGGGTGAGCCGGGATCCGGCGGAGATTGCCGAGCTCGAGGCGTTCGCAGCGCAAGGGGTTCAGATCGTGGCCTTCAGCGAGACGCTGGAGCCGCGTGGGTTCGACGTGATCCGGTCCGGGGCCGAACCGCGGTGTCATCTGGCGGTCGAGCATCTGCTGGCGGGGCATGACCGGGTGGGAGCGCTGACTTCGCGGACCTCCGGGTTCGCCCGGTTCGACGCTTATGTGAACACGCTGAAGGCAGCCGGCAAGCCGCTGCTGGACGACGACGTCGTGGTGTTCGAGCAGCACCCCGAAGGCGCCTATCGGGCCGCGATGACGCTGCTCAGCAAGCCGGATCGGCCGACCGCCGTTTACTGTACGACGGACTTCGCCGCGATCGCCGTCGTACGGGCTGCCCATCGGTTGCGGATCGACGTACCGCGGGATCTGGCCGTGGTCGGGGTCGGGAACACGCCTGAGGGCGAGCATCTGGATCCGTCGTTGTCGACGGTCGGGCCGGTCGGGTTCAACGAGGCGCTGGCGCGGATCATGGTCGGCCGGTTGACCGATCGGGAGGGGGCGCCGGGGGAGGTGTTCGACTTCCCTTGGCAGCTGATCGTGCGGGAGTCGTCATGATCCCACCGGGGGACGGGTGGGACATGGTCGACGGCGGTGAGTCCGACACGTCGGTGTATCGGCGGGGCACGGAGTTCGCCAAGTGCTGCGCGCCGTCCGGGGTCGCCGAGTTGGAGGGCGAGCGGGATCGGATCGCCTGGCTGGCGGCGACCGGGATGCCGGGGGCGACGGTCGTCGACTGGCTGGAGTCGGACGACGGCGCGTGTTTGGTGACGAGCACGGTGCCGGGGGTTGCTGGGATCGACCTGCCGTCGTGGGGTTGGCTCGGCGCGATGGAGACGCTGGGGCGGACGCTGCGCGAGTTCCACGCGCTCCGGGACTGCCCGTTCGAGCGTCCGCTCGCGTCGGTGATCGCTTCCGCGCGGGACGTCGTACGGCGGGGTGCGGTGAACCCGGAGTTCCTGACCGACGAGTGGCGTTCGGCCTCGCCGGAGTCACTGCTGGACCAGGTGGTTGCCGAGAGCACCTATGTGGAATCGGTGACCGAACTCGTTGTGTGTCATGGGGATGCTTGCCTGCCGAACGTCTTCTTCGATCCGTTGACGTTGCGGGTGACGGGGTTCATCGACGTGGGGCGGCTGGGGATCGCTGATCGGTATTCCGACCTGGCGTTGACCACGATCCAGCTGTACGACGAGTGGTCGGTCGACCCGGGTCCGTTCCTGACGGCGTACGGGCTGACCGAGCCGGATCGGCGGCGGCTCGAGTTCTACCGGCTGCTGGATCCGTTGACCTGGGGATGAGTACGCCGGTGGAGATCGTGGCGCTGGTGGTGTCGTCCGTGCACGCCTTCGAGGGGCGGCCGGCGGACGGGCCGCGGCCGGATCCGGAGCCGGCCGGGCGGTCCGAGGTGGAGGTTCGGGCCGGGCTCGGGATCGTCGGGGATCGGTACTTCGGTCAGAAGGTCCACCACAATGCGGCGGTCACGATCCTGGACGCGGCGTCGCTGGATGGGTTCGACCCGGTACCGGATCCGGTGCTACTGCGGCGGAACATCGTGGTTCGCGGGTATCCGATCGACACGCTCGCTGCCGGCCGTGGAGTCGCTGGGCGGCGGTTCTCGCTCGACTCCGGGGCGGGGCCGGTGGAGTTCCAGGCGTTTCGACCGGCCAATCCGTGTGCGTGGATGAACGTGGTGATCGGGGCGGGGGCGATGAAGGCGTTGCGGGGGCATGGCGGGGTGCGGACCACGCCGTTGACGTCTGGGGTGCTGCAGGTCGGGCCTGCTGTATTCGAGTTGCTGGACTGAGCTTTCGGAGGGTTTTCGGTCGGTCGGCCTACCTTCGTTCGGGTGAGGCTGGCTGGGGCGTTTGTGATGTTGCTGGCGGTGTTGGTCGGGTGCACCGATGTGCCGCCGGTCGACCCGCGCGCCGACGTACCGGCGCCGACGACAGCGACCCGCACCCCTCCTGAGCCCAGTGCGTCGACCCGAACTCCAACTCCTTCGCCGAGTGCGCGCCCGACGAGCAGCGTGGTGACGATGAGCATCCCGTCGATCGGGGTGCGCGGGCTGCGGGTGGTTTCGTACCAAGGGACAGCCGACGACCGGCCCGGTACGACGATCCAGAACCGGGGTGTCGCGGCGAGCCCCCGCGGGCCGGGTGGCGGTGTCGGCGCGGGCGAGATCGGCAACTTCATCATCACCGGGCATCGTGTCTCGCACGGGCGGCCGCTGGAACGCGTGCCTGGGCTGGCGAACGGCGCACACATCCTGATCGCCACCGGCGGGACCGTCTACGACTACGTGGTGTCGCAGACGATGACGATCTCATTCCGCAAGCCGGCTGAGAAGGCTCAGCAGAACGCCGCCGTACCGGGTCGTCCCGGAGTGCAACCGACGCAGGCGATGCTGACCATCTCCACCTGCGCCACTCCCGAAGACAATGCCGCAGGCAACTACTGGCGCGACGCCCTCGGCAACCCCGAACACCGCATCAACAAGATCGCCACCCTCACCGCCACCCGCCCGGCGTGATCGCCAGCGACCGCCCGACTGACCCGCCCCGCCCGACCGCTAGCGTCCGAAGGAACGCAGTACAGGGCAAGCGTGTCCTTCGGACGTTGGGGTGTGACGGTTCGTAGCGTCCGAAGGAACGTCGTACAGGGTCGGCGTGTTTTCGGACGTTGCGGAGGTTATTTGCGGCCGAACTTCCACCACTTGGGTTTGTTGGCGCGGATCTCGTCGTCGGTGAGCGGCGGCGGGACCGGCGGGCGGGACTCCTCGGTGAGGAAGTCGCCGGACTCCGTGTCGTACGGCGTGACGCCGAGCCGGCGGCTGATCTCCATCACGATCGGGATCGAGCGCGGACCGTCGTTCAGGTAGAACGTGATGTCGCGGACCTGGACGCCCTTGCCGATCGTCATCTCGACGTCGTACTCGGCGCTGCGCAGCGTCAGCCAGGACGGCTTGCTCGCGTCCACCTCCGGCACCACCTCGCGGACCACGTCGATCACATCGGTCGCCATCCCCACCGAGGGCGGTTCGTAGCCGTCCGGCATGTCCTCGAGACGCCGCACGCCTCCTGGTCCTCGCACCGCATACACAGCCCAGCTCATTCACGTCCTCGCTTCGCTCCGGGCGCGAATGGGGCACAAATCGCACTGTGCTTTTTGATGAACTCGCTCCGCTCGCTCATGCCTACAGCCTACGCGTCGGCCCGGCGCAACTTAACTGTCGGTAAGTTTTAGGGAATGTCAAAAGGTGCAATTGAGTGGGTTGTTGAGCCGGTTGAGGTTTAGGATCAGCCGCCGGTCTGGGGGCGGATCGGGGAACGCGGTATGGGGAGAGAAGAGAGACATGGCTGATCAGCCAGGGCCCGGTCCTGAAGGACCCAAGGTGGGGCATTTCCTGCCGGGCGGGGCGGGGGACAGCGGCGGCGCGGACAAGCCTGCCGAGCGTGGGGCTGCGCCGTTGCAGGCGCCGACGCCGCGGTTGAGCAAGGCGCCGGACGACGCTGCGGCGCCGCAGTTGCGCGGGTCGCGGCTGGACGGTCCTAGCTTGTCGGGCTCGCGGCTGGGGAATCAGGACGCCTCCGCGGCGTACCGGGCTGTTTACCACCCGGAGCCGATCCCGTTCGACCCGAACAAGAAGCGGTCCAAGGCGCTGATCGCCGGGATCGTGGCCGGGGCGCTGGTGGTGATCGGCGGGATCGTGTTCGGCGGTGCGATGCTGCTCACCAAGAGTGACGGTCTGCTGGCGAATCCGTTGGTCACGCCGTCGGTGAAGGGCACCGAGAAGCCCCCGCGGAAGGTGACTCCGGACGCCGACGTGCTGGGCAAGAACCCGATCTACACGGCGGGGAAGCTGGCCGCGGTCAGCTGCAAGGAACCGGCGTACCGGCCGAACTCCCGCGAGAACGTCGCCTCGTACTTCGAGGCGATGATCAAGTGCCTCGACAACGCGTGGAAGCCGATCGTCACGAAGGCGGGGTTCGACTTCGGCACGCCGCGGCTGATCATCTTCGACGACGGCGACGAGACGGCGTGCGGTGTCCAGAAGGAGGTCGCGTCGTACTGCGCGGACGAGCAGGGTGGCAGCGTCACCATGCCGTGGCAGGGCTTCGTGGACGACTATCCGAAGGACAAGTCCGGTACGGCGATCGACATGCTGCAGTCGATCGCGTTCGTGTACGGCGTTCATGTGCAGAACCTGACCGGGATCCTGGACGCCTCGGACAACGTGCGGGACCGGGCCAAGAACAAGGCAGTCGAGCTGGAGCAGGACCGGCGGCAGGCGCTGCAGGGCAACTGTTTCGCCGCGGCGTTCGTCGGCGCGGCCAAGGCGAGCTACCCGCTCCAGGGGCAGCTGGCGCAGCACTGGACCTACCTGATCAACCACAGCGGCGACGAGAACGACAAGAAGCAGCCGCGCGATCACGGGTCGATCAAGAGCCACGCGTTGTGGATGGGCCAGGGCTTTGCGAAGACCGATCCGGGCACCTGCAACACTTTTGGAGCGCCAGCCGCCAAGGTCGGTTGAGTCATGACACGAACGATGGGGACGAGCGATGCCTGACGAGAAGCCCGACGCCGCTGTGCCGGGGGCCGGTCACTTCCTGGCTGAGGGTGAGAGCACGCCACTCCCCACCGTGAATCGGGCGCAGCCGATCGCCCTCGGCAAGGCTCGTGCGCTGACCGACCCCGGTGAATCGGCGCTGCGTCGCAAGGCGCGCCCGCTCCCGGTGGACCCGGAGGCCGTCTCGGTCTACAGCGGACCACCGGCAGCCCCACTCCCCGGTGCGCCGACGACCCCGCTCACCGGCACCCGTCGTACCGGTGGTGCCCGTCGCGTCGGCTGGAACCGGCCGTACTCGCGGGCCGGCGCGCAGTACACGCAGATCGGCCCGCCGCCCCCGCCGCCTCGCCAGTACTCGAAGGCGGTCATCGCCGGTCTGTCCGCGCTCACGCTCGTCGTCACCGCGTCGGTCGGAGTCGCCTGCTTCAAGGCGATCAGCAGCTACGACAGCTCGGTCGACAGCCCCCTGTCCCGCCCCTCGGTACACAAGTCCACCGCCCCGATTCCCACCCCGCCGGACCCGACTGTCACCGTCACCGAGCCGTACGTCCCGAACCTCGTCCGGTTGCAGAAGAACGAGATCTACAAGACCGGCAAGCTGGCCTCGGCCAACTGCAAGGAACCCTCGATCAAGCCGAACTCGCAGTCGGCGATCCTCGAGTACTACCAGGCGATGGTGCCGTGCCTCGACGACGTCTGGGCGCCGGTGATCAAGAAGGCGAAGTACACGTTCCGCTCGCCGAAGGTCGTCCTGAAGAGCCCGAAGCTCCCGCAGACGTCCTGCACCGGCGACACGGACACGACGTACTACTGCCCCACCGACGAGACCATCTCCATCGACTGGCAGGACGATCTCAAGCGCTACAAGCAGTCGCCGCTCGACGCCCGGATGTGGATGATGAGCACGATGGCGCACGAGTACGGGCACCACGTTCAGGAGATGACGGAGATGCTCACCGCCTCCTGGTCGCAGGAGGCCGGCGAGAAGAACGCCGCCAAGAAGCTCGAGTGGAGCCGCCGTACCGAATTGCAGGCCAGCTGCTTCGGGGCCGCCTTCCTCGGTGCGAACAAGGCCTCCTTCGGCTACTCCGGCACCCGGCTGAAGATCTGGGAGTTCCAGACCAAGCACAGCGGTGACGAGTACAACCCGAAGAAGGAGCGCGACCACGGTTCCCGCGCGAGCCAGTGGTTCTGGGGAGGCCCTGCGTTCAAGTCCACCAGCCCCGCTTCCTGCAACACCTTCACGGCATCGCCCAAGCGAGTCGGTTAGTGCTCAAGGCGGCCGGCTTCGCCGTACTGGCTGTTGCGGTTGCTGTGGTGGCTGGGGTTGCGGCGACGCAGACTGACGGTACGGCGGTTGTCCTGCCGGTGGTGACGTCAAGCCCGACGCCAACACCTGTGCCGAGGCCGACGGTTTCGCCGAGTGCGCCGAGTCCGATGCCTACATTCACTGTTGAGCCGACTCGGCCGAAGGTGGTCGTGGCGAACAGGCTTTACTCGCAGGGCCAGGTCCCGGCGGTTCCGTGTGCGTTGCCGGGCAGGTCGCCGCTCACCAAGGCCGAGCTGCTGTCGTACGCGCGGGTGATGGTCAAGTGCCTGGACCGGGCCTGGAAGCCGGTGGTCATCGCGGCGAAGCTCAAGTTCCGGCCGGTCGCGCTGGTCGAGGTCTACGACTCACGCAAGCCGGCCGCGACGCCGCGGGCGTGCGAAGATCCGCCGAAGCGCGCCGGAGCGTTCTACATCGACGACAAGATCTGTATCAACTGGCCGGAGCACATCGGGACCTTCCCGATCCGCGACGAGGCATACTTCCGGGACACGGTCGCCCACGAGTACGGCCACCACCTGCAGAACCTCGCGGGCATCCTCGACTCCTACGAGCTCGGTCACCGGAAGAAGCCGACGAAGACCGTTCAGCTCGAGGACGAACGCCGGCTCGAACTCCAGGCCAACTGCCTCGGCGGCGCCTTCCTCGGCGCGAACCGCGCGTCCTTCAACCTGTTCGGCCCGAAGTACCTGGAGTTGCAGTACGTCGCCAAACATCAAGGCGATGAGCTCTACACCCCCGTCATCCGCGACCACGGTTCCGGCCCCAGCCAGGCCCACTGGACCCTCGCCGGCCTCTACCAAGCCACCCCCAGCGCCTGCAACACCTTCACAGCCCCACCGAACGAGGTCGAATGATGAGGGCAAAGGTGGGGCTTCTGCTCGCGGGGGCTTTGGCCGCGCAGATCAAGTGAGCTTGAGTTTGAAGCCTTCGTGGGAGTTTTCGAAGCCCAGGTTGGTGTAGAAGCGGTGGGCTTCGGTGCGGGTCTTGTCCGAGGTGAGCTGGACGAGGGTGGCGCCGCGGTGGCGGGATTCTTCGATCGCCCAGCGGATGAGCGTCGTACCGAGGCCTGAGCCGCGGGCGGGGGCGGCGACGCGGACGGCCTCGATGAGGCCTCGGCAGGAGCCGCGGCGGGACAGGCCGGGGATGATCGTGAGCTGGAGGGTGCCGACCAGTTCGTCCTTGCGTTCGGCAACGACCAGGAGCTGGTTCGGGTCGGCGTCGATGGCGGCGAAAGCCTGCTCGTACGGCGTCATGTCGTCGACGGACTCGCGATTGGTGCCGAGCTGGTCGTCGGCGAGCATGGTGATGATGGCGGGCAGATCGGCGGTGGTGGCGCGGCGGATGGTGAGGTCGGCGGTCATCCGCACAGTTTAGGCAACGACATTGCCTTGCAATCCAATGATTACAGGCATGTGACAACCGTTTGCCCTGAGCAACGAGGGGAACGGGTGATACTAGACACCACTGCATCCGCCCGTAGCCGGGGTCGCGTATGCGGTGTGGTGCGCGATGGCGGATGCGGGCCAATCGGAAGGAAATCCCGATGAGTCCGTTAGCGATCGACTTCACTGGGCCGTTCGAGGACGCGTTCAGCAAGCTGCTCGGGTTCGTTCCGAACCTGCTCGGCGGCCTGGTCATTCTGGTGATCGGGTATTTCGTGGCGAAAGTACTCGGCAAGCTGGTCGGGAAACTACTCGGCCGGGTCGGGTTCGATCAATGGATGGAGCGGGCCGGAGTCTCCGGTGTGCTGCAGCGGTCCGGCACGGGGCTGACCGCTTCGGCGGTACTGGGCAAGGTCGTGTTCTGGTTCGTGTTCCTGATCAGCTTCACGATGTTCGCCTCCGCGCTCGGCGTTCCGGAGATCTCGAACTTCATGTCCACGATGCTCGGCTACATCCCGCGGATCTTCGCGGCGATCGTGATCCTGTGCCTGGCCGCGCTGTTCGCGAACTTCCTGGCCGCGATCATCCGCGGTGCCACCGGCAACGAAACCCTGGCCAAGGTGGGTAAGTACGCGATTCTCGTGTACGCCGCTTTCGCCGCGCTCACGCAGTTGGGGATCGCGGTCCAGTTGACCGGGAACACGCTGCTGATCGTGCTCGCCGGTGCTGCGCTCGCCCTCGGTCTTGCTTTCGGTCTCGGTGGCCGCGAGATGGCCGGCCGGGCGCTGACCAGCCTGTTCGACCGCGACAACATCAAGAAGCCGATGCCCACGGACAACGGCACGACGTCGTACCAGGGACAGCCCCAGGGACAGCAGCAGTACCAGGCGCCGGCTGACCCGCAGTACCCGGCGGCGCACGGTGCGCCGCAGAACGGCGGCTACTCCAACGGGACCCCGCCGAACGGCAACTGGTAGTAGAAACCCTTCAGGGCGGGCGGCAATCCGAGAGCGGGTTGCCGCCCGTTTGCCATGACTACTCGGCTTTCTCCGGCTCGGTCTTGTCCGGGCCGGCGCTGCGGACGTCCTCGACCTTGGTGAGGGCTTCGCGAAGGTCGGCGAGCCAGGTGTCCGCGTGCTGCGACACGAGCTTCACGCACCAGCCGAGGGCGTCGCTGCGGGAGCGGGCCACGCCGGCGTCGACCAGCGTGTCGAGCACCTGACGCTCGGGCTGCCGCAGCCGCGTCATCACCGGCGCGGACAGCGAGGTGAAGACCTTGCGGGTCTCACCGCACTCGACTCCCCAGGCGACCTTGCGCCGGGTGGCGTGCTCGAGCTCGCGGGCGATCTCGATCCGGCGCTCCCGGGTGTCCTCGCGGTACTGCTTGATCCGGCCCTCTTCGGCGGCGGACCGTTCGGCGGCGCTCGCGTCGCCACTCTGCTCCGGTGCGGCCAGGCGGCCGACGATCAGGATCTCGTCCCGGTCGATGGTCAGCTCCGGCTCGCCCTCGAACCACTCCTTGGGCAGCCGGCCGGTGACCCAGCCGCGCACCCGCTCAGTCTCAGTCTGTGTACTCATGTAATCATGATTACACCCTTACCCAAACACACTTCAAGCAGGAGTGGAGGGGGAATTCCAGCACGCTGCAAAAGCTGGTGTGATCACGAGGTCACCCTGACCCTTGGGCGCATGACCTTCCCGCGCGCAGTCGCCGCCGCCGTCCTGATCGGCACCGCCTTCGTCTCCGCCCAGCCCGCCCAGGCCGCCGTACCGGACCTGCAGCTCGTCAGCAAGACGGTCGGGCCCGGCTCCGCCACATCGCAGAGCGCCATCGCCGAATGCCCGCTGCCCGGCTACTCGATCCTCGGCGCCGGTGCCGAGGTGGTCGGCGGACGTGGCCAGACCAGCCTCTCGACGTACACCCAGATCGAGCGTGAGTGGGGCTCGACGCAGGCCGACGAGGACGCCGACGGTACGACGGCCGACTGGAGCCTGACCGCCTTCGCCATCTGCTCCACCGGCCCGCACCGCGACTCCATCTCCCAGGGCACGGCCTACGACTCCACTGCCGAGAAGATCGTCACCGTCCGCTGCCCCGCCGGCACCGTCACCACGAGTGCGGGCGCCGCCATGTCCGACGGCGGCAGCCTCGTCCTCGACGACGCCGCACCGAGCGCCGACCTCACCAGCGTCACCGTCGATGTCTTCGAGACCCAAGCCGGCCGCACCGACAACTGGAACGCCAACGCCGCCGCCCGCTGCGGAGCGCCGCTCCCCGGCATCCAGCGCGTAGCCGCCACCTCGGTCAACGACTCCGCGTCGTACAAGTCCGTCACCGCCACCTGCCCGGCCGGCAAGAAGGTCGTCGGCACCGGCCACGAAATCGTCAACGGCAAAGGCCAGGTCCTCCTCGACGATGTAGCCCCCAGCCCCGACCTCTCGTCGGTCCGCGTCGACGCCTGGGAAGACCAGGACGGCACCACCAACAACTGGACCGTCACCGCCTACGCAGTCTGCGCAACCCCGTAGCAAGCCGTAGCAAGCAGACAGGCGGTCAGGTCCGGTCACGGGGTCCGGGCCTGACCGCCTGCTGTCGTCTACGCGGCAGGGGATGTCGCGTAGGCGGATCTGAGGGTGAGGTGCGCCTCTGGGGGTGCTTGGGTGTGGTCGAGGCCCAGCAATGCAGCGCCAACGACAGGCGGTACGTCGATGACGCGGGCGACCGCCTTGGGGGCAGCTGCGTTGAGGAGGCGGATGACTGTCTCCATGAGCAGCGGGTGGCCTGCGGTGAGGACTCCGCCGCCGAGGATGACGTCGGTGGGCTCGTCGAGGATGTCGAGGCGGCGCATGGCTACGACCGCCATGGTGACGATCTCTTCGGCCTGGTGGTAGACGACCTCGCGGGCAATGGTGTCGCCGGCTGCCGCTACCTGGAAGAGAACGGGGCCTGCTTCCAGGCGGCGGTTGAGGGGGATGTCGCCCAGGTGCAGGGCCTCGATCAGGGCAGGCACGGACGGTACGCCGTAGTGCGCCGGGAGGGCTGTCTCCAGGGCCGAGAACGGGCCACGGCCGTCGTCGGAGCGGGCGGCGGCCGCGAAGGCTTCTTCGGCTATCTGCTGGCCGCCTCCCCAGTCGCCAGAGATCCGGCCGACGGCGGGGAAGCGGGCGGTGCGGCCGTCGGGGAGAAGGCCGGCGCAGTTGATGCCTGCGCCGCAGACGACGGCTACGCCGCGGGGCTCGTCCACGCCGGAGCGCAGCAGGGCGAAGGTGTCGTTGGTGACGTAGACCGACTCGGCCCAGCCGAAGCTCTCGAAGGCTGCGCTCAGCCGCTCCTCCTCGATCGGGAGGTCGGCGTTCGCGAGACAGGCGGAGATCTGCTGGACCAGGGGCCGGTCGCCGAGGGGTAGACCGGCAGCGGCGGCTGCAGCCCGCACCAGGGGCTCCAGACCGGCCACAGCGGCTTCAGCGCCGATGACGTGCGGCTCGAAGCCGCCGCCGCGTGCTGTTCCGAGCACGCGGCCGTCGGCCGACACCAGGGCGACGTCGGTCTTGCTGTTACCGGCGTCGAAGGCCAGTACGCCGCCCGGCACCGCGGCTCCGCTTATCGTGCCCACGGCAGGTGCTCCTTGTTGTGCGCGAGCAGCTTGTCCGTCAGCTGCTCGGCGATCGTGATCTGGCCGACCAGCGGGTGTGCCAGCAGGGCCTCGAACACTCGCTCGCGGCCGCCCTTGATGGCTGCCTGCAACGCCAGGTCCTCGTACGCCGTCACGTTGGCGACCAGACCGGCGTACAGGGGCTCCAGTGGCGTCACTGCGACCGGCATCGCGCCGTCTGCGCCGACGGTGGCCGGCACCTCGATGACTGCGTCGTCGGCGAGGAAGGGGAACGTGCCGTCGTTCAGCGTGTTCACCACCTGGATGTCACCGGTGTCGTTCAGCAGTGAGGACGCCAGGTCCACCGCGGCCTCGGAGTAGTACGCACCGCCGCGCTTCTCGAGCAGGGCGGGCTTCTCGTCGAGCTGTGGGTCGGCGTACATCTCCAGCAACTGGGTCTCCAACGCAGCCACCTCCGCAGCGCGCGAGGGCTTGTTCAGGAGCTCCTGTACCACCTCGTCGTGCTGGTAGAAGTAGCGCAGGTAATACGACGGTACGACACCCAGCTGCAGCAGTAACCCGGCCGGCAGGTGCAGGTCGTCGGCCAGCTCGCCCACGTGGCTCTCGAGCAGCTTCGGCAGCATGTCCACGCCGTCGACGCGGACTGCCCGCTCCCAGGTGAGGTGGTTCAGTCCGACGTGGTCGAGCTGCACCTGCCCCGGAGTCACACCCAGCAGCCGTGCGAAGCGCCGCTGGAACCCGATCGCCACGTTGCACAGCCCGACCGCCTTGTGGCCGTGCGACAGCAGCGCCCGGGTCACGATGCCGACGGGATTCGTGAAGTCGATGATCCACGCGTTCGGGTTGGTGCGCCGTACCCGCTCGGCAATGTCCAGTACGACGGGAACCGTCCGCAGCGCCTTGGCGAGGCCGCCGGCGCCGGTCGTCTCCTGACCGACACAACCGCACTCCAGCGGCCACGTCTCGTCCTGCTGGCGAGCCGCCTGCCCGCCGACCCTCAGCTGCAGCAGTACGGCGTCCGCGCCCTCGATGCCTTCGTCGAGGTTCGACGTGGTGGTGACGCGGCCCGGATGCCCTTGCTTGGCGAAGATCCGTTGCGCCAGCCCGCCGACCAGCTCGAGCCGGTCGGCCGCCGGGTCGACGAGGACGAGCTCGGAGACCGGCAGCGTGTCACGCAGCCGGGCGAAGCCGTCGACGAGTTCGGGAGTGTAGGTGGATCCGCCGCCTACGACTGTGAGTTTCAACCTTTGACCCCTGTGAGTGTGACGCCTTCGATGAAGGCTTTCTGCGCGAAGAAGAACAAGATGATCACCGGGGCCATCACGAGCAGCGTGGCGGCCATGGTGAGGTTCCAGTTGGTGTGGTGGGCGCCCTTGAAGGACTCCAGGCCGTAGCTGAGGGTCCAGGCGGCCGGGTTCTCACTGGCGTAGATCTGCGGGCCGAAGTAGTCGTTCCAGCAGTAGAAGAACTGGAACAGCGCGACCGCCGCGATGGCCGGCTTGGTCATCGGCAGCACGACCCGGATCAGCGTCTTGAAGTCGCCGCAGCCGTCGACCTTGGCCGCGTCCAGGTACTCCTTGGGAATCGTCAGCAGGAACTGGCGCAGCAGGAAGATCGAGAACGCGTCCGTGAACGCCAGCGGGATGATCAACGGCCACAGGGTCCCGGACAGGTGCAGCTGCTTGGCCCAGAACAGGTACATCGGCACGATGATGACCTGGGGCGGCAGCATCATCGTGGAGATCACGAGCATCATCGCGAAGTTGCGGCCGCGGAACTTGAACCTGGCCAGGGCATACGCGACCGGGATGCTCGACACCAAGGTCAGTACCGTGCCCAGGACGGCGTACATCAGGGTGTTCTTCCACCAGGTCAGGAAGCCCGGGGTCTCCCACACGGTGCGCAGGTTCTCCCAGTGCCAGCTGTCCGGCCAGAGGTTGCGGGTCAGCGCCTGCTGGTCGCTCATCAGTGCCGTCAGGAAGACGAACACGAACGGCAGCACGAAGAACAACGCCGCCGCGATCGCCAGCGCGTGCACGGCGACCCAGTTCAGGAACCTGGTCCGCCGCGCTTCGCGACCGGCCTTTGCGAGATCGGGGGTGGAGGGCGCGGCCTCCACGGTCAGGGTGCTCATTCAGCAGTCTCCTAGTCGTCCGTGGCCAGGAAGCCACTGCCGCGGCGCATCAGGAACGCCGTGAAGATCATGGCCAGTACGAACAGGACCAGGGCGATGACGCTCGCCCCGCCGGTGTCGAACCGCTGGAAACCGAGGTTGTAGATCAGCTGCGGCAGGGTCAGCGTGGACTTGTCCGGATAGCCCGGCTCGAACTGTTGCCCAGAGCCACCGATCACCCCGCTCGCGACCTTTCCGGCGATCAACGGCTGCGTGTAGTACTGCATCGTCTGGATCACTCCGGTGATCACGGCGAACAGCACGATCGGCTGGATGGTCGGCAGCGTGACGTGGACGAACCGCTTCCACGCCCCGGCGCCGTCCAGCGCCGCGGCCTCGTACTGCTCCTTCGGTACGTCGAGCAACGAGGCCATGAAGATGACCATCAGATCGCCGATCCCCCAGAGCGCGAGCAGGGTCAGCGCCGGTTTCGACCACGCCGGGTCGTTGAACCACCCCGGCTGCGGCAGCCCGACCTTGGCCAGGATGTTGTTCACCGGCCCGGTGCCCGGGTTGAGCAGGAACGCGAACGCCATCGTCGCGGCCACCGGCGGTGCCAGGTAGGGCAGGTAGAACAGGGTCCGGAAGATCCCGGCACCGGTCTTGACCTTGGTGATCAGCAGGCCGATACCGAGACCGAAGACCACCCGCAGGGTGACCATCACGATGACCAGCCAGAGCGTGTTCCGCAGGGCCGGCCAGAAGAACGGGTAGTCGGTGAAGACGTACGTCCAGTTCTTCAGGCCGGTGAACACCGGCGGCGTGAAACCGTCGTACTTCATGAAACTGAAGTAGACCGTCGAGACGAGCGGGTACAGGAAGAAGACGCTGACGCCGATCAGCCACGGCGACAGGAACGCCACGTTGCGCAGGCGTTCCTTCCGCCGCTTCTGCCGAAGCCCCAAGGGAATGGTCGTCATCACTTGGCCTGCGCGAGGTCCTTGTCGATCTGGGCGTCGGTCTTCGCGAGACCGCCGGCCAGATCGGTCTGCTTACCGGACTCGAAGGCGAAGCCGAAGTCCTGCAGCGTGAGCTGGTAGGCGCCGCCGTTCGGGCTGGCCGGTGTGGTGCTGCTCTTCGGGTGCTGCGCGATCTGCAGGAAGACCTTGAAGTTCTCGTCGGCCTTCAGATTCGGCGACTTCAGTGCGTCCAGCGTCGACGGCACGTTGTGGATCGCGTTGGCGAAGTTGACCACGGCGTCGGTGTCGGTGGTCATGTACTTGACCAGCTCCCAGGCCGCGTTCTGCTTCTGGCTGGTACCCGCGATCCCGATGATGGTGCCGGACAGGTAGCCCTTGCCGTAGGTGTCGGCCTGGTCGTCCGGGACCGGGAACGGCGCGACGCCGATGTCGAACTTGACCCCGGCCTCCTTGGCCATCCCGAGCCGCCACTCACCGTCGATCGACATCGCGACCTGGCCGGTGTGGAAGGGGTTCTTGGCGCCGAACTCGTCGCCGAAGGTGGCGCGGTACTTCTCCAGCTTGGCGAAGCCGCCGAGCTCCTTGACCAGGCCGGACTGCCAGGTCAGCATCTTGCCGAACGCCGGGTCGGCGGCCAGGTTCGACTTGCCCTCGGGCGTGAAGTACGTCGGGTTCCACTGCGCGGCGAAGTGCGTGGTGGTCGACTCGAACCCGTGGAAGTTCGGCATGAAGCCGAGCTGGGAGTACGAGTCGCCCTGGGCCTTGGTCAGCTTCTTCGCGGCCGCGTCGAACTCGGACAGCGTCTTCGGCGGTTCGGTGATGCCGGCCGCCTTGAAGGCGTCCTTGTTGTAGTACAGGCCGTACGCGTCGTTCAGCAGCGGCAGCGTGCAGCGCTTGCCCTCGAACTGCGTGTAGTCCTGCAGCGCCTTCGGGAACGTCTTGTCCAGGTCGACGCCGGACTTGTCCAGGAACGGCTTCAGGTCCGCGAACACGTTCGACGCGCAGAACGTCCCGACGTTGTCGGTGGTGAACGACGACACCACGTCGGGGGAGTTCGGGCCGCCTGCGCGCAGGGCCTGCTTGATCTTGTCGTCGGCGATGTTGCCGACGGCCTTCACATGGATGTTCGGATGCCTCGCCTCGAACGCCTTGATGTTGGCGTCGATCGCAGCGACTTCGCTGGGGGCGCTCCAGCCGTGCCAGAACGTGATGGTCACGTCCTTGGTGGCGTCGTCGTTGGCCTTCGGGGCTTCCGACGTACCGGTGCAGGCGGTGGCGAGCAGGGCCACCGCAGCGGTGCCGACAAGGGCACGAGACAGGCGTTGCATCCGTTTGACTCCTAGGAAATGGGTGGAGAACTAGCGGTGTCGAAGATTTCGTCGCGGGTGGCACTCAGCGCGGACTGCAGTGCCCCCGACAGCACGGGATCGAGGTGGATCGCGGTCATCAGCAACCGCGGCCTTGGTACGGCGAGATCGGCCAGCTCGTCCTGGACCAGACCGCGCAGGCGTTCGCCGCCGGCGGTGATCACGCCACCCGCGAGCACGATCAGCTCGGGGTCGACGACGGACACGATGGCGGCGAGACCGACGGCGAGTCGGTGGGCGAATTCGGACAGGACGGCGTCGCCGGCCCCTGGGGTCGCCAGGGCGGCCGAGATCGCGGATTCCGGCGTACGGGCCTTGATTCCGTGCGCACGGGCCAGGGCCAGGACGGGTTCGCCACCGGCCAGCTCCTGGAAACCTCCGGCGTTGTTCCGGCCGACGTTGCGGACGAGCGGCGTACCGGGCAGTGGCAGGAAGGCGACCTCGCCGGCGCCGCCGGTCGCGCCGCGGTGCAGGCGGCCGTTGACCACGATCGCCGCACCGATGCCCTCCTCGCCCCAGAGCAGGACGAAGTTCTCGCTGTCCTGGGCATGCCCGACCTGGCGCTCGGCGACCGCGGCGAGGTTGACGTCGTTCTCGACCTCGAGCGGTACGGCGATCGCCGCGGCCAGCTCCTCGAGCAGGTGCGGGGCGTGCCAGCCGGGCAGGTGGGTCGCGTAGCGCAGCCGACCGGTCGTCGGGTCGAAACCACCCGGGGTACCGATCGAGACGCGATGCAGGTTCGCGCGGTTCAGGCCGGCCTCGCCGGCGGCACCCTCGATCGCCTTGATCACCCGCTCGACCGTGCCCTTGGCGCTGCGGCCCGGCGTGGGCAGCTCGAACTGGCCGACCACCTTGCCGGTCAGATCGGCGATCGCCGAGCGGATCCGGGTCGGGGTGACGTCGAGCCCGGCGACGTACGCGGCGTTGCCGTTGATCTCGTACAGCTGGGCGTTCGGTCCGGGCCGGCCGGCGGTGGTCCCGCTGGCGCGGACCAGGTTGGCCGCCTCCAGGCGTGCGAGCAGCTGGGAAGCCGTCGGCTTGGACAGGCCGGTCAGGTGGCCGAGCGTCGTCCGGGACAGGGGCCCTTGGGACAGCAGGAGGTCCAGGGCGGACCGGTCGTTCATCGCGCGGAGCAGGCGAGGAGTTCCAGGAGTTGTTGCCATGGGATAACCCTGCCTCCCTCCGCCGGTCTCGTGGTGTCGGCTCGCTGCGTGGGACGCAATCGAGTCAACTGTTAGGAAAGTTTCCTATTATCGCGAGACCGTACGGTGATCACGTCCGACTGTCAATCACTTCGGCCCGGATACCTTCCCCGCCCCACCGCCCCGGACGGCCGCTTCGTTGCCTCCACTGATCAGTTAGGGTTGCCTAACTATGCAGAGTGGGGAATTGCTGAGGCGGGCGGTCCGGCGGCATCGCGGCCGGATGGTCGCCGGGGTGCTGTTCATGTCGTTGCACCAGGCGAGTGAGGCAGCGGTGCCGGTGGCGATCGGCATCTTCGTGGATCGCGCGGTGTCGAGTGGAGACATCCAGCCGCTGCTGTGGTGCGTGCTGATGATGGTCGTGCTGTTCGCGGTGCTGTCGAACGCCTGGAAGCTCGGTGCGCGGCAGGTCGTGCGGGCGATCGAGTACGAGACCCATCTGCTGCGGCTGGAGATCGCCCAGCGGGTTCTGGATCCACGGGGACAGCGGACCGGGCTGCGAGCGGGTGAGCTGCTGTCGATTGCGACCTCCGATGCGGAGAAGGCCGCAGTGGTCATGCGGGCGGTCGCGATCGGGTTCGCGACCTCGACTGCACTGATCGTGTCCTCGGTGTCACTGCTGGTGGTCGACGTACCGCTCGGACTGGGCGTACTGATCGGCGTACCGCTGCTGGTGCTGGGGATCCAGGCCTTGTCGCCGCTGCTGACCCGGCGGACGTCGAGCCAGCAGGAGGCCGTCGCACAGACGACCGCACTGGCCACGGACCTGGTTGGTGGTCTGCGGACGCTGCGGGGGATCGGTGCGCAGCACAACGCGGCTGAGCGGTACCGGCAGTCCAGCCAGGCGACTCTGCGCGCGACGCTGCGTGCGGCTTCGACGAACGGCCTGCAGGACGGCGTGACGACTGCACTGAGTGGACTGCTGCTCGCTGCGGTCGCCGGCGTCGCCGGGTGGTTCGCACTGAATGGGCGGATCACCATCGGCGAGCTGATCACGGTGGTCGGTCTGGCGCAGTTCGTGGCGGAGCCGGTCGGAGGACTCGGCTGGGCCAGTCAGATCTACGCCATGTCGAAGGCGTCCGCCGCCCGCCTGGCGGGTGTGCTGTCGGCCGAGCCTCTTGTTGTCAGCGGTACTGGTACAACGTTGGACCCCAACCAGCCGCTGCTGGAGCTGAATGCCGTCTCCTACAAGACCTTGTCCTCAACAGACCTGACCCTCAAGACCGGTGAATCCGTAGGCGTGCTGTGTTACGACCCACGCGACGCGGACGCCCTGCTGGCAGTGGTGACCGGACGAGCTCCTGACCTCACCGGGACGGTGCGCATCGGCGGTACGGCGATCGATGAGCTCGACATCGACGTGGTGCGAGGGACTGTGCTGCTGGAGCAGCACGACACCGACCTGTTCGAGGGAACGCTGCGTAGCAACCTGCTGGTGGACTCACCTTCGCTGGACCGGGTGATGACTGCGGCTGGTGCTGCTGACCTGATTGACGAGCTGGACCGGCCCTTGGCCGACCAGGGACAAGCACTGTCTGGTGGGCAGCGCCAACGGCTCGGTCTGGCCCGTGCACTGCTCGCAGAGCCGCCCGTGCTGGTGCTGCACGATCCGAGTACGGCGGTAGACGCGGTGACCGAGGAACTACTGGCGGAAGGGCTGGCCGACGTACGGGCTGGTCTGACGACGCTGGTGCTCACCAGTAGCCCGGCACTGCTCGGCAAGATGGACCGCGTGGTCGTCGTGGCCGACGGTGTGATCGTCGCCGAGGGACTGCACGCTGAACTGGCTGCGGCCGACGCGGCCTACCAAGAGGCGGTACTGCGATGAACCTGCTGCCTGTTGCCGGACCGCGCGCGACATGGGCCGTGCTGTGGAGTGAGATCCGCCGACTGCCTGGGCTGTCGCTGATCGCCGCTGTGGTGATCACTGGTGGCAGTGCGGCCGGACTGGTCGCGCCGTGGGCCCTTGGTGTGCTGGTGGATGACATCTCGGCGGGTGATCGCTCGGCGATCCTCAAGGTGGTGCTGCTGATCGGATGCGCGGCTCTGGTGTCCGGACTGCTGACTGCGTTCGGAGTGACGCTGGTGGCTCGCGTCGGCGAGACGGTGCTCGCACGGATCCGGGAGAAGGTACTGGACCGCGCACTGCAGTTGCCCGCGCCGGTGCTGGACAAGGTGCGGATGGGTGACCTGCTGTCGCGCGTCGGGGACGACGTGAGTGCGGTAGCCACAGCGCTGACCGAGGTGGGCCCGGCGATGCTCGGTGCGTCGCTGACGATCGTGCTGACCGCGGCCGGCCTATTCGCTCTGGACTGGCGGCTTGGGCTGGCCGGTCTGCTCGCGTTGCCGATGTATGTGGTGGCGCTGCGGTGGTACCTGCCGCGGTCCGCGCCGTACTACCGCGAGGAGCGGATCGCGATGGGCGACCGGTCCGAGGCGATCATCGCGTCGCTGCGCGGCAGCGGGACGGTCCGTGCGTACAAGCTCGAAGACCGGCAACTGGAGACGATCGGCGCCACCTCGGCCCGGGCGCGTGATCTCGCCGTACAGGTCTTCAAGCTGTTCAGCTTCTTCTCGTCGCGGATCAACCACGCCGAGTTCACCGGACTGACCGCGACTCTGGTCACCGGGTTCTTCCTGGTTCGCGCGGATGCCGTGACCATTGGTGCGGTCACCGCGGCCGCGCTGTACTTCCACCGCCTGTTTAACCCGGTCAACGTGTTGCTGATGCAGTTCGATCAGATCCAGACCGCGGGGGCCGGTATGGCGCGACTGGCCGGCGTACTGGAGCTGGATCCGATCCCGGAGCCGCCTGACGGTCCTGGGCCGCGCGACGCGTCGCTGGAGCTTGTCGGCATTGGGCACGCGTACGACGACGGGCCGCAGGTGGTGGCGGACGTGTCGCTGCTGCTGGAGCCGGGCGAGCGCGTTGCTCTCGTGGGTGCGAGCGGTGCGGGTAAGACCACGCTCGCTGCTATTGCGGCCGGAGTGTTCGCACCGACCGGTGGGGTGGTCAGACTCGGCGGTGTGGACGTCCAGGCGCTGGGTGAGGACCGGACGCGTGCACAGGTCGCTCTGCTCAGCCAGGAGGTGCACGTCTTCTCCGGAACGCTGGTGGAGGACGTGCGGCTCGCGCGGGCCGATGCCACCGAGGCGGAGGTGGAGGCTGCGCTGCAGCGGGTTGGTGCGCTGGCGTGGGTGCGTGCGTTGCCAGATGGGCTGGAAACCGTTGTGGGCGAGAGCGGTCACCAGCTGACCGGTTCGCAGGCACAACAGCTCGCGTTCGCTCGACTGGTGCTCGCGGACCCGCCAATCGCCGTACTGGACGAGGCAACGGCTGAGGCCGGCAGTGCGGGCGCACGTGAGCTGGAGCGGGCCAGTGTGGCTGCGACCGAGGGGCGTACGACGCTGATCGTGGCGCACCGGTTGACGCAGGCTGAGCAGGCCGACCGGATTGTGGTGCTCGACCACGGTCGCGTGGTCGAGACCGGTACGCACAAGTCGTTGCTGGAGGACGGTGGGCGGTACGCCCAGCTGTGGCACAGCTGGGTCGGGATGCCCTAGGCCTGCTCAGCTAGGAGGGCGAACGACACCAGCCAGTGCGTCGACATGAAGTCGCCGTCGGTGACTGTCGGGAGGACGGCGTCGATCTGACGGTCGGCACCGGCCTTTAGTACGTCGGTGACGTCAGGCAGGCTCGGTGCGATCGTGCGGAGCTGCCAAGCGCGTGAGAGCGCCAGCCCGGACAGGTGCGCGAGCTGGCCGTCGCCGGAGTCGTCAGTGACCGGAACCTCCAGCAGGTGCTGGTGATTGTCCGTCCCCAGGCCCGGCAGGAAGGCATGCAGCCATTCTGCGAACTCGTTGGCGGGAAGGACGCGACGCATCAGCTCGGCCTCGGACAGCGCCGGCGACAGAAAGTCAGTGCCGGACGGTTCGAAGCGAGTGTCGTAGGCCGTGTCGTTGCCGAACCAATCGATGGCACGAGCCTGGATGGCGTCGACGACCTCGCCCCGGCCGAGGTCGTCGTACGCTTCCAGCAGCAGCGACAGGGCGAACGCGCTGTTCAGGTGGGCGCCGTGGCGCACCGGGTACGCCTGGCGTGGCAGCCAGTCGAGCACGAGGTCAGCGATCACATCGCCCAACGGCTTGGTTGCCTCGGCCCACTGGGTGTTGCGGGTGGCGGCGACGAGCATCGCCGCCCACGCCCAGCCGTACGGACGCTCGTACGACGGGCGCTCCTTGAGGTACGCCGCTTCGGTCGCGATCGCTGTTGTGGTCAGCCGCTGGTCCAGTACGTCGACCGGTCGGGTGCCGGCGTCGTCCGGGGCCAGTGTGAGCAGGCGGACCAACGACCACTGCATGTGCGCGCTGGAGTGCCAGTCGTAGGAGCCGTGGAACGCCGGGTGCAGCTTCTGCGGCGTGACGTCGACATCCTCCGGACCACGTGAGGCGTGCGCGGCGCCGTACGGGTAGGGCGTCTCGAGCACCTCACAGGCGATCGCGGACCAGGCAGCGGCGTACTTCATGGATGTTCTCTCCTTTGCTTGCGTCCGAAGGACTGCAGTACGTGGTCGGCGTGTTTTCGGACGCTAGAGATTTAGAAGGCGAAGAAGTACATGATGGCGATGTTGCAACCCAGCAAGGGGATCGCGGTCGGGATCTGGGCCTTGATCGGTCCGTACTGATCCTTCATCTCGAGTAGCGCCGCTGGAACCAGGTTGAAGTTCGCGGCCATCGGCGTACAGAGCGTGCCGCAGAAGCCGGCCAGCATGCCGATCGCGAACACGACCGCCGGCGTACCGTCGAATTGCTGCACCAGCAGCGGCCAACCGACCGCAGCTGTCATCACCGGGAACGCTGCGAACGCGTTGCCCATGATGATCGTGAAGACCGCCATACCGATGCAGTACAAGGCGACTGCGGCGATCAGCGAGCCCTTGGGGACCAGGTGGTCAGTGACGCGGCCGACTGCCTTGCCGACGCCGGAGGCGTTGAACAGCAGGCCCAGTGTGGCGAGCATCTGCGGCAGGATGGCCGCCCAGCCGATGTGCTCGAGTAGTCGGCGACCCTCATGCAGCGGTACGGCGGGGGAGCGCGGCCGGAGCAGTGCGGCCGCAACCGCCAGTGCCAGCAGGGATGCGACGCCGAGACCGATGATCGTGGCAGAGCCGGACTGCAGCAGCAGTGTGCCGTCGCTGAGCTTCACCTTGGCCAGCCACGCCCCGAAGAGCGCAGCCACGACTGGGATGACCAGCGCGGGCAGGAACAGTTTGTTGCCGAACTTGTCGGCGAACGTCGCTCGCTCGGCCGGCGTCGTCGTACGCTCCTCGCCCTTGCCCGGGAAGCCGGAGCCGGCCAGCACAGCCAGACCGATCACCGCGATGCCCAGGATCCAGGAGGGGGCGGTCTTGTTCACCACGAAGGTGCCGTAGCCGAACGAGAGCCCGAGGATGCCCCAGAACGCCGCACTGCCGAGCCGCTTGGGATTGGTGCGGTCGTTGAGGACCTGCAGCGCGATCAGTACGAAGAAGATCCCGCAGAGCCAGTAGAACCACTCGACCTTGATCACTTCGCCGCCTCCTTGGCCTCGGCCCGGACTTCACGCGCGAGGTTGTCCAGTTGGCGATCGAGATAGAGCAGCCGGGCGCCGTGGATCAGGAGCGCGCAGATACCGGTCGGGATGGCCCAGACGGCGATGTCGATCGCCTCCAGGTGCAGCCCGTACGTCGTGTCGACGAAACCGGTGATCAGCAGGATCGAGCCGATCGCGACGAAGATGTCCTCGCCGAAGAACAGCCCGACCGTGTCCGCGCTGGCGGCGAAGCCCTTGATCTTCTCCTGCAGCTTCTCCGGCAGCTTGCCGTAGCGGCGTTCGGCGGCACCGGCCGCCATCGGGTGGATCAGCGGCCGCACTGCCTGCGCGGGACCGCCGATGCTGGTCAGGCCGAGCGCCGCCGTCCCCTGCCGGATCAGCAGGTAGAGGGCGAGCAGCCGGCCGGTGGTGACGACCGCGAGCTTGCCGATCAGCTTGCGGGCCTGATGCTGCAGCCCGTAGCGCTCGATCAGCCCGATCACGGGCAGCGTGACGATGAAGACGGTGACGGACCGGCTACCGGCGAACCCGTCGCCGAACGCGTTCAGGATCTTGACCGGCGACATGCCGCCGATCAGACCGGCCACGATGCCGGCGGCGGTGACGACCAGCATCGAGTTCAGCTTGAGCGCGAAACCGACGACGACCACCGCGATGGCGAGCAGAACCCACATGGTTCCTCCCAGGGACGGACCCGCTGGATGCGATTCCCGTCACCATAGGAGATTGTTGAACGATCCTGCAATAGATCATTCGAACAAGTTACCTTGTCAGGTTTTCCAGAGGCGCGATCGGTACGACGCCGTCGGCCTTGGCCGCGAGGACCGGGTCGACCGTGACGAGGGCGTCGGCCTGGAGCTTGGTCACCGCGAGGTACTCCGCGTCCCGGAGGTTGTCCCAGTCGTGCTCCTGGGCAATCTTCCAGGCGGTCCAGCGCGACATGCGGTCGCCGAGGACGCGAATCTTCACCTCGGTCATCCGGGTGTGCAACTGCCGGGCCTCAGGCTCGGTACGGCGGCCGGCCCGGACGTCCCGCAGGAGCGTGGTGAGCGCCTCCGAGCGAATCGAGCTCGGCGCGACGAGCTGGTGCTTAGCGTCGACGCTCAGCGCGCCCTCGACCAAGTGCAGCAGAGTAGGTGCATCAATCGTGAACCGAGTCATGCCCTCAGCGTGCCACCACAGACGCCCTGACACAGGCGACGGTGGCTGGAGACCTATGGCCCACCGTCCCCGGCCCCCACTTGCTGTCTCGTGCCACTACTGATGGCCGGGGACAGGCAATGGTGGGCTGGGACCTGTGGTGCGGGGTCTCGGGTCACCACGGACTGTCTCCGGCTGCGACTTGCGACGCGGGGAGGCATGGGGCGGGAGGGGAGTGTTGTTAGGGGAGGCGCCAGTCGATGGGGGTGGCGCCTTGCTCGACGAGGAGTGCGTTGACGCGGCTGAACGGCTTGGAGCCGAAGAACCCGCGGTCGGCCGACATCGGGCTCGGGTGCGCGCTCTCGACGTACGGGATCTTGCCGAGCATCGGCTTGAGCGTCTGCGCGTCGCGTCCCCAGAGGATCGCGACGAGCGGTCCGCCGCGGTTCACGAGCGCGTGGATCGCCTGCTCAGTGACCGACTCCCAGCCCTTGCCGCGGTGCGATCCGGACTTGCCGGGCTCCACGGTGAGCACTCTGTTGAGCATCAGCACGCCCTGCTCTGCCCACGGCGTCAGGTCACCATTGGAAGGAGCCGGTACGCCGACGTCCGCCATCAGCTCGCGGTAGATGTTCTGCAGGCTCCGGGGAATCGGCCGCACGTCAGGAGCGACCGAGAAGCTCAACCCCACCGGATGACCCGGCGTCGGGTACGGGTCCTGGCCGACCACCAGCACCTTCACCTGCTCCAGCGGACTCTTGAACGCGCGCAACACGTTCTCCCCAGCCGGCAGATAAGGCCGCCCCGCCGCGATCTCACCGCGGAGAAACTCCCCCATCCGGCTGACCGTCGCCTCGACCGGCGCCAACGCTTCCGCCCAGTCGGGCGCCACCAAATCCGTCAACGTCTTCGGGCTCACCCGCCACAGCATGTCAGCCGTCGAACCCTGCCCGCCAATCGCGGCACCCCGTCGCCCGCCGTACGACGCTCTCCCCGTCCTCACCGCGTCACGGTCTCCACCGCCCGCGCGACCGTGCCGCAGGCAGATCCGTCGGAGCGTGCCGGGCATCGTGCGACCTCGTGATGTCGCTCACCGTTCGCGTGTCGGACAGCCGCCGGTGTGGCCGTGCGCGATACAAAAGACCCGGCCTCGCAAGGTATGAGCTTGCGAGGCCTTTGCACGCCCACTTTGTGCACGGTTCGACCGTTTGCGGGGCGCGGGAGTGGTTGGTGGGTGCTCAAAGTGGGGGTGGGGCACTTTGTGCACGGGTCAACCTTCTGCGGGCCGCCGGAATGGTTGGTGGGTGCTCAAGGTCGTGGGGTGGGCGCACTTTGTGCACGGTTCGACCATTGGCGAGGCGCTGGGGTGGTTGAGGGGTGCTCAAAGTGGAGGTGGGCGCACCTTGTGCACGGGTCAACCGTTTGGGCGGCGCTGGGGCGGTTGAGGGGTGCTCAAGGTGGGGGTGGTGATGGGGGCCACTGACAGGGGTGGGGTGGGGCCGGATGATGGCGCGCATGTGGCGTGAGTTGATGAAGTCGAAGGTTCATCGGGCGACGGTGACGCAGGCGGATCTGCACTACGTGGGGTCCTGCACGCTGGATGTGGCGTTGATGGAGGCGGCGGATCTGGTGGCCGGCGAGAAGGTGGACATTGTCGACGTCACCAATGGGGCGCGGCTGTCGACGTACCTGATCGCGGGGCCGCGGGGGTCCGGGGTGGTGGGGATCAACGGGGCGGCGGCGCATCTGATCCACCCGGGGGACGTGGTGATCCTGATCGCGTACGGAATGTTCGAGTCCGACCAGGCGCGGAGCTTCGTGCCGAGCGTAGTCTTCGTGGACGAGCAGAATGCGATCACGCGCATCGGCTCGGATCCCGCGGAAGCGCTGCCGGACAGCGGTTTGACCCGCGGTGACGAACTGCACACCCGGGGCTGACATCGAGCCCCTGCGCCGAAACGAGGACAGGTCGACGATGACCGAGAACACCACTGCGCCGAAGACTGCGTCACACGACTCCGTGCCGAGCGAGAAGCTGGCCGCGTTCATGAACTCGGGGTGGGCCGACTCCGAGCGACAGGATGTGACGCTGAGCGATGTCGGCGGTTGGGCGGCGAAGCGGCGGGATGCGTTGTCGCAGGCGTTCCCTGGTGAGCGGCTGGTGATTCCGGCCGGGACGTACAAGGTTCGGTCCAACGACACCGACTACGTGTTCCGGCCGCACACCGACTACGTCTGGCTGGCCGGTGACCAGACGTCGGACGCCGTCCTGGTGCTGGAGCCGAACGGGACGAGCGGCCACGACTCGGTCCTGTACTTCCGGCCGCGCTCGGATCGCAGCCAGGGTTCGGAGTTCTGGCGCGACCGCACGTACGGCGAGCTGTGGGCCGGACGCCGTCCGTCGCTGGCCGAGACCGCCAGTGAGTTCGGCATCGAGACCCGGCATCTCGACCAGCTCGACGATGCGCTCAAGTACGACGTACCGACTCGGGTACGGCGTGCGGAGGACCACTCGATCGCATCCCTGCTGACCGGTGCCCGCACCGACGAGACGCGGGACCGGGAGCTGGCCACGACTCTGTCCGAGCTCCGCCTGGTGAAGGACCCGTGGGAGATCGAGCAGCTGCGCGAGGCGGTCGCGATCACCCACCGTGGCTTCTCCGATGTCTTCGCCGAGATGGACCGCGTCCGCCAGTACGGCGAGCGCTGGATCGAGGGCACCTTCTGGCGGCGCGCCCGCGCCGAGGGCAACGACGTCGGCTACACGTCGATCGCCGCGGCCGGACCGCACGCGACCACGCTGCACTGGATCGAGAACGACGGCCCGGTCGTCGACGGCACGCTGATGCTGCTCGACATGGGTGTCGAGAACCGGCAGCTCTACACCGCCGACATCACTCGGACCCTGCCGGTGAACGGCGAGTTCACGCCGCGCCAGCGGGATCTCTACCAGCTCGTCCTGGACGCGCAGAACGCCGGCATCGCCGCACTCAAGCCCGGTGTGCACTTCCAGTCCGGTCACAACGCCGCGATGGAGGTCATCGTGCACGGGCTGGACGCGATGGAGCTGCTGCCGGTCTCGGTCGAGGAAGCGCTCGACCCGGACATCAAGCTGCACCAGCGCTACACGCTGCACGGCACCAGCCACATGCTCGGCCTCGACGTCCACGACTGCGCCTCGGCCCGCGAAGAGACCTACCGCAAGGGCGACCTCGAGACCGGCTACGTCCTGACCGTCGAGCCCGGTCTCTACTTCCAGGCCGACGACCTCACGGTCCCCGAGGACCTGCGCGGGATCGGTATCCGGATCGAGGACGACATCCTGATCACCGAGACCGGCGCCGAGAACCTCTCCGACGCCATGCCCCGCACCATCGAAGGCCTCCAGAACTGGATGTCCTCCTAACCCCATTTGCCTGGCTAGGCACTCCCGTTGGGGGTTAAGCACCCTGAACCACGGTGCTTAACCCCCAATTTCGGTGGCTAGCCAGCGAAATTGGGAGGGGTGGAGGGCGACCTACCAGGGGAGGGGGCCGTTGCGGTCCTGGTAGGTGCCGGTGGGGCCGTCGGGGGTGATGGTGGCCATCCGCACGATGATCTCGGTGCCCTCTTCGACGGTTTGGTGACCGCGGTGGGCGTTCAGGTCGGTGGCGGTGAAGCCGGGTTCGACGACGTTGATCCGGAGCTTGGGCAGGGCCTTGGCGTACTGGACGGTGAGCATGATGACGGCCGCCTTCGAGGAGGCGTAGTCCAGCAGCGTCAGGTTCGACTCCATCCGGGCCGGGTCGGTGACGATCGTGGTGGAACCCAGCGAGCTGCCGATGTTCACGATCACCGGTGCATCCGATGCCTCGAGCAACGGCAGGAACGCCTGGGTGACGCGGACGAGGCCGAAGACGTTGACGTCGTAGACGGCCTGCAACCGGTCGGCGGTGAGTTCGGCCGGGGACGGCATCCCGCCCTGGATGCCGGCGTTGTTCACCAGTACGTCGAGGTGTCCCTCGGCCTCCTGGATGGTCTTGGCGGCGGCGTCGACCGAGGACTGGTCGGTGACGTCGAGCTGGATGAAGGTGCCGCCGACCTCGGCGGCCGCGGCCTGACCGCGTTCGGGGTCGCGGGAGCCGACGTACACGGTGTGGCCGAGGGCAACTAGTTGGCGTGCTGTTTCGTTTCCGAGGCCCTTGTTGGCCCCGGTGATGAGCGTGATGGTCATACGACCACCATCACCCCGGAACCGAACTCCATCCAGACAACGCCAGTACCAGGCTGAGCCGGGACGCGTCCTCGGACCCGGGCTCGGCGGTCAGCACGGTGACATACAACTCGCTGTCGGGGGCGGTGAGGATGTCGCTGTCGACCGTGATGGTGCCGAGCTCGTCGTGCTCGACCATCTTGCGGACCGTCCGGTGCCGGGGCACGTCGCCGCTGTCCCAGGACCGCGCGAACCCGTCGAACCGCTCGCGCAACTCCTGGCACATCGCAGCCAATTCGTGCTCACCTGGATAGCGATCGACAGTACGACGAAGGTCGCAGACAAGGTCGTGCTCGAACTCGGCCAGCGTCTCCGGCGGCAGCGACATCCCACCCAGCAGGCCGGTGAAATGTCGCCACGCGAAGTTCCGCTCCCGACCGCTCGGAGCTCTCGCCGGATCGCCGAGAAGCGCCGCCCACAAGGGATTCCAGTACACCGTCTCCCAGGACGACGTGCAGACGGCGATCGGCACGGAGTCGCCCAGTCGGTCGACCAGCCGCCGCACCCCGGGCGTGATGTGCCGCGGCATCAGCCCGCTGTCCGGCGCCGACAGCCCGGCCAACCAGTACAGATGATCGAGCTCGAACGGCGACAACTCCAGCGCTCGGCCCAGTGCCGACACCACCTGTGGTGACGGGTGCGTCGTCCGCCCTTGCTCCAGCCGTACGACGTACTCCGGGGAGACGCCGGCCAGCGTGGCCAGCTCCTCCCGGCGCAGACCGGGAGTCCGGCGCCGGACGGTTCCCGGCAGCCCGACCTCTTCGGGCCGAACCCGCTCGCGCCAGGCGCGCAGGTTCCGCCCGAGAGGTCCGGGATCGGCTGTCACCAGATCCGCACCCGATCTTCGGGAGCCAGCCACAGCGCGTCGCCCTCGGCCGTGCCGAAGGTGTCGTGGAAGGCGTCGATGTTGCGCACGACCGCGTTGCAGCGGAACTCCGGCGGCGAGTGCGGGTCGATCGTCAGCCGGCGGGCGGCCTCCTCGGGACGGGTCTTGGTGGCCCAGGCGTGCGCCCAGGCGCCGAAGAACCGCTCCGCGGCGGACTTGCCGTCGATCACGGGCGGCTCGGCACCGTCGAGCGAGAGCTGGTAGGCGGCGTAGGCGATGGACAGACCACCGAGGTCGCCGATGTTCTCGCCGAGGGTGAGCTTGCCGTTGACGTTCTGATCCGGCACCTCGGTCGGCGAGAGAGCGTCGTACTGCGCGACGAGCTTGTCGGTGCGCTGCTCGAACGCGGACCGGTCCTCGTCGGTCCACCAGTCGTTCAGGTTGCCGGCGGAGTCGTAGCGGGAGCCCTGGTCGTCGAAGCCGTGGCCGATCTCGTGCCCGATCACCGCCCCGATCGCGCCGTAGTTCGTGGCGTCGTCGGCGTCCAGGTCGAAGAACGGCGGCTGCAGGATCCCGGCCGGGAAGACGATCTCGTTCTGCCGGGGGTTGTAGTAGGCGTTCACCGTCTGCGGCGTCATCCGCCACTCGTCGCGGTCCACCGGCGTCCCGAGCTTGGCCAGCTCGCGCGTGGTCTCCACCGCGACCGACCGGCGCAGGTTGCCGAACAGGTCGGCCGGGTCGATCTCGAGCGCGCTGTAGTCCTTCCACTTGTCCGGGTAGCCGATCTTCGGCACGAACGTGCCCAGCTTCTCGAGCGCGCGGCGGCGGGTCTCCGGACCCATCCAGTCCACCGCCTCGATCCGCTGCCGGTAGGCCTCGACCAGGTTCGCGACCAGCTCGACCATCCGGGACTTGGCGGTCGGCGGGAAGTGCTCGGTGACGTAGAGCTGACCGAGCGCCTCACCGAGGGCGGACTCGACCGTCCCGAGGCCGCGCTTCCAGCGGTCCCGCAGCTCGGGGGCGCCGGTCAGCTCCTTGCCGTAGAAGGCGAAGTTCTCGTCGACGAAGGCCTTGCTGAGAACGGGCGCGGCCGAGTGCACGATCTGCCAGGCCAGCCACTCCTTCCACTGCGCAAGGTCGATCTCCTGCAGCGCGGCCGCCGCCGCGGTCAGGAAGTCCGGCTCGCGCACAACGACGTGCTCGAAGGCGCTCTCCGGTACGCCGGCGCCGGCCAGCCAGCCGGACCAGTCGAGACCGGAGGTGAGCTTCTCCAGCCCGGCCCGGTCGAGCTTGTTATAGGTCTGCGTGACGTCGCGGTCCTTCACCCGGTCCCAGTGGTGCGCGGCCAGCCGCGTCTCCAGCTCCAGGATCCGCTCGGCGGCTCCGGCCGGGTCAGGCCGGCCGGCCAGCTCGAGCATCCGGGTCACGTGCGCGACGAACGCGGTCCGCTTCTCCGCGAAGCTGTCCTCGCGGTAGTACGACTCGTCGGGCAGGCTCAGGCCGCCTTGCATCAGATAGACGACGTACTGGTCGGACTGCTTCGCGTCGGAGTCGACCCAGACACGGAAGACGCCCGCGACACCCTCCAGCTCGAGCTTGCCCAGGACGGCGACCAGCTCGGCGGCGTCGGTGACCCCGTCGGCCAGCGCGAGCTGACCGGCGATCGGCTCCGCGCCGAGGCGCTCGATGGTCTCCTCGTCCATGAAGCTGGTGAAGAGGTCGGCGATCTTGCGCGGCTCGCTGCCCGCGGGGTGATCGGCGGCGACGGTCTTCTCCACGATCGCGCGGACATCCTGCTCGGCGGTGTCCCAGAGCGCGTGGAAGGCGCCGTAGATGGCCTTGTCGGCCGGGATCTCGTGCTCGGCCAGCCAGCGGTCGTTGACGGAGCGGTAGAGGTCGTCCTGCGGCCGGGCCGGACCCGAGCTCTCGATGTCTGCTGTCATCCCTGCCCCAAAGTTCTCGTGTCGAGTTGCTGACAGTGAACATACCCGTTTGCCCGAGCCCGTTCTGAACTTTCCACAGGCCGATCCCGTTGATCAGATGAGACCCCTGATCAGGAGGACCCCGCCCATGTCACACCTTGTCCGCCGGCTGGCATTACTCGCCGGCGTACCCGCTCTGCTGCTCGGTCTGGCCGGCGCCCCGGCCGCGACGGCGGCTCCCCACAACCCCAGTTTCCCCGACCGGATCGAGCTGCCGGCCGGATTCCAGCCCGAAGGCATCGCGATCGCCCGCGGCACGGCGTACTTCGGCTCCCGCGCGGACGGCGACATCTACGCCGCCGACCTGCGTACCGGCACCGGCAAGGTGATCAGCCAGGGTCCGGGCACCGGATCCCTCGGGATGAAGATCGACAACCAGGGCCGGCTGTTCGTGGCCGGCGCGGCCGGCGGTGACGGCCGGGTGATCGACACCCGGACCGGTCGCGTGCTCGCGAGCTACAAGTTCACCACCGCGACGCCGACGTTCGTGAACGACGTCATCCTGAGCAAGGACGCGGCGTGGTTCACCGACTCGACCCAGCCGGTCTTCTACAAGGTGCCGCTCGGCCGGAGCGGCAAGCTGCCGGCCAAGGCCGAGACCATCGCGCTGACCGGCGACTATCAGCACCTGCCCGGCAACAACGCCAACGGCATCTCGCTGACGCCGGACGGCCGGGCGCTGATCATGGTGCAGTCCTCGACCGGCTTCCTGCTCCGCGTCGACCCGCGGACCGGTGTGGCCGCGAAGGTCGATCTGGGCGGCGCCCTGATGACGAACGGTGACGGTCTGCTGCTGAGCGGCACGACCCTGTACGTCGTTCAGAACCGGCTCAACAAGATCGCGGTGGTCGATCTGAATGCGGCCGGGACGAAGGGCACGGTGCAGCGCGAGATCACCAGCACCGACTTCGACGTACCGACCACGGCCGCGGCTTTCGGGGACCGGCTCTACCTGCCGAACGCCCGGTTCACCACTCCGCCGACCGCGACCACGCCGTACTGGGTGACCGCGGTGCCGACGAGCGTGAAGCACTCCGCCGACGACGGTGAGTGCGACCAGATCAGGTTCTTGAAGTAGAGACAGTTCAGGAGATCGTCCGGAGGTCGCCGCGGGCGGCGGCCTTCAGACGGCTCCCGCACGACAGCCGGACGGAGTAGCCGGCCGGGATCGACAGCGGTTCACCGGTCTGCGGGTTGCGGCCGGTCCGCGGCGCGCGCATGACGCGTTCGATGCTCAGCAGGCCGGTGAGGGAGACCTTGTCGCCCTTGTGCACGGCCTCGGTGACCACGTCACCGAGCGCGTCGAGGACCCGCTCGGCCTGGTTCCGCGGGATACCCGCCTTCTGCGCCAACCCGGCGACCAACTCGTTGCGGTTCACGGCTCTCCTCACACCACTCGACTGACTGACGGTTCGTCCGGAACCTTAACCGAAATGATTGTCGTTAGCGAGAAGCTATCCGCATTCCGGTCAAAATCAGCCTGCCGAGCCTGGTTCAGAGCCCGTCGCGGTCGTGCCAGTGGTGCTGCCAGCGGGCGTCGATGGCGTCCTCGGCCCGCTGGTAGCGGATGTCGGTGGACAGGCGCATCCCGTCCGAGACGTTGTCCAGCGCCGCGTGGATGGTGTGAGCGGTGTGGATGACCACATCCCCTGCCGCGTAGTCGGTGACGAGCCAGTTGGCGTCGTACTGCTCGGCCAGAGCGGGCAGATCGGCAGTGATCGAGGCAGCAGGCCGTTTCAGGGTGCCCGCGGCCTCCTCTGCGCGCACTCGGTGATGACTGCCCTCCAGATAGGCCAGACCGCCGAGGCTCACCGGGCACTCGCCCAACGGAATCCATGCCGACAGCACCTGATCGCTGCCGCCGCGCAGGTAGACCAGGTCGTAGTGCGCCTGGGTTGCGGTGCCGATGCCGTTCTCACCCGGAGCGGTCTGCCGGATGATCTTCCGGCGATGCAGAAACGGCTCCCCGTCCAGGAACCACCCGAACCACCCCTTCAGCAGCGCACAGAAAGCGGCGTACTCCGGTCCTGGCACGATCTGCTCGAACAAAGTGCTCCGGTACGACGCTCGGTCGGTGGCGGCGCCGGTGAGCTCGAAGTAGTACCTCCGGAAGTCCAGCACGTCCTGTGGATCCAGCAGCCCACGGAGCAGCAGATACCCGTCCTCCTGCAGTCGTTGGCGCAGTACCGGCAGGTCAGTCCGCTCCTGATCCGGTACGGCGATCAGCTCGCCGAGGTGTCGTTCGTCCAGCACGTATCCGTTGGATGTCAGCACGTCGACAATTCGACACTCCCTGCGGATGGGGCGGAATGGACACGGCGGAGTACTTCTTGGACTCTTGTGACATGCCGAACTGGGCTACTTACCTGACACCCGGCCCTGCCGAGCAACAACTTGGACTCTTCTGCCTCGGCGTGGGTGAGCAGGTCAACCAGCCCGTACCGGCACCGGAGCGTGCGCTGGGCTGTCACGCACTGGTCTGGATCAAAGAGGGCCGAGGTCAACTCCTGCACGGCGCGGACCGCCAGCTGTACGAGGTGCAGGCGCCCGCGATGCTGTGGCTCTACCCGGGCGTTCTGCACGGCTACCGGCCTGCCACGCGCTGGCGGCAGCTATGGGTGCTGTTCGGCGGTACGGCGACCACTGGGCTCACCGCGCTCGGGCATCTGGACCAGAGCCGCCCGGTCAGCCAGTACGCCGATGCCAGGCCGGTCGACCGTGCGTTCAGTCGACTACTCCGAATCGCCAGCGCACACAACGCCGTACAGACGGCTGGTGCGTTGTATGACCTGCTCGGGGAGGCTGCAGCGCCGGACGAACAGGGCGTGGCGGAGCGGCTCGCTGCGCTCGCGTGCATGGTGGCGTCCATCCAGGACTACGCAACGGAGCTGGGGCTCACAGTGAAGGAGCTGCGCGAGTCTGTACGGCGTGAGGCCGGGGTGACGCCGCAAGAGCTCGTGCTGCGGACTCGATTGAGTACGGCGAAGGCTCTGCTCGCGGAGGAGGAGTTGTCGGTCGCTGCGGTAGCCAGACGGGTCGGGTACGAGGATCCGGCGTACTTCAGCAGGCTGTTCACTGCGCGTACCGGCGAGTCACCGCGCGCGTTCCGGCGGTCTGGTTCGTTTCCAGGGCCGATTTCCTCCTTCTGAAGGAGGCGGCCGCTACTTTCAGACCGCTAGATTCGTTCACTGGAGTGACGTGTGGAGCCGCGGGCACCGATACCGTTCAGGTATGAGTCAACCGCAGCCCATGGACCAGCGCTACGCACGTCGGCCGAAGAAGCGGAAGAACTGGTTTCTGAGGACGCTGGGGCTTCTCATCCTGCTCTTCGTGCTGATGCTGATCGCCGTCCCGCTCTATGCCTGGAGCCGGATCGAAAAGGTCGACGCGATGCCCACCGGGACCAGGCCGGCCGCCACGTCCGGTACGACGTACCTGATGGTCGGTTCGGACGGCCGCGAGAACCTGAGCCGGGCCGAGCGCGCTCGCCTGCACACGGGGAAGGCATCTGGGTCGCGCACGGACTCGATCATGATCATGCACGTCCCGGAGTCCGGTCCGACCGTGCTGGTCAGCATCCCGCGCGACAGCGTCCTCACTGTGCCGGGCTACGGCAAGCAGAAGGTGAACGCGGCCTTCGCGCTCGGCAAGGGCAATCCGGCCTTGCTGATCAAGACTCTGGAGACCAAGACAGGCCTGCGCATCGACCACTACGTCGAGATCGGCTTCAGCGGCTTCGCCTCCGTCATCGACAGCGTCGGCGGGATCAACATGTGCTTGCCGAAGGCACTGAACGACGACAAGGCGCACATCAACCTGAAGGCCGGCTGCCAGGACCTGGACGGTGTGACGGCGCTGGGCTACGTGCGCTCGCGGCACGCGGACGGCAAGAACGACTTCGGCCGGGTCGAGCGGCAGCGGCAGATGGTCGGCGCGGTCGGCAAGAAGGCGACGTCGCCGTCGACGTTCCTCAACCCGGTCCGCTACTTCAACGTCGCGACCAAGGGTGTGGACGCGCTCACCGTCGACAAGGACATGAGCCTGTTCGACTTCATCAAGTTCGCCCGCGGCATGCGTGCGGTCTCCGGTAGCGGTGGCATCACGCTGACCGTGCCGATCGGTGACGACAGCGTGCGGGTCGGTAGCGGGATCGGTGTCGGATGGGACGAGGCCAAGGCGAAGGCGCTGTTCACTGCGATCAAGTCCGGCAAGACCAGCGGTCTGAAGAGCAGCTGACCTGATGCGCCTCGATGATCTGCCCCAACTGCACTTCACGTACGACGTAGTCGGTTCCACCCGGTTCGACAAGACTCCGCCCGGTTACCACCGGCTGGAGCACCGGGCCCGCCTTGGCGACGGCGATGAGGTGTTCCAGCGGGCAGGTGAGGCCCTGCTGGCCTGGCGGATGCACCGGCTCGCCGGACTGCCGTTCACTGCAGACGGTACGGCGGCAATCGGTGTGAACGCGTTGGGGCGGCTCGGGCCCGGCATGGTGATCGGCCGGCTGCGGACCGCCGTACCGATCGGGCTTGTGGGGCTGGCGATTCCCTGCCGGGTGGTGTGGACCGTGGACGAGCCGGACCGGATCGGGTTTGCGTACGGGACGCTGGAAGGGCATCCGGAGTCCGGTGAGGAGTCCTTCGTGGTGACGCGGGAGTCCGACGGCGTCTACTTCACCGTGACCGCCTACAGCCGTGCGGCGGCCTGGTACGCCCGTCTGGGCGGACCGGCCACGCGCACGCTGCAGGGGCTTGCTGCTAAGCGTTATTTCAACGCACTAAGGCGGCTCGCGACTTCGCGATAGGCGCCTTCAGTGCCGCCGGGGTCGGTACCGGCAGGGCGTGGCCCGGTACCGACAGGTCGCCAGGCGGGAGCTCGCCGGTGAGCAGATACTTCGTGCCGATGGCGTTCACTGCGGTGTTCACCATGGACTGTGGGTTGGCGAAGACGCAGTGCGCACCGGAGTCCCGTTCGGTCACCAGAACCGAGCTCCGCAACACCTTGTGCAGCTTCAGAGCGCCGGAGTACGGCGTAGCCGGGTCGCCGACGGTGTTGAACATCAGAATCCCGGGCAGCCCTCGGCCGGTGATCTTGATCGGCGCGTGGTCCGGCACGGGCCAGTTACGGCAGACGCTGCCGGTGATCCACATGTTGTCCCAGGCGACCGGGGAGACCTTCGCGATCCGGGCGGCATCTCGCTCGTAGGTGGCCTTGCTGTGCGACCACTTCGAGTCGCCGCAGATCACCGCGCTGAAGCTCGCGGTGAAGCGCTCGGCCTGAGCGCTGGTGCTCGGGGTGGCGAAGTCGACCAGCCCGCTGTCGTCACCGCCGACCACGTAGGCGCTCAGCACCTGCGTGAACGGGATCCAGAGCTCGTCGGCGGTCATGACTCCGAAGGTGGCGCCGAGGAACTCGTGGGCACCGACGGCACCATGCGGCTTGGCACGGAAGTCGGCCAGCGTCTTGTTCCAGTTGGCGCGGACTGCGCGCACCGTGGTGCCCAGGTGGAACACCGCGTCGTACTTGGCCACCCAGCCGAGGTAGCTGTTGAGCCGCTTCGGGAACGCGAGGTCCTGGGATAGCGCCATCTTGTAGAAGAGGTCAGGTGGGGTGGGGTCGACGTTGCCGTCCAGGATCATCCGGCCGACCCGCTGCGGGAACAGTTCGGTGTACACCGCGCCGAGATAGGTGCCGTAGGAGAAGCCGAGGTAGTTGAGCTTCTGCTCGCCCAAGGAGGCCCGGACGCGGTCCATGTCCCGAGCGACGCTGTCGGTGCCGAGGTACGGCAACAGTGCGCCGGCCTTGGCGCCACAGCCGTCCGCGTAGCCGTCCCACAGCTTCCACAGCGCGTCGCGGCTGGCCGGAGCATCCGGATCCGGTTGCGGGACCGGGAAGTAGTCCGGAGCCGCGCAACTGATAGCCCCGCTGTGCCGGACTCCCCGCGGGTCGAAGCCGATCACGTCGTACGCGTCCAGTACGGCGGGCTCCAGCGGCGTGAAGCCGGTCTCGTCGGGCGTGGCGACGTAGCCGGCCATGATCACGCCGCTACCACCCGGGCCGCCAGGGTTGACGACCAGCGAACCCAGGCGCTTGGACGGGTTGTTGGCGGCGTGCTTGGTGACCAGCAACGGGATGGTCGCACCGGACGGCTGCTGGTAGTCGACAGGCACCTGCAACGTCGCGCAGGTCAGCGTGGGGTAGTTCTGAGCGACGTCGTCCGGGCACGCCCCGAACACGAGTGGACTCGGTGGCGGCGGTCCGGCCACCGCGGGAACTGCCGGAGTGATCAGCGCCAAAGCGACCACGGTGACGACGGGAAGACGAGCACGCATGCGGAGTACCCCCAGGGTGTGAATGCGATACCGCCACACCCTGCCCGGCGGCGGGGGACGCCCGCCGGGCCTGTCCGGTTCATGCCAGCGGCGACACCTTCACGATGGGAGCCTTCAGTGCGGCCGCGGTCGGTACTGGGATCGCGTGGCCCGGGATCGAGATGTCGGCCGGTGGCAGCACTCCGGTCAACAGGTACTTCGTGCCGATGTCGTTCGCTGCTGTGTTCACCATGACCCGTGTGTTGCCGAAGACGCAGTGCTTGCCGGAGTCCTGTTCAGTCACGAGAACTGAGCTGCGCAAGACCTTGTGCAGCTTCAAGGCACCGGCGTACGGCGTGGCCGGGTCGCCGACGCTGTTGAACATCAGAATGCCGGGCAGTCCGCGGCCGGAGATCTGGACCGGTGGGTGGTTCGGCACGGGCCAGTTGCGGCAGGCGCTGCCGTTGACCCAGATGTTGTCCCACGCGAACTGGGCGACCTTCGAGAGCCGGTCCCCGTCCCGCTCGTAGCGGGCCTTGCTCGCCGGCCAGAACGAGTCGACGCAGACCACCGCGTTGAAAGCCGCGGTCGCTTGCTCGCCCTCAGCGCTGGTGTCCGGCGCGGCGAACTCGACCAGTGCGCTGTCGTCGCCGCCGATCGCATAGCTGCTGAGTGCTCGGCCGAAGGCGATCCAGATCGTCTCCGAGTACATCGCGCCGACCGCGAGGGTGATCAGTTCGTGGCTACCGACCGCTCCGTGTGGCGTGGTGCGGAAGTCGGTCAGTGTCTTGTCCCACCGGGCGCGGACCACCTCGACAGTGCTGCCGAGGTGGAACACCGCGTCGTACTTGGCCAGCCAGCCGAGGTAGCTGTCGAACCGCTTCTGGAAGGCAACTGACTGAGCCAGTCCGGCCTGGTACCAAAGGTCAGCCGGTGTCGGGTCGAGGTTGCCGTCCAGGATCATCCGGCCGACCCGCTGCGGGAACAGAGCGGTGTACACCGAACCCAGGTAGGTGCCGTAGGAGAAGCCGACGTAGTTGAGCTTCTGCTCGCCCAGAGCGGCTCGGATCCGGTCCATGTCCCGAGCGACGTTGTCGGTGCCGAGATGCGCCAGCAGCGCGCCGGCCCTGGCGCCGCAAGCGTCGGCGTAGCCGCTCCACAGGTTCCACAGGGCGTCGCGGTTCTCCGGTGCAGCCGAATCGGGCTGCGGAGTGGGAAAGTACGTCGGTTCCGTGCAGCTGATCGGCGCACTGTGCGCGACACCACGCGGGTCGAAGCCGATCACGTCGTACGCGTCCAGTACGGCGGGCTGCAGCCGGGTGAAGCCAGTGCCGTCAGCACGGGTGAGGATGCCGATGTAGTCCGCGCCACCACCACCCGGACCGCCCGGGTTCACCAGGAGAGCGCCCAGCCGCTTGGACGGGTCTTTGGCGGCATGTTTCGTCACCAGCAGCGGCAGAGTCGCGCCGTACGGGCGCTTGTAGTCGACGGGCACCTGCAAGGTGGCACAGGTCAGTGCGGGGTAAGGCTGTGCGATATCGGCCGGGCACGCACCGAAGACCAGTGGATCCGGTGCATGTCCGGCCGGGGAGGCGACCGCTGGAGCGGCCGGTGCGACCAGGGCGAGTGCCGCGGCCAGAGCGATGGGCAGGCGGAAACGCATCGAAGTACCCCCTTGAGCGTGGTGACTGGCCAATCTAGACGCTGCGCACGGACGCGTGCCGGGTCCGTTCGGTTCGTGCCGGACCGAACCTTTTTGTCTGGACGAAAAGGCGAACTCTTTGGGCAGATCGGTAGTCGAAGGTGGTGCGCGGCCAGGGTGGAGGCGCAGAGGGGAACCACGAAAATGAAGCGGTACGGAATTGTGGCGGGTGCGGTCTCCGGGGTTGCGGCACTGGCCGGCGCGGGGGCGCTCTTCCTGGGCGGCGCGCTGCAGAGTGACGCGGCCGAGCAGCAGGTGACGGCGGCGCAGGCGGCGCCGATCAGCTTTGTGATGCGGAACTTCGAGAAGAAGAGCGACGGCAAGTACATCTCGCACGCGAAGCTGCCGAAGACCTGGAAAGAGTCCAAGGTCGCTCCGCACGAGACCCGGTTCGACGACACGGCGAACAACCGGATGATCCGGTTCAACACCTGGCTCGGCCCGACCACCACGCGGTCGCAGCTGAACCGGAAGATCGCGTCGCTGAAGGGCACGCCGGGACTGAAGATCGTTGCCGCGTCCACCGTCAGGGGCACCTCGACCGTCGGGCAGAACCCGGTCCGGGTCAGCACCGTCGTCTATACCTACACGAGCGGCAAGACGACCCGCTGGGTCGCCACCCGCTATGTCTCCCTCAAGGGTCACGTCGGCGCCGACGCCGAGATCACTGTGGGCGGGACGCCGGCGCAGAACAAGATCCTGAGCAACGTCCTCGAGACCGCGACTCAGACGCTCAGCATCACGCCGTAGTGCTCGCTTGGACGGCGAGAGCTCGCAGGGATTCGTAGCGGGGGCGCAGGGCGGCCACGCGGGCTAGGTCGTCGGGGGATGGGTCCAGGTGCTCGCCACCTGGTTGGGGGGACAGACCGAGGGCTACTGCGGCGGCGCCGCGGCAGCCGACCTCGGGCTCGGCGCAGACGTCAGTGGGGCGGGCGAAGGTGGCGGTGAGACATCGCCGCCACCACGCCGAGGCGTCGATGCCACCGCCGCCGAGCACCACGGACAGCTTGTGGCCGAACAGCTCGTCCAGCATGCGCAGACCGCGATCCACCTCGAGTGAGACGCCCTGCAGAGATGCCGCGAGCAGTGTTTCGGCGGAGTCATCGAACGACAGACCGAAGTAGACGCCAGAACCACCAGGCACGGTCGCCGGGGGCCGAGTGCCGGCTTGGAACGGTACGGCGATCACCTGGGACGCGCCGATCAGTTCAGTGGTCGGCTCCGAGTGTTCGAGCCGCAGTACGTCGGTCAGCCACGCGTGCATGTTTCCGGCGGCCGAGAACGCCATACCGGTCACTGCACGCTTGTCGTCGACCCGGTAGCGCCAGAGGTCCCACGGGAGCTCGGGAGCGTTGTCGATCGGGTGCACGACGCGCACGGCGGCCGACGTACCGACTGTGACTGCTGCGGTCCCGGAGTCATAAGCGCCGGTGCCGACGTTGGAGGCAGCACCGTCGCCGGTCGGTGGATGCACCGGTACGCCGACCAGTCCGGGCCAGCGTCGTGCGTATTCGGTCGACAGATGTCCGGTCCACCCGGTGGGCACGATCGGCGGCAGGCGGTCGGCCTTCACGCCCGCGATCGCCAGGGCCTCGTCGTCGTACTCACCGGTGGCCAGGTTGAGTGTGCCGGTGCCGGATGCGACGGAGACCGAGGTGACTCGCTCTCCGGTCAGCCGCTCGATCACCAGGTCGGGGAGACCGGCGAAACTGGCAGGGCTGGTTTCGGCAAGCAGCCAAGGGATGCGGCGCGTCCAGTAGAGCCGGTGCAGCCAGCTGCCGGTGCGCGCGTGGAAGGCCTTCTCGTCGAACGACGAGCCCAGATCGAGGTCAATCGAGCGAGTGTCCGCCCAGGTGATCACTGGCGTCAGTGCGGCGCCGTGACTGTCCAAGGCGACGACTGAGTGCCACTGTGTCGACAGGACGATCGCCTGGATGTCTGTGAGGTGACCGTTCTGCTCCAGCTCGTCCAGACAGCCCAGCAGACCCTCGACGTACTCATGCAGGTCCAGCACTGCGGAGCCGTCATGCCCGTACGTCGGACTGATCTTGTGCCGGGCCAGTGCACCCGGCACCGGTGACGCGTCTGCGGCGGTCAGGACCAGTGCGCGGGCGGACGACGTACCGAGGTCGAGCGCGAGGATCCGGCCGTCAGTCCTCGGCATGCAGCGCCTTGAGGAAGGTGGCGGCCCACAGGTTCACGTCGTGAGCGGCCAGGTGCTTGCGCATCGCCTTCATCCGGCGGCCGAGCTGGCGGTCGTCGGTGTTCATGGCGTCGACGATGGTGTCCTTCATGCCGTTGATGTCATGGGGGTTCACCAGGAACGCCTGACGGAACTCGTCGGCCGCACCGGCGAATTCGCTCAGCACCAGCGCGCCAGTGTCGTCGTACCGGGTCGCGACGTACTCCTTGGCGACCAGGTTCATGCCGTCGCGCAGTGGGGTCACCACGGCGACATCCGCGGCCCGGAACAGCGCAGCCATCTCGGTCCGCGAGTACGACGTGTGCAGGTAGTTGATGGCCGGAGTGCCGATCCGGCCGTGCTCACCGTTGATGCGGCCGACCAGCAGCTCGATCTCGTCGCGCAGCACACGGTACTGCTCCACGCGCTCCCGGGACGGCGTCGCCACCTGCACGAAGACCGCCTCGTCGACAGAGATGCGCTTCTCGTCCAGGAGCTCACCGAACGCACGCAGGCGCTGGCGGATGCCCTTGGTGTAGTCGAGCCGGTCGACGCCCAGCAGGATGTGGGCCGGGTTGCCGACCTCGTCGCGGATCTCACGCGCCCGCTGCTCGGTCTCCGGCTTGCGGGCCAGGTCCTCCAGCTCACCGACGTCGATCGAGATCGGGAACGCCTTGGCGCGCACCACGCGGTCGTCCGGGAGGTGGATGCGGTCGCCGCGGGTCCGCAGGCCCATCCGGTTGCGGGCGAGCCGCGCGAAGTTGGAGGCGGCGCCGGGACGCTGAAAACCGACCAGGTCCGCGCCCATCAGGCCGTCGAGGATCTGCCGGCGCCAGGGCATCTGGGCGAACAGCTCGGTGGGCGGGAACGGGATGTGCAGGAAGAACCCGATCCGGACGTCCGGACGGAGCCGCCGCAGCATCGCGGGCACCAGCTGCAGCTGGTAGTCGTGCACCCAGACGTCAGCACCGTCGTCGGCAGCCTCTGCGGCCGCTTCGGCGAACCGGCGGTTCACTGCGACGTAGGACTCCCACCACTCGCGGTGGAACTCCGGTGCGACGATCACATCGTGGTAAAGCGGCCAGAGCGTCGCATTCGAGAAGCCCTCGTAGTACAGCTCCACGTCCTCGGCCGTGAGCATCACCGGAACCAGGTGCATCCCGTCGTTGTCGAACGGGTCCACCTTCTCGTCGGCGCTGCCGGTCCAGCCGATCCACGCGCCTTCGTGCGCCTGCATCACCGGGTGCAGGGCGGTCACCAGACCGCCTGGGCTGCGGCGCCACGCCGTACTGCCGTCGGGCATCTCGATTCGGTCGACAGGCAGCCGGTTGGCCACCACTACGAAGGAACTTCGTCCGTCGGGCATGTTTGATGTCATCCAGTCAGGTCGTCATCGTCACCGGGGTAGCGGACCCCGATCTGGCTCCGTGTCTCGTCGAGCAGTTCGAGAATCTCGAGCGTTCCGGTGTGCGGCAGCGCAGGCACCTCGATGTGCCCAGCACGCAGCGCATCCATCACGGCGGTGGCTTCGTAGTGGTACCCAAGCCCATGCGCCGGTACGTCGATGCGCTCCGCTCCGGCAGCCGTGTGCCGGACGTAGTACTCGGGGTGGTGGAAGCGGTGTGGCAGCTGCAGGCTGCCCTCAGGACCGCTCACTGACGCCACCCAGGGGTTCTGCGACTTCAGGCCGCAGGTGAGGGCCGCGACCGCACCGGAGTCGTAGCGCCAGGCCATGGCGACGTTCAGGTCGATGTTGTCCTCGTTGAGGGACGCCACCGCCTTCACCTCGGCCGGGCGGCCCAGCGCCATGTAGGCGAACGTCATCGGGTAGATGCCGCCGTCCATCAGCGAGCCGCCGCCCAGCGCCGGGTCCAGCAGCCGGGCGGGCAGCGAAGGCTTGTGGAAGGCGAAGTCCGCGACAACCTGCTGCGGCTCACCGATCACTCCGGTGGCCAGATCCGCGAAGAGAGCCTGGATGACCGGGTTGGTCCGCATCCACATGGCCTCTGCGAACAGCGTCTTGTGCTCGGCGGCGACAGCGATCAGATCGTGGGCCTGAGGCGCTGTCAGCGTCACCGGCTTCTCGCACAGCACCGCGATACCGGCCTCGAGCGCCGTACGGGCGATCGCGTAGTGCTGGGGGTGCGGAGTGCCGATGTAGATCACGTCGACGGTGCCGGAGTCGATCAGCCGGCGGTAGTCGTCGTACGCGTGCTCGATGCCGTGCTCGGCAGCGAACCGGTCGGCGCTGTCCTGGGACCGCGAGGCGACGGCGGTCGCGACCGCGTCGTCGAGCAGCTTCAGATCACGCGTGAACGACGTGGAGATGTTGCCAGTAGCAACGATGCCCCATCTGACACGATCTACAGCCACTGTGTGAACTCCGGGGTCGGGAACGGTCCGTTTTCCTTGATTCTGGCGGTTTCGAAGGCGTGAGCCAAGCGAATGAGCGTGGCGTCACCCCCGCCGGTCGTGCTGAACGTGATGCCGACGGGCAGGCCGCCGACGAGTCCGGAGGGGACGGAGATCAGCGGATAGCCGGCCAGCGCGGCATGTGAGGACGAACCGCCCATGACGTTGTCGCCGTTCACCAGGTCGATGCTCCAGGCCGGGGAGTACGACGGGCTGACCAGGGCGTCGAGCTGGTTGTCCCGGAGCATGTTGTCGATGCCGTCGCGGCCTGCGGCGAGCGCAGTGAGCCGGGAAGAGACGTAGGCGGGTGCATCGAGCCCTTCGGTGGCTGCTGAGCGCTCGAACAGCTCCTGGCCGAACCACTGGAGCTCCACGTCCGCGTGGGCCCGGTTGAAGGCGATGAGGTCGTCCAGCGTCTTCGGGCCGCCCGGAACGCGAGTGGCCAGGTACGCCGCCATGTCGATCTTCATCTCGTGGGCGAGCACGTTGAGCTGGTCCTCGTCACCACCTGGAGCCGGAAGTGAGAGGTGGTCGACCAGAGTGGCCCCACAGCGGCTGAGGAGCTCCAGCGCCTGCTCGGTGACGCGGTCCAGGCCGATCGAGTACCCCCACAGCGGACCACGCGGTACGCCGATGCGGACGTCGCTGAGGTCGTCACCGCGACAGTGCTCGGTGTAGTCGGTCCCACCACCTGTGAGCACGGTGAGCAGGGCTGCGGACTGCATGACGGTCTTGGTCATCGGACCGGCGGTGTCCTGCGAGTGCGAGATCGGGATGATGCCTTGCTGCGGGATGAGGCCCACTGTGGGCTTCAGACCGACGATGCCGCTCAGAGCGGCCGGACAGACGATCGAGCCGTTGGTCTCGGTGCCGATGGCGAAATCGGCGAGTCCGGCGGCCACTGCGACTCCGGAGCCGCTGGAGGAGCCGCCCGGAGAACGGTTGAGTGCATACGGGTTCCGGGTGAGGCCGCCGTACGCGCTCCAACCGGAGGAGGACGCAGAGCCGCGGAAGTTCGCCCACTCGCTCAGGTTGGTCTTGCCGAGGATCACACAGCCGGCTGCGCGCAGCCGCTGGATCAGAGGCGCGTCCTCTGGGGGAGGTGGTTGCTCAGCCAGTGCCAGTGAGCCGGCGGTGGTCGCCAGGCCGGCGGTGTCGATGTTGTCCTTGACCAGGATCGGGACGCCGTGCAGCGGACCGCGGACGCGACCTTGGTCACGCTCCGTGTCGAGTCGGACGGCGTCGGTGAGAGCGGCGGGGTTGGGCGTGCAGATGGCGTTGACCAGCGGGTCCACCTCACGGCTCCTGGCCTGCAGCTCTTCCACCAGCGCCTGGCTGGAAACAGTTGAGCTCACCCTCTGATCCTGCCAGAGTTACCCCTGCCCGGCCGCCCGCGTACGACACGCTCCGTGTCGTTCCACCGGTGAATGACATTGCTGTTGTTCGGCACGTAGAGTGGAACGCGGACGGACGATCACCGACCGCACAGGAGTCAGCAGCAGATGGACAGCGCCAACGCCAGCTCTTCCGAGCCCGCCGAAGCCGCGCCAGTGGTTGCCGGGCTTTCCGAGCGTGATGGACAGATCCTCGCCTTCGAGCGGCACTGGTGGAAGTACGCCGGCGCCAAGGAGCAGGCGATCCGGGACCAGTTCCAGATGTCCGCGACGCGGTACTACCAGGTTCTCAACGCGCTGATCGATCGGCCCGAGGCCCTGATGCACGACCCGCTGCTGGTGAAGCGCCTGCGCCGCTTGCGCGCCGCCCGCCAGCGCGCTCGCTCCGCACGTCGACTGGGTATCGAGGTCTGAGTATGCGCCGCCCCAAGGGCGACAAGGGCCAGGTGCTCTCGTCCCTGGTCGCTGTGGTTGCCGTCGTTGCCATTGTCGGCGGACTGCTGGTCCTGTTCGGCACGCGCGGGCATGAGAGCAGTGCGGACGAGCCGAAGACCACCAGTACGCCGAAGCCGTCCGCCAAGCCGTCTGGTGGGCCGTCGACGATCATCGCGAGCGTGCCGCCGCGCAAGCCGACCACAGCGCCGACCACTGCCCCCACCACGGCTCCGACGACGGTGCCGCCCACTACTGAGCCGCCGACCACTGGGCCGCCTGCGACGCAGCCTCCGGCCACTCAGCCCACGACTATTCCGACCGCTGAGCGGCCTGCCGCCGAGGTGTACAACAACACCCCGCGCAAGGGGCTGGCCGACCAGGTGGCCGGGCGTGCGCGGCAGGCCGGCTGGACTGTGTCCGGTGTGGACAACTGGCACGGCAAGGTCGTGGAGAGCACGGTCTACTACCCGCCGGGCATGGTGCAGGCGGCCAACCAGTTGGCTCGCGACCTCGGCGTCGGCCGGACCAAGCCGGCCCTGGACAACATGAAGATGGATCGCCTGACCGTGATCCTGACCTCGGACTACACCGGATGAGTACGCCGGTCATCCAGACCGACCTCGGTCACAGCGGCTGGCAGGCGATCGTCGCCGATCCGGCCAGTGCGGTGATCGCCTCCGACTTCGACGGCACGCTGTCCCCACTGGTCGAGGACCCGGCCCGCGCCCGTCCTGCTGACGGCGCACTCGACGCACTGGCCCGGCTGGCGCGTTCGGTGCGTCAGGTGGCCATCGTGACCGGCCGCCCGGCCCTGGTCGCCACAGAGCTCACTGGCGTCACCGGACATCCCGGGCTCGGCGGCCTCGTCGTACTGGGTCACTACGGCCTGGAGCAGTGGGAAGCGTCCACCGGCAAGATCACCAGCGACCCGGTCCCGGTCGGCGTCGCAGTGGCGCGTGAGCGGCTCCCTGAGCTGCTGAGCGTTGCTGGTGTTCCAGATGCCTTCGTGGAGGACAAAGAGAGCTCTCTGGCCGTCCACACGCGTCGCCTGGCCGATCCGACCGGCGCACTTGACCGACTCCGTACGCCGCTCGCCGAGCTGGCCGACGCGACCGAACTGCGCCTAGAGCCCGGCAACCTCGTCCTGGAGCTCCGCCCGCCCGGAATCGACAAGGGCGTCGCACTGCGCCGCCTGCTCGAGTCGACGGGCGCACGGTCGATCCTCTACGCCGGTGACGACCTCGGCGACCTCGCAGCCTTCCGAGCGGTCGACGAACACCGCAAGACCGGTCTGAACGCCGTACTGGTCGCTACTCGTTCCTCTGGCGCGGCTGAGCTGATCGCAGCCGCCGACATCGTCGTCGACGACCCGACCGGCGTCGTCACAGTCCTCACGGCCCTTTCGGACGCGATCGCAGCCCGCTGAACGCCTGCGTCACCGTCCGGCCGATCGGCTGCACCGGCCGCTCGACGTACCCACCGTCCTTCAGGCTGGCCATCCGCTCGAACGGATTCCGCGACGCCGGACACCCGGTGAGCAACCACGAGAAGACGACGCCGACGACGTACAAGGGCAACATCGGCAACCCCAGCAAGCAGAAGTACTGCCACGAGTGCCGCTCCTCGTGCTTGACCAGCAGCTCCCGGTCGAAGTAACTCACCGGGTGCTTGCTCAGCACCACGTTCCCGATCGTGAACGCTCCCGCCACCGGAAACCCGATCCGGTACCCGTTCGCGAAGAACAACCCCCGCGGCCCCCGACTCACCGTCGCCCGCCCCAGCTTCGCCACCAGCAACCCGGCAAACGTCGACAGGTTCACAAAGTTCCCCACCAACTTCACCCACTGCCACCCGGTCATACGCCTCAGTATGAGTTCTGTCGGTGGGGTGGGTAAGACTTGGTGGGTGGGATCGATGGTGCGGGTTTGGCGGGCGGGGCGGGTGGTCGATCCGCACTCGGTCATCGGTGGGTTGCGGAAGGGGCCGGGGGATCCGGCTTATGTGTACGACGGGGCGCGGCGGACTGTTTGGCGGGCTACTCGGACGCCGGAGGGGCCGGTGTTGTTGCGGCTGACGCCGAGGCGGGGGGATGTAGAGGCGGAGGCCTGGGGACCGGGTGCTGAGTGGGCGCTGGACGGCGTACCGGAGTTGTTGGGGGAGGCGGACAGCTGGGACGGGTTCGAGCCGCTGGCTGAGCATCGGGCGCTCGTGGATGCGGCGCATCGGTTCCCGGATGTGCGGGTGCCGCGGACGCGGGCGGTGTTCGAGGCGATGGCGGCGGCGGGGATCGAGCAAGTGGTGACGGGGAAGGAAGCGTTCCGGGCGTGGCGGTTGCTGCTCGGGGAGTACGGCGAGCCTGCGCCGGGACCGGGTGGGCCGGAGGGGCGGGCGATGATGGTGCCGCCGGCGCCGGAGGAGTGGCGGCTGATCCCGTCGTGGCAGTGGTTGCGGGCCGGGGTCGAAGGGCGGCGGTCGCGGGTGGTGGTGACGGCGGCGACGCGGGCGAAGGCTTTGGAGCGGACGCTCGAGCTGACGGACTCGGCCGAGATCGAGCGGCGGCTGCGGTCGTTGCCTGGTGTCGGAGTGTGGACGGCGGCGGAGGTGCGGCAGCGGGCGCATGGGGACGCGGATGCGTTCTCGTTCGCGGACTATCACGTGTCCCGCAACGTGTCGTATGCGCTGATCGGTGAGGAGCTGGACGACGACGGCTGCGCGGAGCTCATCGAGCCGTATCGCGGCCATCGCTTTCGGGTGCAGCGCTTGCTGGAGATGGCCGGCATCGGCCACCCCCGCTACGGTCCGCGGAAGTCCCTGCCGACCCATACGCCTGGCGCTACCCATCGACTTCGGTGAGAGAGGTGAATCACGCCGTACGCGGGGGATCTGGTGGAAATGAGATGGCGTCTCGGATGCTGGAAGGCGGAAGGCGCGATCCGGACCCGATTGGGTAACCTCGGGGCAGCTCATCCAGAGGGACTGAGGGAAACGGCCCGTTGAAGTCCCGGCAACCCTCCCCGTCGAGACCCCGCCCGGGGTAACTCACGGTGGAACGGTGCCAAATCCGTCCCGCCATCGAGATCCGGTGTTCGCGGGGAAGATGAGAGGGGAACCTCAGCCATGAGCCTGGCCACCGCCGCCCACACCATCCGTGAAGGTGCCTTCGGCAACGGAACGCATCTGAGCTGTCGCGCCTGTGGGGCGAAGTCGCCGCTCGGTCCGTTCTACGCCTGTATGGAGTGCTTCGGTCCGCTCGAGGTCGGGTACGAGTACCCGACCATCACGCGGGAGCAGATCGAGGCCGGCCCGAAGAACATCTGGCGCTACCAGCCGCTGCTGCCCGTCCCCGTCGACGTGGCCAGCTTCCCGAACACCGAGCCCGGCTACACCCGGCTCATCGACGCCCAGAACCTCGCGCGCGAGCTGGGTCTGCGCAAGCTCTGGGTGAAGGACGACTCCGGCAACCCGACCCATTCCTTCAAGGACCGGGTCGTGGCGACCGCGCTGAGCGCCACCCGCGAGCTGGACATGAAGGTCTTCGCCTGCCCCTCCACCGGCAACCTGGCCAACGCCGTCGCCGCGGCCGCCGCCCGGGCCGGTATCCGCTCGGTCGTCTTCATCCCGAAGGACCTCGAGCGCCCCAAGATCATTACGACGGCCGTGTACGGCGGGACGCTGGTGGCCGTCGACGGTAACTACGACGACGTGAACAAGCTGGCCTCCGAGATCGCCGGTGAGGAAGAGGGCTGGGCGTTCGTCAACGTCAACGTCCGTCCGTACTACTCCGAGGGCTCCAAGACGCTGGCCTTCGAGATCGCCGAGCAGCTCGGCTGGCGGATCCCGCAGCAGGTGGTGATCCCGGTCGCGTCCGGCTCGCAGCTGACCAAGATCGACAAGGGCTTCACCGAGCTCGGCAAGCTGGGGCTCGTCGACGCCACCGACTACAAGATCTACGGCGCCCAGGCGACCGGCTGCTCGCCGGTGGCGCAGGCGTTCCGCGACGGCCACGACGTGGTGAAGCCGGTCAAGCCGGACACGATCGCGAAGTCGCTCGCCATCGGCAACCCGGCCGACGGTCCCTACGTGCTCGACGTCGCCCGCCGTACCGGTGGTGTGATCGAGGACGTCTCCGACGAGGAAGTTGTCGACGGCATCCAGTTGCTCGCCCGCACCGAGGGCATCTTCACCGAGACCGCGGGTGGGGTGACCGTCGCGACGCTGAAGAAGCTGATCGAGACCGGCCAGATCGACCCCGACGCCGAGACCGTGATCATCAACTCCGGCGACGGGCTCAAGACGCTCGACGCCGTGGCCGACCGGGTCGGCCCGAAGGTGACCATCCCCGCGTCGTACGACGCCTTCGTGAAGGCAGGACTGCAGTGAGCGTCAGTGTCAGAGTCCCGACCATCCTCCGGCCCTACACCCAGGGAGTCTCCGAGGTGTCCGCCGAGGGTGCGACGCTGACCGAGGTGCTGGACTCGCTCGACGCGTCGTACCCGGGGATCAAGTCCCGGGTGCTCGACGAGTCCGGCGAGCTGCGCCGCTTCGTGAACGTGTACGTCGATGACGACGACGTCCGGTTCGCCGAGGGTCTGCAGACCGCGATCAAGGACGGCGGTCAGGTCTCGATCATCCCGGCCGTCGCCGGCGGCTGACGGTTCCGGTCGGAGAACGTCCGGAACAAGGACTACGGTCGCCGGTATGGCGACGAACTGGACAATCGGCCGCGATGCCGCGGACCCACCCTCCTTGGCGAGATTCTGGGCCGCGGCGCTCGGCTACGTGATCGAGCCCGGCTTCGACAGTCCCGACAACACGTCGATCATCGATCCTGACGACGAGTTGCCGGCGATTGGGTTCCTCCGGGTGCCCGAGCCGAAGACGGCCAAGAACCGGCTGCACATCGACATCCGGGTCGCAGGTCCCGGTGAGCGGTCGCCGGAGTCCGCCGTACGGATGCGTGCGAAGGCTGCAGCGCTCGTGGAGCTGGGGGCGACGCTCGTGCGCGAGGACTTCTATGGTGACCAGCTCGGTCACATCGTGATGCTCGACCCCGAGGGCAACGAGTTCTGCGTAGGGTGACGCCATGCGCGCTGTAGTGATCTCGGAGTACGGCGTTGTGCCTGAGGTGCGGGAGGTTGCGGAGCCGGAGGTGGCGGCGGGTTCCGTCGTACTGAAGGTTGAGGCGACCGGGCTGTGCCGGAGTGACTGGCACGGGTGGATGGGGCATGACTCCGACATCGTGTTGCCGCATGTGCCGGGGCATGAGCTGGCGGGGACGATCGCGGCCGTGGGTGCCGGCGTCTCGGGGTGGGAGATCGGCGATCGGGTGACGACGCCGTTCATCTGCGCTTGCGGGTCGTGTGCCGAGTGCCTTAGTGGCAATCAGCAGGTGTGCCCGAATCAGTTGCAGCCGGGGTTCAACTACTGGGGCTCGTTCGCCGAGTATGTCGCGATTCCGTATGCGCAGGTGAATCTCGTGCGGCTGCCCGACGAACTCGACTTCGGTACGGCGGCTGGACTCGGCTGCCGGTTTGCGACGTCGTACCGGGCCGTCCGGCAGGTCGGGAAGGTCGAGGCCGGCGAGACCGTGGTCGTCTTCGGCTGTGGTGGGGTCGGGTTGTCGGCGGTGATGATCGCGGCGGCGGCCGGGGCGCGAGTGGTTGCCGTTGACACCAATCCGGCCGCGCTCGAGCTGGCCCGCCAGTACGGCGCTGTGGAGACGACATCGGAGGTGGGTGATGTCGGTGCTCACATCACCTTCGACGCGCTGGGCTCGAATGACCTTGTCCAGCAGGCGTTGCGGGTACTCCGGCCGCGCGGTCGGCATGTGCAGATCGGGCTGCTGCCCTCCGGCGTACAGCTCGATGTCAGTCGCCTGATCGGCCAGGAACTCCAATGGCTCGGCAGCCACGGCATGCCCGCCCACGCCTACCCCGAGATGCTCACCCAAGTTGCCCAAGGCAACCTAAACCCAGCGGCCCTCATCACCCGCACCATCACCCTCGATGAAACCCCCGCCGCCCTAGCCGCCCTGAGCAACGGCACCCCCGCCGGCGTCACCATCATCACCCCCTAGCCCACCCCCTCCATTTCGCGGGCCCACCCACCCCCCATTTCGTTGGCCCGCCCATCTGGTGGTGGGTGGGCCAGCCGCATGCGGTGGGTTCACCCGCAACGGCGTGGGTCAGCCCATCAAATTGGGGTGGGGTGGCGGGCGATGGTCGGCGGAGGTGGTGACCGTTTCCGGCCCCGGTCACCTGATGGGTTCACCCATCAGGTTGTGGGTGTTGGACCCGCATGTGGGTGCAGAACCCGCAAGCTCGTGGGGTAACCCATGAGATGGCGTCGCCCACCCATCCCCATTTCGTTGGCCCGCCCATCTGGTGGTGGGCGGGCTAGCCGCATGCGGTGGGCTCACCCGCAACGGGGCGGGTCAGCCCATCAAATGGGGTGGGGAGGTGACCGGGGCCGGCAAGTTCGTGGGTGAACCCATGAGATGGCGTCGCACATGAGCTCGTGGGGTAAGCCATCAGGGGGGACGGGTTAGAGGCGGATGGCGTAGATGGTGGGGGGTCGGCCGGTTCGGCCGTGTTGCTGGGTGGCGATGGGGTCGGCGAGGCCGGCGCGTTCTAGGCGTTTGAGGACTCGTCGGGCGGTGCGGAGCTGGACGGCCAGGTGGTCGGCGACGTCTTGGGTGGTCAGGCCGTCGGGGTTCTTGGCGGTGAGTTCGCGCATGCGGGCGAGGGTGACCGGGTTGAGGCCTACGCGACGAGCCAACAAGGGCAGGCTTTCGGCGCCGCGGGGGATGGCGGGCTGATCGCCGGAGAGCTCGATGACGATCTCGACGTCGTCGGACATCGATACGACGCCGGCCACGCTGCCGATCGAACCGGCGCGGCCGACTGCGCGTCGTGCCAAGGCTTCGGCTTCTGCGGCAGTGCGGCCGATGCCGAAGCCGACGTACGCCGTGCTGTGGCGTGCGGCGAGGTGGTCGAGCAGCGGCATCCGGGTGAACTGTTCGGTCGCCTGCTCAAGCAGGCCGCGCGTGGTGACCACCAGGTACCGTCCGTCGGGTAGCAGGGCGAGGCTGCCGCCAAGCGTGATCAGGTCACCGGCCAGGGCGTCGTCGGGTTCGGGGAGATCGACGATGCCGAGCGCGACCTGCGCGTCGCCGACGTGTTGGCCGCTGGTCGTGAGGACGAGCGCCTGCAGGGTGGAGCGGATCGAGTAGCGCGACGGGACCAGGCGGACCGACGGCATCTCGTTGTCGAGCAGGTGGAACGCCGAGCCGAGGCAGCTGATCGCGATCTTGGTGTCGTGCTTGTCGCGGGCGCTCCGGTGGAACGTGACGATGTCGTCGGAGGTCAGACCGGCCCGGTACGGGAGCACCTGGATCTGGTCGGTCGGCAGCTTGGCCTCGATCAGCGTCTCCAGGACCTCACTGCGCCGCAGCGTGTCGATCGAGAACTGCGTGACGTTGTGGCCGAGCCGCAGCAACTCGACCAACGCGCGCAGGAGGGTGGCGCCGTCGTACGAGACATACATGGCGGGGCGGCCGACGGCGCCGGCCTCGGTGGCGATCGTGTACGGGACGACGCCGGTGAAAAGCAGGGCGTCGACCTTCTCCTGGGACTGCGCGACCAGCTCGACCGTCTCGGTCTCGTGCCGGTAGGACAGCGGTAGCAAGGTGGCACCGCTCGGCGGACCGGTCGCGATCACTCGCTGCACGACATCCTCCGGGCCGACAACGCCGACCACGACCGCCATCAGCACACCCCCATGCCACGCACTGTAATGCAGGGCCGGTCAACCTCTTGACGATCGAAGCAGAGTCTTTTAGTTTCGGTCAAGACCATAATTGCCGGTACGCCGGTGAGTGGTCGGCTGCGGACGAGGTGTGGTGGAGCGATGGAGGGAGCGCGCCACCTCACTTGTCAGCTCTGCAGTGCTTCCAGAGTCCTGATGACCAGCTCGCGTTCAGCGGCAGGCAAGGACGGGCCGTAGGGGTCGTACGCGGCCTCCTCCGGGATCAGTCCCTCCCAGACGGCTGCCCAGATCATCCGCTGCACGTAGCCCTCGATCGGTGCGTAGAACGTCGCTGCGGCAAACCGATCCAGCCGGTCCGACGCAGTCAGGAACGCGCTGTGGTCGCCTGCCTTCCAAGCCCGCAGTACGGCGACCGACAGCTCGACCTGTGCTGACGCAATCCCCACGAGGGCCGTATCTGCACCCCACATGAACGACGGACCGTACATCCGGTCCTCGCCGGTGATCAGCAGCTTGCCAGTGTCCCGTCCGGCCCAGATGGCGTCCTGCGTGCCGATAGCCCGGTCCAGCGTCGCTGTCTTGACCCCGAGCATCGCATCAAGGCTCAGCAGGTCCCGGATGAGCTCCGGCGGGTACGGGTACCCGCCGGCCTCCCCGTGCAGGTAGAACCCGACCAGTGGCAGCCCGCTCTCGACAGCCACGCGCTCGTGCAGCTTCACGGCCTGTGCGTGCCCGTCTGACAGCTCTGCGAGCCCAGCCAGCGGATAGACCATCACTGCGTCCGCTCCGGCGTCTGCGGCCTGCAGAGCCATCGCCACGGTCAGATCTGCGGCGTCGTCCAGGCTCTTCGGGGACTCCGACCGCGGTACGCCGACTCCGGCCACGATCGGAGCCGCAGTCGCCTGCCGCCACGTTTCCAGCACCTTGGAGCGGTCTGCGGCACTCAGGTACAGACCCCGGCCAGTGTGGGCCCACACTGCGACCCCACCGATGTCCTGGCCCGCGATAGCACCGGCGTACGCGGTCAGAGCGTCGTACGCGATGACACCGGAGCTGTCCATCGGCGTGAAGACCGCAGGGAGGACAGTGCCGCGGAGTTGTTCGACCAGCGGGTGCATGAGACCTCTCAGACGTCGTGGCCGAGGCCAGGTCGGGTGGGTACGTCGATCCAGCCCTTGCAGTCGGCAAACACACTCGGAGCCAGTGGGTCTTCCTCAACCAGCAGCGGGCCGACCAGGTCGGCCGCAACGGTTGCACCCGGTACGGCGGCCGCCAGGTGGACCGCGGCCAGAGTGGCGACGCCCAGCTCCGGCATCGAGCCTATCTTCACCGCGAGACCCGCAGCCTCGGCCAGATTGGCGATCTGCAGCGCCCGGTGCAGTCCGCCGACCTTGAGGATCTTGATGTTCAGTACGTCGGCCGCACCGCGCCGTACGATCTCCAGTGCGTCGTGGAGCGAGTGCATGCTCTCGTCGGCCATCAGGCGGACGTCGAGCCGCTCACGCAGCCGCACCATGCCAGCCAGGTCCCAGCGGGGCAGGGGCTGCTCCAGCAGGTTCAGGCCGGCCTCAGTCATCTTGGCCAGGTACGGCAGCGCGGTGGTGGCGTCGTACCCCTCGTTGGCGTCCAGACAGACCTCTGTGTCGGCTGGGATGGCCGCACGAACCGCACGGACCAGCTCGAGGTCCTTGGCGGGGTCATGGCCGCCCTTGAGCTTCAGATGCGAGAAACCACGTGCTGAGTACTCAGCGGCCTCCGCAGCCATCTCGTCGAGCGTGCCGAGCCCCACCACCCAGGCGGTCTGCACCCGGGTCCGGATGCTGCCGCCGAGCAGTGCGTGCACCGGCCAGCCGCTGAGGCGGCCGGCCAGGTCGTACAGGGCGATGTCGAGACCGGACTTGGCCACGTTCTGGCCGCGCAGGACGCCGTCCATCACCACGTGCGCACCGGCCCGGTCGAGCGGGTCCCGGCCGATCAGAGCCGGCGCGAGGTGCTCCTCGATCGCGGCGGTGACACCTGCCAGGGTCTCCCCGGTGTACGCCGTCATGGGTGACGTCTCGCCGATCCCGACCACGCCGTCGGCCGTATGGATCTCCACCACCAGGCTGATCAGATCCGTACTGACACCACTGCTGATCTGGAACGGACGCCGGTACGGCGCGCTCACGACGCGGGTCCGGATCGCGCTGATCGGGGCGGTTCCCGGGCCGGCTGGAACGCCGACCGGATGCGATAGAACAGTCAAGGTCGGCTCCTTAGGGACACCTTCAGGCGGTTAGGGGTCGCATTCCGACACAAAAGGACTTACGGTCAAGACCGTAAATACCCTGAGTGCTCTCTGTCAACGGAAGGTGGCACCCTGATGCGGCTGGGTCTGTATCTCAACCTGTACGGCACCGATGGCGAACGGCCGCAACTGGCCGATGCGGTCGAGCAGGCGCGGCTGGCCGAGCAGGCCGGGTTCGAGTGGGTGGTGCTCGGTGAGCGGCATCTGCACCGGCCCGGGTACCACGAGATTCTCACCTCTCTCACCTGGCTCGCGGCGCACACTTCGCGGATCGGGATCGCCACGGCAGGGATCGTGGCGCCGCTGTACCAGCCCGTCGTACTGGCTGAGACGCTCGCACATCTGGACGTGCTGTCCGGCGGGCGGGTCACGGCCGGCTTCGTGCTCGGGTACCGCCCGGAGGAGTTCGCCCTGTACGGCGTGACGCAGCGCGAGCGGGTCGCGCGGTTCGAGGAGTGCCTCGAGATCGTCACGCGGCTGTGGACCGAGGAGTCGGTGACCTACGAGGGCCGGTTCACCAGCATCCAGGATGCCTACCTGTCGCCGCGGCCGTTGCAATCACCGCGGCCCCGGTTGTGGAACGGCGGCCAGGTGTCCGCCGTACTGGAACGGACCGCGCGGATGTGTGACGGCTGGACGACGTCGTTCAACCAACCCGACGAGGTCCTGCCTCCGAAGATCGCGGAGTACCAGGGCTATCCGCGGGGCGAGGGCACGTTGGGTGCTGAGGTCATCCTGTGCCGGGAGGGCTACGCGGCCCCGACCTCGCAGGACGCGCGGAAGGCGTTGGAAGAGCCGCTGCGCGACCTGTACGACGCTTACACCGGCTGGAAGCGGACATCCGCCGACGCCAGCCGCTACACGCAGGGCTGGGACGACATCGTCGACCGCAGCATCATCGGATCGTCGGCCGAGTGCGCCGAGCGGATCGCTCACTACGAGGAGATGGGCGCGGACGGGATCATCCTCCGCATCCAGCCGCCGGGGATGTCGCAGACCGACACGCTCCGCGCGATCGAAGCCTTCGGCGAGCTCAACTAGGTTTCGTCGGACCGCGATAGGACTGGGTCTGGGAGTAGACCAAGTTGGTCGTCGTACTGCCGAACTCGGTCAGCTCGTTGACGAGCTGCTCGAGGTGCGGCATGGACGTGGCGGCGACTTTGAGGGTGTAGCAGTCGTCGCCGGTCGTGCGTAGGCATTCGAGGAACTCACCGCGCTCGGCGAGCAGCCGCTTGAGCGGCTCATGCTTGTTGCCGGGATATTTGAGCCGTACGACGGCCAGTACCGGGTAGCCGACCTTCGCCAGGTCGACGTCTGCCCGGTAGCCGGTGATGATGCCGAGCGCCTCCAGTCGCCGTACCCGCTCGGTGGTGGCCGAGGCGCTCAGACTGACGCGGCGGCCGAGCTCGCTGAGAGACATCCGGGCATCGGCCTGGAGCTCGGCCAGCACAGCCCAGTCGATCGAATCGAGGGTCTCGGTCATGAGGCCAATCTACCGGTGAATCCGTGGTGAAGCGCCGGATTTGCCGGGAGAAGTCTCTTCAAAGCTGGCCTGCTGCCTGGATAGCCTGACGGGGTGGAAATCGGTGTGAACGTTCCGAACTTCGGGCCCGGCACGAATCCGGCGCGGCTGCGTGAGTGGGCTCAGGTGGTCGAAGAGCTCGGGTACGACCTGCTGATGGTGTCGGACCATGTGGTCATCACACCGGACGTCGCGGAGCAGTACCCGGCGCCGTTCTACGAGCCCTTCACGACGTTGAGCTGGCTGGCCGGAATCACCTCGCGCGTGCGACTCGGTACGACGGTACTCATCGCGGGGTACCGGCATCCGTTGCTGGTGGCGCGGATGGCGGCGAACCTTCATCAGCTGAGCGGTGAGCGACTGGTGCTCGGAGTTGGCGCTGGGTGGGCCCGGCAGGAGTTCGAGGCGCTGGGGGCCTCGCATGCGCGGCGCGGGCGGGCGACGGACGAGCTGCTGGTCTCGCTGCGTTCGGCGTGGTCGGACGCAGCGGACTACGGTCCTGGGCGAATCCCGTTGTGGGTCGGCGGCCGCAGTACGGCGGCCATGCGGCGGGCCGTGCTGTTGGGTGATGCGTGGCACCCGCTCCGGGAACGCGTCGATTGGTTGCGCTCGGCAACTGGTCAGCTGCGTGAGATCGCTACCGCCGAGGGTCGGCCGGTGCCGGCCTTCGCGCCGCGGATCCTGCTTCGGCTGACCTCATCGCCGTTGCCTGAGGAGACGCGGGTCGCGGGCGAGGGCTCGATCGACCAGGTGCGCGCCGATTTCGACGTACTGCGTGAGCTTGGCGCTCAGAGCGTCGTACTGGATCCGTTTCACGGCGATCCCGCCGAAACCGAACACCCCGAAACCGCCTGGCGAGACCTAGCCACGCTGAAGCAGGAGCTGACATGACCCCCGAAACCTTCCTCCGCCGAGCCATCGCCCTGGCGGCCGCCGCCCGCGAAGCCGGCAACCCACCCTTCGGCTCCCTCCTCGTCGGCCCCGACGACCAAGTGCTCGCCGAAGCCCAGAACACGACGATCACCGATGGCGACATCAGCCACCACCCCGAGTTGAAGCTCGCCGTCTGGGCCGCCCGCGAACTCACCCCGGAGATCGCCGCCGGCACCACCATGTACACCAGCTGCCAACCCTGCGAAATGTGCACCGGCGCCCTAGCCCGCTCCGGCCTAGGCAACGTCGTCTACGCCCTCTCCGGCAAGCAACTGAACGGTTTGAAGACCACCGGCAGCTTCCCCGCCGTCCCCCAATCCGGCCCCTCCCTGTACGACGAGGCTCGCGTCCCCATCGACGGCTACTACAACTGACAGGTCATGGGTACGGCGGTCAAGCCCACGCGTCGACTACGCCCGGCTCCTCCGTCGCCGTGCTCCGCGACGCTCCCACCCACCCGAAGACGGTGCGTGCTACCGCGCGCACCTGACGCTACGCGCGGACCTTGCGCTGTCGCGCATTCCACGCTGCCGCGCAAAGGTGCAGCGGTTGCCCCCGCTACATCCGTGGCGGAAGGTCGTTGCCTACTGCAACAGTTGAGTGCTTGCCGGTGCGATGCCGTCTGGATGTCGACCTACCGCCCCCGGCGCTCGGGATCAAACCTCACGCATGTGATGGAGAAGCAACAACGCGGCCACGGTGTTGGCCGACCTGATCTCGCCTCGACGGATCAAGTCCGGCACTAGCTTGAGTGGAACCCACTCTCGACGGTCCGACTCGAAGTCGTCCTCAGGATGACTCACGTACTCGGCGCCATCGGCCCAATAGATGTGGTGCAGAGCGTCCGACAGGCCATTTGCCGGCTCGACGGTAATCAAAGGCTCCAGGGGACCAGCCCGCCATCCGGTCTCCTCAAGCATCTCGCGCGCCGCAGCCTCGACAAGACTCTCCCCGTCATCGACGACGCCCGCTGGAAGCTCCCACCCCCAGGTCTCGGTGATGAACCGGTGGCGCCACAGCAGCAGGACCTCGTTTTTCTCATTGACCGCCGCCGTCAAAGCCACCGGACGCTGGCGAATCAGAAAGTGGTCGAGGTGGCGCCCATCAGGCAGTTCAACGTCAGCGAGATTTACGCGGAACCAAGGGTTCTCATACTTGGTCTCTTCGCCGAGGTTTTTCCACTCCATCGGACGTCCTTCATTGAGCTGGCGGGCCAGAAATCGACTTCAACCCTACCATGGGGAGATTTGCAGGACGCGGTCGAGCCGTGCGACTGCTTCTTCACTGACGTTAGATCTACTGTTATTCAACCCTATCCGCAACTCTCTGAACCTTGAGTGCAGGCGACGCGACTCCATGCCTTCGGCGCTGTCGACCATCTCCACGGTCAGGCTCGAAGCGTGCTCGATTTCTCGCGCCTTCAATTCAAGAGTTGCCATCGATGCCAGTCGATTGACGCGGCCGCGAGGGTGATCATCGGAGTCCAGTGCCTTCTGGGCGTAGTCGAAGGCTGGGCTCAAATCTCCCAGGCCAACCAAGGCCTCGCCGAGCTTGGCCTCGATGAGGCCGGCCTGGACGTAACTCGTCTCCGCCGGCTCCTCGTCGTCGCGAATGCGACTCGCCGAAGACTCAGATCGAGAAATGGTGAGATAGGTCAACTTTCGATCACCTATCTGTGCATAAGCATTAGCCTGCATTGCCCACAAATCCGCTTCGAGAGCCGGCGAGATGCACGCTGCGGCATATGTAACCGCAGTCTCCACGTGATCGACTACCTGACGAAAGTCCTTCAATGCAAGCGCCTGATTTGCTTTGAGTGCGTAGATATATGCGCCAAAGCGGAGATCGCCTGACGAGTCGGCGAACTGAAAAGCGCGATCGAAATGCCGCTCTGCGGTGCCGTACTCCTCGCAGTCGTAGGCGCAGATCCCGGCGAGAGCGACAAGAGAGCCCATCGCGCGCAGAACTTCTTGGTCATCACCAGATCCGAAACCTCCGGTGACCAGAGGCGTGGCATGTTCGCTCAGGAAGCGCTCAAGCTGCACCTTTGCCGGCAGTCCGCCCGAGTTCCGATACATGCGCTGATAGTGGCGCCGGGCATCATGAAGAACCTGCACTCCCCGTCCGCTGATCGCGGACGTCTCACGGAGTGACCGCCGGGCAACGGCTGCTTGACGGGTGTCGGCTACGGCTTCCGAACCGTCGAGCAGCACCTGAAGGTCGCTGTTACTGAGCCCAAGCGCTGCGGCCATCTTTGGTCGCAGCCAAGGTTGAGGCTCGGTATCGCCGGCCTCCCATCGACCGATGGTTGAACGATCGACGCCGAGGATCTCGGCGAGGCGTTCCTGGCTAAGGCCGAGAGTCCTCCGCCGCTGAGCCAGCCGCGTCCGTTTGGTGGTCATCGCCCCATCCCCGCCCCAGTACGACCCATCCCCGCCGCCTCGCTGATATGTCAATGATGCAGCGCGGGTGCGGCTTTTCTGCGCTGGCAACTACGCAGCGTAGACGGTTTGCTTGTTTCAGTGAAGCGATCGTTCGGTCATCACCTCAATCGTTGCCGACCGAGCGCTCGACCCACGGCCTCCTCATCGTCACCACGTTGGGATGTGACAGAAAGTGCCTGTCGAAATTCTGGACCTCGCACCTTATGCAAAGAGAGCGCTCGAGTTGGAAACACTCCCGTACGTCGGGCCGCGGACGCGATGACGGAGACACTTCCGCAGCCGCGCCATCGGGTGCGGGTGTGGTTCGGCCGGCACCCGATTGCGGACTTCACGGACGACGGGCCGTTGGCAGACAGGTACGCCGATGCCATGCGGCGTCGCTTCCAGAGTCTGCGAGTTACCAATGAGCCAGTTCCAGACGTCTCCGCTATCAGTGAGTCGTCGCGTGCGCTGGCAACTTCGAGCGGTCCGGGACACCAGCGCTCAGACCATCCAGACGGGGACGCCATGAAAACACGCGCGGTTGGCGGATACATCAGAAAGGGGTTTCTGATGTCAGCCACCGAACTTGCGACACTTCGCCAGGAGATCGTGGCGTGCGCGGTCTCTCACGGCATAGCGATCGACAGGATCTACGAAGAAGATCTCGACAGGAACTCTGTAGAGCTCGTGGCATGCATCGATGCTCTGCTTGACGCTGACGAGTCCTATCTGATCGTCCCGAGCCTCCTGCACTTCGCAGGGTTCAACAACCCCCTGGAAGTCCGCCGCGACCTCGAGAGTCGAGGAATCAAGGTACTGACATCCCGAGACGACTCCCGGCATGCCGGGCCCCAACACGACCAGGAGTGACCGACTCGCCAGGTTGATTGGCGCGCGATAGCGCAGGACGGCGCATTGTCGCCCGACCATCCTGGCGCCGGCGGAGCGGCGCGGCATGACCATCCCACCCCTCACAACGGGAAAGTGCACCGCGGCCGCTCCGCCGATTCCAACCCGCCCAAAGTGTTTGTGTCGGAGCCTCCCCCGTCTCGGACACAACCAGAGAGCGGCCCCCGAGGTGATCTCACTTCTGGGGCCGCCAAGCCAGAAGCCATGCACACCAACGCGTCACCCTCGGAACCCCGGCGGCGATCGACAAGGACCATCGCGCGCGTGCTTGTAGGCAGAGCTGCACCAACCGTCCCGTCAGAGACACCCGAGAAGAGGAGGAGGACCTGGTGGCCGACATCCTCGGCAACCTGTTCGGCTCCTCGTTCCTGAAAGCGGGCGCGGGAGACATGGACCGAGTGTTCGAAGAGTGGATCCGCACCCCTGCTGGCCTGAAACTCACCAACCGCCCTCGAAGTGAGGAGCCGTCATGTCCGACGTGCAACGCCTGAAAGAGCAACTGTTCCAAGTCTCCATGGAAGCCAAACAGGCCGCTGGAGGCCTAGCCGGCTTCAAGCTGCGGTTCACCCAACACAGCCAGCAAGTCGAGAGCCTCATCTCCGGCACCGCGACCGGCGTTGACCGCGACATCTCCGAGATCCTGGACGCGGCAGGAAGGGCAGTCGAGCAGGCCGTCGAGGCTCTGGAGATCGCCTCGGCCGGATGCAAGAGCTATGCCGACCAAATCTAGGGCAGCGATATGTCCTCCGATCTCCAACGAGTAGCCCAGGGACTGGTCGAGTGCCTCGATCAGGTCCCACAGGTGGTGGCACATCTCCAGCGCACCGCTGCACGCTGCCGCGAGAATGGTGCAATCGCTGGCCAGCTCGGCGCGACTACGGCTGCGCACCAGCTCGATGCAGCCGCCTGCGCATGCGAAGCCGCAGCCCACTATCTCTCCAAGGCGCCCCCAAAGGCACGCGCGTGGGCGATAGGTCTGACCGGAGCACAGGTCGACGACACAAAGCGGACGGCCTCCGAATCGGCAGATCGCAATCCGCTCGTCGGGTCGGGATCGGAGGAGTCTACAACTCGACCTGTCGGCGGCGGCCTTACATCTGACAAGGCGTCGCCGGGCGACGACGATGTAACCGCTAACCGTGGCAGCGAACCATCTCCGGAGCCTGACACCGAGCGCTCGCCTGGATCACGCGGCTCGGAACCGGGCGGCGACTTCGACCCGATCGAACTGTTGAAACTTCTGCCCAAACGCGAGGTCGGTCCCGGACGCAGGGCTAAGACGCGTGGGGTCTGGCGCGACGACAGCGGCAAGGATCATCAGCTGGTGAGTGGCCAGCACGAGGAGGACTATCAAGCCGCTCAACGGTTCGCAGAGCGACTTGGCCTCGTAACTTCGCCGAACCTGCTGTCGACGGCGGCCGACGTCGAACTGAAGTTTGCGATGCGTATGCGACGCGAAGGCATCATGGACGTGCGGATCGTGCTGAACAACGAACCCTGCACGGGCAGATTGAGTTGTCAGGCGCTGCTGAAGCGCTTCCTCCCAGCGGGCAGCAGACTGACGGTCTACGCTCCAGACTTTGATTTCGAAGAGACGTACGAAGGGGAAGCAGAGACAGATGGCAACCATTGAGGCGTACTACCGTCACGAGCACGGAGATAAGCCCGTTCGGATTCAGACGGACGAGGACCTAGACGCGCTGGTTGACGCCCTGCTCGCCGAGCCGTATGAGAACTCGGTCGCGGCCCTGTACGTCGAGGGACGGCTCAACGCTGCCGGCGTTCCGGATCACGAACTCCTAGTCGCCGTGAACCACGAAGACCGGGTCGGCGGACTGCGGTTCATGGGAGACGGCGGTACCTATTTCTCCGCTGGCGAACCAAGCCGTCACGATGAGGTCATCTATTACTACATGGGTAACGATCGCGAGTTTCCTCGCGCTTCTGAGATCACCATCGACACACTGCGGAAGGCCGTCAAGACCTTCCTGGCTAACGGCGGTCACCGGCCAACGGGCGTAGAGTGGACAGGCGCTTCTAGCGGGGAGCTCGAGCAAGGCCCGGCGTGATACATGGATAACTCAGACCCCTGTTGCCTGCATTATCTGCCCGGGCTCAGGGCTAAGGTAGGCCGGCTAAGCAAGCCGAAGCGGTCGCCACTGAATTATTGAATGTGATAGTGCGAAATCCGGCCTTACGATATTTCGCGCTGTGTCCTATCGTAGATCTCTTGAATATGGTCTTCTTTGACCTTCCCGTTCATTGCCTGTCGGAGAAATACCTTCAGATCCTTCGACGTCAACAATAAAACCATCCCATCCTTCTCGGTGGCAATCCTCCGTACATGTTCGTAGTGAGACTTTTGTACATCTCCGCGGAATACAAGGATTACGAGTCGCCCTCCCTGGGGTGTCGTGTAGTATGCAGTTTGGTGGAAATCTGAGGCGCTTAAGTTCTCGTAATTCTTGCATTCCCATATGATCTGCGTTGCATCATACCTGTGGCGCATTAGCTCCCAGAATCCGCCACTCGCTCGGTTTGAGGCGATCCAGTCGCGAATCACGCGCCCATTTACATCGCGCACTTTGGCTTCTACGTTGAGAAGTGAGCGAAAGAAGCAAAGCCGTATTATTTCGCCGATGATGTTCTCAAAGCTGGCGGCGTGCTCGGTTCCAGTGGGGAGTGTGTCCAGTTCTTCGGATAGGTCGGCAAGGCGCTCATGGTAGCTGGTGAGGTCGATGCCCCCAGGTAGCTCGGATACAACTCCCGTGCGCCCGAATTCTTTTGTGTCATCGAGTGCCCCGATGATCATGTCTTGTAGGTCGAGTGCATCCCAATAAGACTCATGAATCACTATGTCTGTCTTGGCGGTTACTGCCGGTGGGGACGTGTCGCGCGGGCCAAGGGACCGGAATGATACGCCTCGATGGCGGGTGAAACCGAAGAATCCGATGTTGTAGAAGAGGCGCACAAACAGTTCGGGTGACGTGTGATCAAATATCCAGTCGGAGCAAAGCTCTTTTACCTCATTATCGGCGAGGAGTTTGCTGATGAAGGCGGCGACACCGCTCAACGTCCAGCGCCTGCCCAAACCGTAGAATCGCGACAACACCACCTGCAGCATCGGATAGTTCTCGGAATATTCGTCGCCAAGATCCTTGAGGCGACTATCGGAGAATCTTCTACGAGCATCGAGTATGTCTTGCAGTTGAACGAGCTCATGATTGTGAGATTGTGCCGTACTTACGGCGAGGTCACAGTAGGTTAGTACGTCCCTAGGTCGATTCTGGCAGTAGCCAAAGATGAGCTCTTGGGCCTTCTCTGAGTTTTCGAAGAAGCGACCGAAGGTTTCCTTCAGTGGGAGTCTTGTATTGAACGGAACGTTCAATCGCCGCTCGATCATCTCGACAAGTTGCTCTTTGGTCCAGTCCAGGCCGACGACGCAAGTTTCGAGCCTGGCGAACTCCGTGTCGATCTCTCTTACCCGCTCAAATATATTCTCGCGCACAAAGACGAGGGCTCTTGCCCAAGGAACGCTCGCGGTCATCTCCAAACAAGCGTGCATTAGGGCGGCCAGATAGAAAACCGCCTGGGATGATCCGTCCCACGAATCGTCGATGCTGTCGATTAAGAGAGTGTATTCCCCCGGTCTGCCTTCGTAGGACGCGGTCATCTCCTGGCCCAGCTTCTTGGCGACCTTGATCTCGGTCAGCCATGTAGGGTCATCTCGTTCTTGAAGCGGGCGCGCGAGCAATGCGATTAGTTGTAGGCACCTTGAATCAAAATCGACACCTCCGTATAAATCAAGTTCATCAACTATTAAGTCCGGAAGCATCCTATTGTATAGACGTTGATGGCGACGCCAGTCTCGGAGGATTTCGATTTGGAGTGCTCTGCGAAAGGCGGACACTAAACTCCGGAATGGTCGCTGCTTAGCGTCGTCCAGGGAGTCAAGTCCAAGGCGGACTTCGAAGAGGGAGAATAGCTCAGGGTTGATCAGTGCCGTCTTGGCTGGGCTCTTTACCAGATATTTCGTGATTGCAGTCTTGCCGGTGCCGCGCCGACCAATAAAGAAGCACTTGCTGCCGGTCGGGTCGTCCGCAGCCATCAGCGCGTTGGTTCGGACGAAGACGTCATTTTTTGCCAAGACCAGATCGTACTCGGCAAATGATTGCCCAAGCTTGACTCTCTTGAGGGCGTCCTTCGGTAGTTGCACGCGAGTTTCTAGACTGGAATCTCTACGACTCCGCTTTGCCATGTTCCCTCCCAGACCACATGACCAAACTGGCCAAGGCCCCCCGGCCTTCTTGCGAGCCTTAACCTTCGTACAGCAATTGCCCGCCTGCAAGGCCCCAGCTGACAACCTTTCTCTACGTCTTCAAGACGGCCGCCTCGAGGTCTACCCTCCACTGCACGAGCGCTCCGTTCTGGGCGCGTCCCTTGGCCTGACATATACGTGCAGCAGGGTGCCGGGTCGAAGACCGTAGTGTGAGAGTTTCCTGGGCAGAGTCAAGAACTGACCGAGTATGCACAACACCGCACGATGCCGACTGGGACCTGTTGATCGTTGGTCCAGGTTGGCTGGGTGTGACGAGATTGCCGCAGTCCACGAACTCCAGTACGCCGGGAGGGGTCGGCCGCTCGATAAGCGCGCAACGGGGTGGGTGGGCGCCGGAGGCGCGGGTGGGCGGGCGGTAGCGCGTAGGTGTGCGCGGTAGCGCACAGGTCCGGGGCGGTAGCCCCGATGAGAGCTCAGGGTGGGCGGGCAGCGCGCGTAGCGGGCGCGACGGAGGAGCGACTGCGCAGCACGCGTTGGGAAAATTAACCCTTCAGGCCGGACATGGTGATGCTGTCGGTGAGGTAGCGCTGCAACAAGCCGAAGACCAGGAGGCTGGGGACTACGGTGATAGTGGCGCCGGCCATGATCTGGTTGATGGGGACTGACTGGGTCTGGAGGGTGGCCAGGCCTACCGTCAGGGTTTGCATGTGGGCGGATTGGCCGATCACCAGGGGCCAGAGGAAGTCGTTCCAGTGCCAGAGGAAGACGAAGATTCCTAGCGTGGCCAGGGCTGGGCGGATCAGGGGCATGACGATCAGGGTGAAGATCTTCCACTCCGGGGCGCCGTCGATCTCGGCGGCTTCGAAGAGTTCGTCGGGGAGTTGGCCGATGAACTGGCGGAGGAGGAAGACGGCTTGGGAGTTGGCGAGGGTGGGGACGATCAAGCCCCAGTAGCTGTCGACCCAGTCCAGGCGCGAGACCAGGATGTACGACGGGATCAGGGTCGCCTGGAAGGGGACCATGAGTGTGGCCAGGAAGGCCCAGAACATCAGTTCGCGACCGGGGAAACGCTTCTTCGCGAAGGCGTAGCCAGCCATCGCCGCGAACAGCAGGACGAAGACGACCGAGACCAGTGAGTACAGCAGCGAGTTGACGGTCCAGCGTGGGATGTCGGAGCTGGACAGCACCCGGGTGAAGTTGTCGAAGGTCCAGTGCGACGGGTAGAAGGCGTCCGGGAACGTGTTGCCGCTCGGCGGCGCGAAGGCGACCAGGACCATGGCTACGAACGGCACCACGGTGATGATCGCGGTCAGTGCGAGCAGCGTCGGCAAGGTCAGCCGCGCTACCGGTCGGCCGGTACGGCGGTTCGCGGCCGAGGACGTCGTACGGCGAACTGGTGGTCGGTCGAGGAGGTTCACCATCAGTCGTCCCTCCCGACGAGGCGGCGTTGGACGAGCGAGATGATCAGCACGATGAAGAACAGCACGATGCCGATCGCACTCGCGTAGCCGAAGTCGAAGAACTTGAAACCGCTGTCGTACAGGAAGTAGACGAGCGAGTAGCTGGCCCGGACCGGACCGCCACCGGTCATCACGTACATCGCGTCGAAGACCTGGAACGCGCTGATCGTCTCGATCACCAGCACGAAGAACAGGACCGGCCGGATCTGCGGCACCGTGATGTAGCGGAACCGCTGCCAGGCGGAGGCGCCGTCGATCATCGCGGCCTCCAGGTACGACTTCGGTACCGCCTGCAGACCCGCGAGCAGGATCAGCATCGAGTACCCGAAACCCTTCCAGGCCGAGGTGACCGCGATCGACGCGAGCACGGTGTTGTCCGAGCCGAGGAAGTCGATCGGGCCGATCGAGACCAGTCCGAGTACGGCGTTCAGCAGCCCGTCCTGCGCGTCGTAGATCCACTTCCAGATCACGGCGGCGAGCACGATGCTCGTCACGTACGGCAGGAAGAACACGCCCCGGAAGAACCCGCGCTGCCACACCACCTGCTGCAGCAACAACGCCGTACCGAGGGACAGCAGCACGGTCAACGGAACGAAGATCACCGTGTAGGTGAGCGTGACGACCAGGCTCTGGTGGAACAGGTCGTCCTGCAGTAGCCGGGTGTAGTTGTCGAAGGCAATGAACTTCCAGCGGCCGCTGAGCCGGTAGTCGGTCAGCGACAGCCAGACGGCGCCGACCGCGGGCAGGAAGCGGAAGGCGAGGAAGAGCGCCAGCATCGGCGCCACGAACACCAGTCCGACCCACGCCCGCCGCCGCGGACCGTGCCGCCCCCTGAGCGGCGCGGGACGCGGACGGCGGACGGGGGAGTTCTGGCCGACGCCGACCTGGGTCATCGCTTCAGAAGGTCGTTGGCCTGCTTGGCAGCGTCGCCGAGCGCCTGCTGCGGTGTCTTCTTGCCGGTCAGCACAGCCTGGATCTCGACGCTCAGCAGCGACATGATCTGGCGGGCGGCCGGGTTGGGCTCACCGGGGAAGGCGTACTGCAGGGCCGGGCCGAACTTCAGCGTCAGCGGATCGGTGACCTCGACCTTCGCGTCGGTGCGCGGGGTGAAGTAGCCGGTCGCCTTGCTCAGGGCCTGCAGCTGCGGCGGCTGGATCATGAACGAGAGGAACTTCTTCGCCTCGGCCAGGTTCTTCGAGCCGGCGTTGACGGACAGCCCACCGGGGATGCCGTAGCCGACCTGCTTCGCGCCGGTCAGCGGGGCGCCGACCTCGATGTTCGCGTCGCCCCAGCCCTTGGCGGCCGTGGCGGCGTTGGCCGGCGTGGCGGTGAAGCCCATCGCGACCGTGCCCTTGCCGATCGGCTGGTTCTCGATCGCGTTGCCGTTGTTCAGCGCGGTCTTCGGGATCGCGCCGTCGTCCCACAGGGTCTTCAGGAAGGTCAGCGCCTCCAGGCCCGGGGCCTGGTCGAAGGTGACCGACTTGCCGTCATCGGCGAACACCTTGCCGCCGGCCTGCCAGAGCAGCGGGTAGAAGCTCAGGTTCAGCGTCGACTCGGTCGAGGCCGAGTAGTCGAGGGTGGTGAACCCGGCGGCCTTCAGCTTCGGCGCGGCCGCCTTGATCTCGTCCCAGGTGGCCGGCGGCTTGGTGATGCCGGCCTTGGTCAGCACGGTCTTGTTGTAGATCGTCGTGGTGACGGTGTGGTAGATCGGCGCGCCGTACACCTTGCCCTCGACGGTCAGGCCGGGGATCGCGTTCGGCAGGAACTTGTCCTTGTCCGGCGTGACCACGTCGTCGACCGGCTCGAGCGAACCGTTCTTCACGTACTGCGGGATCTGGTCCGGGATCAGCAGGACGACGTCCGGACCCTTGCCGCCGGCGAACGCGGTGGCGAGCTTCTCGTCGCGCTTGTCCCACGGTTGCGCCTCGATGTTGAGGTCGATACCTGTGTTGGCCGCCTCGAAGTCGGTCTCGACCTTCTTCCAGTAGGTGTCACTGGCGGCCTGGTCGGCGATCACCGGGTACATCCAGAGGGTGACGGTCTTCTTGCCGGCGGAGTTCGTGTCGTCGCCACCGCCGCACGAGCTGAGCGCGGCGGCGAGGACGAGTGCGGTGAGCGGTGCCGCGATACGGCGGACGGTGGATTTCATCACAACCCCCTGGGTAGTGACCTAATAACGGTCAGGACCGAAACTAATGGGAAGGAAATTCTGCTGTCAACGTTTGATATCGACTCGGAACAGTTCGGGCCCGTCGCTGAAGACCAGCCGCTGACCACCCTGGACGGCGAGCCGCTTGTGCGGGTGCTCGAGGTAGAGCTGCGGGGTCTGCCAGCGGCCCGGCGCGATCCGGTAGATCTTGTTCAGATCGATGCTGACGTACACCCCGTCCCGGGTCGCGACGATGTCCCCGGTCTGGGTCGTCGTCCCCAGGACAAAGGACTTCAGAACTGTCCCACATCGCGGGTCCAACGCGAACACGGTTTTCCCGGCCACGCCCCACAGCGTGCCGTCCGGCCCGAACGTCACCGACGACACGGTCGCGGCCTTGGCCACCGGCACGGTCTCCCAGAGCTTGCGCTTCCCGGCGACGTCCCACGCGAACACCGTGCCGGACTCCCGAGTCGGCTTGGTCGTCCCCAGTCCGCCGGTGATCGACGTACCGCCGTACACGATCCCTTGACGAGTGGTCAGACCGAACACGCTCTCGTCCTGCACAACATTCCGGTACGTCGTCGTGGCGCCGGACCGTGGATCGTAGAAGGCCAGCGCACCTCCCAGGCGATCGCCGTCGGGGACCGTGCCGACCGCGATCTGGCCGTTCACCTCGACCAGGGCGCGAGCGCGCATCTGGACCTCGGGCTTCAGGTTCACCGCCAGCACCGGGTTCTGCGGCGTACCGGGCGGGCCCGGTGAGTACTCGCTGCTGTTCCAGGTCAGCCGTGGATCGTAGGAGTACAGCCGGGCCTCGGGATAGGTGCCGATCCAGACCTTGCCGTCGGAGGCCTCGAGGGTCGCTTCGGTCTGCGAGAAGCGGTTGAAGGTGGTCTTGCCCGTCTTCGGGTCGGTGAGCGAGATGCCGCCGTTGAGGTAGCCGCCGGTATAGACCGTCTTGGCGCCGCCGGAGACCGACAGGATCTCGATCGGCTCGCGGCGGACCTGGGTCTGGAAGATCTCCGACTTGCCGGTCTGCGGGTTGTAGCGGAACTCCTCGCCGCGCCACAGCGTGCCGACCACGCTCGTCCCCGGGTAGTCGGGCAGGCCGAGGTCGGCGAACCCGATCGCGCGCGCGTTCTGGACCCGGCCGGTGAAGGTCAGCCCGGTGCCGGTCAGCGCCTTGGTGGCCGGGTCGTACTTCTTCAGCTCGCCGGCCTGGATCATGTAGAGCTTGCCGTCGGGGTCGAGCGGGGAGATGTCCAGACCGTGCGCGGTCGGGATCTCGTCGACCCAGGCACGCGACGCGATGTCCCAGACATACATCGGCCCGGGGAACGCCGTACCGACGCGGACGTAGACGCGGCCACCGCGGACGTTGAGGTCATAGACCGACTTGCCCTTCGGGTCGCCGAGGTTGGGCGGCGGAGGCAGTTCGGTGATGGCTCCGGTGGTGGTGTCGAGCTCGGTGAAGCGGGCGTCGGGCAGTGAGCCCGTGTACACCTTCCCGTTCGCGTAGCCGATGCTCTTCACGTACGTCTGGGTCGCGAGGACCCGGCCGTAGTCCCGGACCGCGCCGGTCTGGTCGTCGTACCGGAAGACCTTCCCGTTCGGATACGTGCCGCCGTACACATTGCCCTGCTCGTCGGTGGTGATCCGCCAGACGAAGGTCTCGGTGGCGATCGGTCGGCCGAGGTCCTCGACCGTGGTCGCGCCGGGGCGCAGCCGGTAGAGGTGGCCGTTGTTGTAGGTGCCGACGTAGATGGTGCCGGTCGGGGTCGCGGCCACCGCGTAGCTGCCCTCGGCGCCGGGCAGTGGCGTCGAGAGCAGGCTGTTGCCGGTGACCGGGTCGACGGCGTTCAGGTACGCCGGACCGCCGGTGGACACGTTCCAGATCGCGGTCTTGCCGTTCGGGCCGGGCGCGACGGTGCCGCCGATCAGCAGGACGTCGGACAGCGGTACGCCGAGGGATACCGCCTCTGCATGCGGTGGCGGGCCGGCCGTCGCGACGGGCGCGATGGCCAGTGAGACGGCCAGGGTCAGGGCGAGGAGCGGGCGGAATGGGCGCAAGGGATGCCTCCGGGGTGCCGTATTTACGGTCCTGTCCGAAAGTAAGCGCCGGAGGGCATGACTAAGTCAACGGTTCGGCATGAATTGCCACTTGTGGCAGCGTGCGCTCCGGTTTCGGGCCTGCCCGTTAGAGCAGCTTCGCGACCAACGCTTCCAGTTGCTCGCGCGTCCCGGTGAAGAAACTGTCCTTGCGATGCAGCGCGCGATGGAACGCGGCCAGCTCGTCGGCGGAGGTGGTCGCGGAGAAGGTGCTGATCTCGGTCAGGTCGAGCCGGCGGTTGAACAGGTGCACCGTGTCGCGCCAGCGGTGCAGGAGACCGACCAGCTCAGAGTCACGGTGCAGACCGAGTGCGCCAGAGACCAGCGCCGCGTCGACCGCCGACACCACGAGCCGCGGGTAGATCTGCCGGGTGGTCGGTGCCTGCGGGGAAAACCGCGCGTCGTTCAGCAGCCGGGTGTTCTCCTGCAACTCGTCCGTGACTGCCCGGAGCACCTCGGTACGGCGTTCTGCCTCGGCCGTGAGCCGTTCGACGAAGATGCCGGTGAGGCCCGCGACCAGGGTCAGCGAGTTCACCGCGGGCTCCCAGCGGGAGTTGTTCGGCCAGAAGAACCAGATGACCCCCAGTACGAACGCCAGGCCGAGCAGCCCGTAGCTGATCGCCGTGACGACGGTACGGCGGTGCTTGGCCCAGCCGGTCATGGGGCCTCCTGACCTGGACTGAGGAGCGGAGGGAGCGCAGCGACTGGAGTGACGAGGGAAGGGCTGGAGTTACAGCCCCATGACGCGCGGCGCCGGAGGCGTCGCATGTGTACAGTCATCGCGCCCAGATGTCGTCGGCCAGGGTGTGGTCGCGCTCGCCGGAGGACTCCGGCGCCAGCAGGAGCAGTTCGAGGCCGAACGGGTTCGGGCGGCGCATGTAGCGGAACTGGGACTGGATCGCCTCGATCGGGGTCAGCTTGCAGGCGGTGGTGAGCCGCTTGAGCCGGGCGGTCGAGTACTTCCGGGTCGTGTAGAGGCGGATCGTGTCGCCGATCGGCAGCACCACCTCGGTGTGGTCCGGCAGACCCATCCGGATCGGTTCCCGGGTGTCGTTCTGCCAGAGCACCTTCACCAGCAGGGCGTCGTCGTCCTCGATCTCGCCGATGAACTTGACCCGCTCGTTGTCGATCTTCAGATCGGTGTTGTAGCGCAGGGCGCTGGTGACGAACTCCGCGAAGGCCCTGGTCTGGTGGTACTCGTCGGCGGCCGCCTTGGCGGTCTGGTCGTCCAGCTGGATCGTGGTGGCCACCTCGAGCAGCAGCCGGTCCTGCGGCCGCAGTGCGTCGGTGATCAGCTGCAGGAGGTCTTCGTCATCGTCGAAGTTGGCCAGAGTGTTCCCGGTCAGGCTGTAGAGCAGCGGCTCGTCGCCGACCAGCCGGTTGAGCATCTGGGCCAGCTCGGACATGTTGTCCCGGATCGAGAAGTCGATCTGGACCGGGAGTACCTGGGAGATCGGGAAGTGGCCACTGCGGACCGACTCCTGCGCGCCGAGCCGGAGCATCTCCGAGCTCATGTCGACCGGCACGTAGAACATGTCCGGGCTGCGCCGGCGCAGGTCCTCCAGGATCGTGCGGTCCTTCACCCCGGTGCCGATGCCCAGGCTGACGAAGTGGAAGCCGCCCTTGTCCACATGCGGTTTGACCTTGCGCCAGTGCCGCTGGAACGACTCGCTACCGGCCTTCATCACCAGGTAGAACGGGTCGTTGGTGGCGTTCGCCCAGGCGATCGTCGGGCCGATGCCCCAGTACGAGAAGCCCGAGGTGATCTGTTTGCCGTCGCCGGTCTCCGAGACCGGACCGCGCAGATCACCGGTCAGCGTGGCGAGCTTGTCGGTCTGGTCCTCCCCGACCAGCACGAACGTCCACGAGAAGTCGTCGTCGGCCAGCGCCTTCTCCAGCCTCCGGACCACGTGTACCGGCTCTGTCACGTCTCGGACCCCTCCCACGGTGAGGTGGTCAGGTTACCGGGTGCTACGCCGACACGCAGTCTGGGAAGTCAGACTGGCGTGACAGCCTCTGCCTCGCGGCCCTTGGGGCCGTCGATGATCTGGAAGTCGACGGGCTGGCCGTCCTCGAGGGTCTTGTACCCGTCGGAGACGATCTTGCTCCAGTGGACGAAGACGTCGTCCTGCCCGTCCACGGCGAGGAAGCCGTAGCCCTTGTCGGCGTTGAACCACTTCACGGTGCCGCGCACCATCGGAACTCCTGTGACCACGGGACCCGTCGTACCCAGGCCCCTCGGATAGCGGACGTCAGCTTATCCGAGCCCTAGGACGCTAGCCGCGGTGGGACGCGGCCAGGCCGATGATGCCTGCGGCAAGGAGCAGCAGGGCGCCGGTGAGGCCGAGGTCCTTGGTCTGCAGGACACCGTGGTCGTTCAGCATCCAGATCGACGCGCCACCGGTCAGCACGGTGCCGGCGATGATGCCGGCCACATCCGGTTTCGGCTTGCTCATCCCCGCTCCACTCTGATCGTTCCCAGCTTGAGGTCCAGGTCCAGGACCACCTGCTCCGGTCCGGCCTTCTGGTCGGCGCCGAGATCCTTCAGCGTCAACTGTGCACCATGACCGCTCTGCTTGCTGGTCAGTCCGTCCAGCTCACCCAGTTCGGCGTTCAGTTGCCCGTCGACGTCGACGTTCTGCGGCAGCTTGACGACCACGTCCCCGGCCCGGCCGTGGACGTCGATCTTGGCGCCCGGAGCGAACGTGGCCTTGGTCAGGTCCAGATGCACGGTTCCGGCATCGAAGTTGTACGTCGAACTGGTCGCGTCGATGACCTGTCCGGCCGGCGCCACGTAGTTCACGTCGGCGAAGTTGTGCGGGACGCTCGGGAACAGGTTGCTCAGCACTGCTCCTGCCGCGAGCAGCAGGCCTAGCGGCAGCAGTCCGGCCGTCCGGCCGACGAAACCGCCCAGCAGCATGCCAGCGCCCAGGACTGCGACTCCGATGATCAGCATGGTCGGCGTGGCCACACCGACCAGTGCGCAGATGCCGATGGCAGCACCGGTCAGCAGTACGACGATCGACTTCACGCCGCGGACACCCTTGGCCGGTGGCTCCGCCGTACGGGTCGTGGAGGGTGGTGCGGCCGGCGCCTCATCGACGTACAGGCCTAGTGGGTCGGCCTCGGTCCAGACCGGCTGGACGGGCTCACTCACACGGTCCTGTGGTCGCTGACTAGCTGCAGCCGGCGCAGGGGTGTCCTGGACCGGGCGCTGGGTCTGGCTCTGCGTTTGCGTCCAGCCGGGTTGTCCGTGGGTCCAGTTCCCGGACGGGCCGGCCCACTCGCTACGGGTGTTGCTGCGCCCGCGGCGGCCGCCCTTGCGGTGGTAGGCGACCACTCCGATGATCGCGAGCACGATGAGCGGCCCGGGGACGAAGCGGCCGAAGTTGAACGACGACATCATCGCGATGGCCACGAACACGGCGACGCCGACCACGATCGGGCCCAGCCACGGGTGGTCCGGGCGGATGCGGTCACCGAGCAGGCCCTGCGCGGGGGAGCGGTCGGAGCCCTCGTCCGGCATCAGCACCCAGGCGGCGATGTAGAAGATGACGCCGGGGCCGCTGATGATCAGCACCGCCATCACCACCCGGATCAGCACCGGGTCGATGCCGAGCGCTCGGCCGATCCCGCCGCAGACACCGGCCAGCATCCGGTCCGACCGACTGCGTTGCCAGTTCTGCACGTTCTGCAGGCGGCTGCGGTCGAACCCTCCGGGTCCACTCGAGTTCTGCTCCATGACATCGATACTGACGCCTTGACGGTCGCCAAGACATCGGGGATCTCCCCTGACCTCCCCCGGGTGGCGGCCCCGGTCGGGGTTTCCCCCGAGGGGACCCTGACCGCTCAGGGTGGGGTGTTGAGGAGCCGGCCGGGGAGAAGCCTGCTGGTGTCGGCCCTGTCCGCCTGAGACGATCGTGGTGATGAGTCAGCCAGCCTCCGCCGCGCCGACGGGTGGGACATCCGGTCACGGAGCCCCAGCCGAGGCACCGCCTGCCCCCGAAGCGGAGCAGCCGTGGCGCTACAAGGGCTGGGGACCGCAGGGTCCCAGGCAGTACCAGGGCCCGTACGCCGCCTACGCCGCGCGGCAGGCCGCCGCTGGTGCCTCAGCGGGGGCGCTTCCGCCTGGCCCAGTTGGTGGTCAGAGCCGTCCGAACGAACTGCCTCCGGTACGCCGGGCCTACCGCCGTACCGAGGGGCGTGTCGTCGCCGGTGTGGCCGGCGGCGTGGCGGACCACCTCGGTATCTCGGACACTCTGGTGCGGCTGGTGCTGATCGCTGCCACGGTGTTCGGCGGGTTCGGAGTGCTGATCTATGCCGTGCTGTGGTTCCTGATGCCTCTCGGTACGCCGGTTGCCCCGGCTGCGCCTGGTCTGGCCGCCCACACTCGGAGCGGGCTGCGTTCGGATGAGCCGCCGCCCCCGGTGGCCGAGGCGAAGGCGCGGAAGCGGGAGAAGAGCAGCGGGCAGGTGACCGCGCTGGTGGTCGTCGGAGCCGCCGTACTGCTCCTGTTGCAGGTCGCCGGCATCGGTATCGCCGGGAAGATGTTCTGGCCGCTGATCTTCGCCGGGACCGGTCTGGCGCTGATCTGGCGGCAGGCTGACGAGGGTCAGAAGGCGGAGTGGACCAAGGGCGTCCGCGTCCCGGTCCTCGGCGTACTGCTCGGCAAGGGTGGTGCCAAGTCGCTGATCCGGCTCGCTGTCGGCCTCATCCTGCTCGGTACGGCGGTTGCCGTGTTCCTGGTGCAGAACGGCCGGCTGTCGCAGGTGGGCGACGTACTGATCGCTCTGCTGCTCGCAGTGGTCGGTCTGGGCGTTATCGCCGGGCCGTGGGTGCAGCGGCTGACCAGAGACCTGAACGCGGAGCGCGCGGAGCGCATCCGGTCCCAGGAGCGTGCCGACATGGCTGCGCACCTGCACGACTCGGTGCTGCAGACGCTCGCCCTGATCCAGAAGCAGGCCAGTGACCCGAAGGCGGTCGCAACACTCGCCCGCTCCCAGGAGCGCGAGCTGCGGTCCTGGCTGTACGACGAGGACGACCTGACCGACCAGACGCTGTCCGGAGCGGCCAAGCGGGCTGCTGCTGAGGTCGAGGACTCCCACGGGGTGCCGATCGAGGTGGTGACGGTCGGCGACTGTGAGATGAGTGAGCCGCTGTCGGCCATGGTGCGGGCTGCACGTGAGTCAATGGTGAATGCGGCCAAGCACTCCGGTGCGGCCAAGATCGATGTGTTCGTCGAGGTGGACGGTGACCGGGCGGAGATGTTCGTCCGGGACCGCGGCCAGGGCTTCGACGTGGACGGCGTACCGGACGACAGGCTCGGCCTGCGGCACAGTGTGATGGGCAGAATGGAACGGCACGGCGGGCGCGCGACAGTGCGCTCCGATCCGGAGACAGGGACCGAAGTGCGACTGGAGATGGACAGATGAGCAGCAGGCGCGTTGTCGTCATCGATGACCACGACATGTTCCGGGCCGGGGTGCGCAGCGAGATCGGTGCGTCGGTCGACATCGTCGGGGAGGGCAACGACGTCGACTCCGCGGTGAAGGCGATCGTCGCGGCCGAGCCGGACGTCGTACTGCTCGACGTGCACCTGCCCGGTGGCGGTGGGACCGAGGTGATGAAGCAGGTGCACCAGCGGCACCCCGAGGTGAAGTTCCTCGCGCTGTCGGTGTCGGACGCCGCCGAGGACGTCATCGGCGTGATCCGGGGCGGTGCGCGGGGCTACGTCACCAAGAACATCAGCGGGACCGAGCTGGTCGACGCGATCAACCGGGTCGCCGAGGGCGACGCGGTGTTCTCGCCGCGGCTGGCCGGGTTCGTGCTGGACGCGTTCTCCGGCGCGATCGACATCGCCTCGGTCGACGAGGACCTGGACCGGCTCTCACAGCGTGAGCGCGAGGTGCTGCGGCTGATCGCGCGGGGGTATGCGTACAAGGAGGTGGCGCGGGAGCTCTTCATCTCGGTGAAGACGGTCGAGACCCACGTCTCGTCTGTACTGCGCAAGCTGCAGCTCTCGAACCGCCATGAGCTCACCCGCTGGGCGACGGACCGCCGTCTGGTCTGACGCGCTTCCACTCAGCGCCCGCCTTTCACTGAGTGAAAGGCGGGCTGGCGCGTAAGGCGCCGTACCGGGACCTTGCTGTCAAGCCTGGCCGGGATCCGCCCGTCCGGCTGACCGGAGGTCCGATGTCCCGCGGCAGTTGGGTTCGAGCGCTGTGCTGGAGTGCCGTCCTGCTGGACGGATTCGACCTGGTGGTGCTGGGGACGATCACCCCGGTGCTGCTCGGTGACAAGGTCTGGGGCTACACGCCGTCGATCGCTGCGGCCGTTTCGACAGCCGGTCTGGCCGGTATGACGGTTGGTGCGTTGACGATCGGGACGGTCACCGACCGGATCGGCCGTCGGCGCGCACTGCTACTGGCTGTCGCCGGCTTCTCGTTCCTCACCCTGCTGTGCGCTTTCGCGCCGAACGCGGGGACATTCGGCGTACTGCGCTTCCTGGCTGGTCTCGGTCTGGGCGGTTGCTTGCCGACGGCAATCACTCTGGTGACGGAGTACTCGCCACACGGCCGGAATGGTGGCCCGACCACACTGGTGATGACCGGGTACCACGTCGGCGCTGTCGTCACTGCACTGCTCGGGATCCTGGTGATCCCGTCGCTGGGCTGGCGGGCGATGTTCGTGATCGGTGCGGCACCTGCGCTGGTGCTGCTGCCGCTGATGTGGCGCTACCTGCCGGAGTCGCCTTCGTTCTCACGTGAGGCGGCCAGTCCGGCGCTGGAGTCGGTGAAGTCGTTGCTGCGCCCGGAGTTCCGGCGTCCGACGCTGGCGTTCTGGGTGACGTCGTTCATGGGCCTGCTGCTTGTCTACGGTCTGAACACGTGGCTGCCGCAGATCATGCGTGAGGCGGGCTACCCGCTTGGTGCGGCGCTCAGCCTGCTGCTGGTGCTCAACCTCGGCGCAGTGGCCGGACTGCTCGTGGCTGGTCGCATTGCCGACAAGGTCGCGCTACGGCCCGTCACGCTCGGCTGGTTCGTCGGGGCGACGATCACTCTGGCCCTGCTGAGCATCCGGCTCCCCAGCGTGATCCTGTACGTCGTTGTGCTGCTGGCCGGTGTCTTCGTCTTCGCAGCACAGGTGCTCGTCTACGCGTACGTCGGTCGCATGTACCCAGCCGCGAACCGAGCGACCTCCCTCGGTTGGACCGCAGGTGTCGGCCGGCTCGGCGCCATCGCCGGCCCGATCCTCGGTGGCGCACTACTCTCCGCCGGACTGGCGTTCCCCTGGGGCTTCTACGCCTTCGCCCTCGTCGGCGGGCTGGGCGCCATCGCGGTCAGCCTGGTCGAGCGCCGTACAGCTGACTTAGCGGTTGGCGGAGCTGTACGGGAGTAGCGCCATTTCGCGGGCGTTCTTGATGGCGCGGGCGACCTGCTTCTGCTGCTGGACGGTCAGGCCGGTCACGCGGCGGGAGCGGATCTTGCCGCGGTCGGAGATGAACTTCCGCAGCAGGGCGGTGTCCTTGTAGTCGATGAAGGTGATGCCGTCGCGGTCCAGCGGGTTCTGCTTGGGTTTGCGCTTGCCGGTGACCGGTGGTCGTCGCGCCATTGCTCGGAGCTCCCTTGGTATTGAATGTCGTTTTCATTTAGCATAGTGCCATGGCTGTCCCGAAACGCAAGATGTCCCGGTCCAACACCCGCAAGCGGCGGGCCCAGTGGAAGGCCGCTCCGGTCGACCTGGTGCCGATCGTGGTGAACGGAAAGCAGCTGCGCGTGCCGCGCCGGCTGGTCCGTGCCTACCAACGCGGTCTCATCTCCTGAGACCGCCCGACGGACTGGGTGGCTGGTTGTGGACAGGGCACAGATTCGCCACCCCGGCAGGGGCGGTAGAGGCTTGGCTGCTGAGATACCGTCGATCCTTATGGAGCGGAATCTCACAGCTGAACAACTCGCGCTCTTCGAGAAGGAGTTCGCGTCGAACCCGCAGTACCGGGTGATGCAGAACGCCGTCACGCAGACGCCGGTGAACGCCATCGCACTCGACCGTCAGGTCGTCACCTCCATCGACCACTCGGTGTCGAACCTGCTGGACGACTGGAAGGTCACCAATCAGAAGAAGAGCGGGCGGTGCTGGCTGTTCGCCGGGCTGAACCTGCTCCGCGTCGGCGCCGCCGAGAAGCTCGGTGTGAAGGACTTCGAGTTCTCGCAGAACTATCTGCTCTTCTGGGACAAGTTCGAGCGCTCGAACTTCTTCCTCGAGGCGATCATCGAGACCGCGGACCGCGACGTCGACGACCGGACGGTGGCGCACCTGCTGTCCGACCCGATCGGTGACGGCGGCCAGTGGAACATGTTCGTCGCGCTGGTCCGCAAGCACGGCCTGGTGCCGAAGTCGGCGATGCCCGAGACGGAGAGCTCGTCCTCGACCGGTCAGCTGAACGACACACTCCGCAAACTGCTCCGCCAGGGCGCCCGCGACCTGCGTGCTCTCGGTGGCGACACCGAGGCGCAGCGTGAGCGCAAGCGCGAGCTCCTCACCACCATCCACCGCGCGCTGAGCATCCACCTCGGCACCCCGCCGCAGAAGTTCCTGTGGCAGTGGAAGGACAGCGACAAGGGCTTCCACCGCGACGGCTGGACCACTCCGGCCGAGTTCGCCGCCGCCTACGTCCAGGTCCCGGTCGACGACTACGTCTGCCTGGTGCACGACCCGCGCGAGTCCAGCCCGGTCGGCAAGACCTTCACCGTCGACTACCTCGGCAACGTCATCGACGCACCGCCGGTCGTCTACCTGAACGTCGAGATCGACCTGATGAAGAAGCTCACCCAGGACGCCATCGTCGGCGGCGAGCCGGTCTGGTTCGGCTGCGACGTCGGCAAGCAGATGAACGGCGACCTCGGCATCTGGGACGCCAACCTCTACGACTTCGGCTCCGTCTACGACACGACCTTCACCCTGAACAAGGCCGAGCGTCTCCTCCATCACGAGACCCTGATGACCCACGCCATGCTCTTCACCGGCGTCGACGTGGTCGACGGCGAACCCCGCCGCTGGCGCGTCGAGAACAGCTGGGGCGACGAGAAGGCCGACAGCGGCTTCTGGACCATGAACGACTCCTGGTACGGCGAACACGTCTTCGAGATCGCAGTCCGCCGCTCCGCCCTCCCCGCCGACCTCCAAGCCCGCCTCACCGACGAGCCGATCGTCCTCCCGGCCTGGGACCCGATGGGCGCCCTCGCCGACTAGATCACCCGGCAACGCCAACGTCCGAAGGATCGCTGCACGAGGTCGGCGATTCTTCGGACGCTAAATCACACTTGGCGTGAGCTCTTGCGCTAGCTGGCGTGAGGTCTTGCGCCAGTGTGGGTACGTTTCCGGGTCCAGGCGTCGGGGTGCGCGGGTCTGGTGGGGGCGTTGAACAAGTTATGCCGTGTTCACGGCCGCCGTTTCCTAATAAACCCCCGGGACCTCCACGGAAAACGGCCACTGACAACCGCCGTCGTCGTGCTGACCACCTCCCCGGCTCCCAGCGAGCAGGGATGTCCACTCCGTTGGCGGGTCGCCCACTCACGACTCAGGTGGGCATTCCCCTCAGTTCGGTGGGCATCCCCCCAGTTCGGTGGGCAACCCCCCCAGCCCAGTGGGCAACCCCCCCAGCCCAGTGGGCAACCCCCCAGCTCGGTGGGCAACCCCCCAGCTCATGGGGTATCCGTTCAAGTTGACCCTTCTCTGGTCAAAAAGCGAGGGGAGAACCGGCAATTTGGGGGGAGATCCTCTCAGCTCGATGGGCAACCCGCCAGCCCAGTGGGCATCCCCTCAGTTCGGTGGGCATCCCCCCAGTTCGGTGGGCGACCCCCTCAGTTCGGTGGGCATCCCCCCAGTTCGGTGGGCATCCCCCCAGTTCGGTGGGCGACCCCCTCAGTTCGGTGGGCATCCCCCCAGTTCGGTGGGCATCCCCCCAGTTCGGTGGGCAACCCCCCAGCTCGGTGGGCAACCCCCCAGCTCATGGGGTATCCGTTCAAGTTGACCCTTCTCTGGTCAAAAAACGAGGGGAGAACCGGCAACTTGAGGGGAGATCCCCTCAAATTGCGGGCAGCAACCACCGAGCCGGCCGAGTCGCTGACCCGGCCGCCGCGTGCCCGGGCTGCTGCGTGACCCGGGCTGCTGCGTGACCCGGGCTGCTGCGTGACCCCGGCTGCCGCGCTGACCCGGCTGCCGTGCGACCCCGGCCGTCGCGCGACCTCGGCCGCTGAAGGCGGTCGGCTGAAACGCTTCGGCGCCGATCGTCCTCCGCGCCTGGGACCCGATGGCGCCCTCGCCGACTAGGTCACCCAACGCCAACGTCCGAAGGATCGGTGCACGAGGTCGGCGATTCTTCGGACGCTAAATCACACTTGGCGTGAGGTCTTGCGTTAGAGGATCAGCTGTAGGGCTTCAGCGGGGCGTTCCAGGGTGGGGAGGTGGCCCGCCCAGGGGAGGTCGATGCGCTCGGCGTTGGCGAGGCGGTCTTGCAGGTACGTCGCTGAGTCCGTGAAGAACTGGAAGTCGTGGGCGCCGGTGATGAGGCGGACGGGCATGGTGAGGGCTTCGGGGGTGACGGGGTACTCCTCGTTGTCTACGTCGCCGGCTGGGATCTGCAGGTCGTAGGCGCGGCGTTGCATGGTGCGGAGGAGGGAGCGTGCTTCGTCGTCTGCTTCGGGGCCGATCCAGCGCTGGACGGTGAGCTCGGTGGCGGCTTCTACGTCGCCTGCCTCGATGAGGGCGTTCTCCTCGGCCCAGAGGGCGCGGAGGGCGTCGTCGGGCTCTACGTTGTCGGTGGGGGCGCAGATGAGGACCAGGCGGGTGAAGAGGTCGGGGCGGCGGCTGGCGGCTTGCTGGACGACATAGCCGCCGTACGACGCTCCTACTGCGGTCACGTGGGTGAGGCCGAGGTGGTCCAGGAGGTCGAGGAGGTCACCGGCGTCGGAGTACTTGGGCGCCACCGGGGTTTCGCCGTAGCCGCGGAGGTCTGGGGTGATGACCTGGTGGGTGTGGCTAAGTTCTTCGACCTGGGCGCTCCACATGCGGCGGTCGGCCACGCCTGCGTGTACCAGGAGGATGGGCGGGCCGTTGCCCACTACGTCGTACGAGATCGTCATGTCCGCACCTTCTCGGGTGCGGACGCGGCACCGCAACTCGATTAGAGGCGGATGACGGTGAAGGGCTCGGCGTAGTGGTTGGTGGGGAAGCCAGCCAGGGTTGCGCGGCGCTGGGACAGCTGGCGCATGTGGGTGGCCAGCCACTCGGGGTCGCGGTGCTGGCTGGTGTGGGAGAGCAGAGCGGCGAGTTTCTGGTCGATGGTGTCGGTGATGTCGACGTAGTGGTTCACCTCGGGGTGCTCAACCAGCCAGAGCTCGTTGAGGTCCCACGGCTCCTCAGTGAGCTCAGGGAACGCGTAGGGGTTGCCGGCGGCCGGGTAGAAGGCACGGAGGGTGGCTTCGCCAGTGGCGAGGTGGTCCGGGTGAGAGACCGGCAGGCGCTGCCAGTTGCGTTCGGGGGACGAGGTGATGAGCCGCTGCGGACGCACCTGGCGGATCACTCGGACGATGTCGCGGACCAGCTCGGCCGTCGGCTCAACAGCGCCGTCGTGGTAGCCGAGGAAGTGCAGGTCCTGTACGCCGGCGTGCTCGGCTGCGGTGGTCTGCTCGGCGCGGCGCACCGCTGGGATCTCGGAGCGGTCCCGGTCCGGCTCGAAGCCGCCCTCCTGGCCGTCGGTGACGATGCAGTAGTGCACCTCGATCCCAGCCTTGGTCCAGGCGGCGACGGTGCCCGAGGCGGCGAAGTCGATGTCGTCGGGGTGGGCGACGACCGCCAGCACCCGCTCGATCTCGCTGTCAGGACGGGGATTAGCTGCAGGAACGCTCACATCATCGACCTTACTTGCCCCACCCTGCACTCTGGAGCTGTGGAGTTCGGCGGCGAGTGTGAACCGCGAGAGGTCGGTTTGGACGCTGCTCGGTTGCGGACGGCGATCGAGCAGGTACAGACACGTCGCGGGGTGGCTCAGCTGTGCGTCATCCGGGACGGACGCGTGGTCGTCGACCAGTCCTTCGGGTGCGAACCGGATGCCCTGTTCTGGCTGTTCTCGGCCAGCAAGCCGTACGTCGCGATTCTCGTGCACCAGCTCGTGGAGTCCGGTGCACTGCATCTGGACGACGAGGTGGCGGCGTACTGGCCGGAGTTCGCGGGGGAGGGCAAGGACGGGGTCACGGTCCGCGACGTACTGCACTACCGATCGACCGGTCCGCAGCGGTACGAGCCACGGGCGATGGCCGACTGGGCGAAGTCCGTGCGCCGGATCGAGGCGGAGCCGCTGCACAACCCGATCAGCTCACTCGCCTACGGCTTCATCCTGGCTGAGGTGATCCAGCGCATCACCAGGCATCCGATTCAGGTGGTGCTGCAGGAGGCGGTGCTCCGCCCACTCGCGCTGACGGACACACACCTGGGTCTGCCGCCACAGCTCTGGGGCAAGCATGTCCCGGTCAAGAGCGACCGGCTCGTGAACCGCCGCAGTACCCGGGAGGCCGTCGTACCCGGTGAAGGTGTGTCGGCGACAGCTCACGACCTCGCTGCGCTCTACCTGATGTTGCTGAACAACGGCATCGGTACGGCGGGCCGCGTACTGCGGCCGGAGTCGGTCGCAGCCGTGTTTGTGCCGACCGTCGACGCTGCGTTCGGTCAGCTGAGCAGTCCGCGGACGTTCGGGCACAACGGCAGCAACTGCTGCGTCGGCTGGGCCGATCCGGACCGTCAGCTCGCCTACGCGTACCTGACCGACCGCCTCGGCCGTGGGGGGGGGGGGGGGGGGGACCCCCCCGCCGGTGCGGGCCGGCGCACCACCTCCGCCAGGGAAGTCTTTTTCTTTTGGTTTGGTCAGTCACCACACAACT
>NZ_JBHVWY010000005.1:268041-360142 GCF_042882005.1 Kribbella sp. NPDC058245
GGGGGGGAAAAGAGGGAGGGAGGGGGGGGGGGGGGGGGGGGGGGGGGGGGGGGGGGTTGGGGGGGGGGGGGGGGGGGGGGGGGTGGGGGGGGGGGGGGGCGGACCACCCCCACCACGCCGCGGTGGCTGACCGCATCCTCGCTGCAGCAGGCTAGTCTTGCTGCGGCTGGCTAGCTCAGCACCGGCACGGCCACGCGCTCCTGCACCACGCGGTCGACGATGCCGTACTCACGAGCCTCCTCAGCCGTCAGCACGTGGTCCCGGTCGGTGTCGTGCCGCAGCTGCTCAATGGACTGCCCGGTGTGCTCCGCCAGGATCGACTCGACCTGCGCACGGACGCGGACCACCTCGTCCGCCTGCAGGATCAGATCGGGAATGGTGCCCCGACCGCTCGCCGCCGGCTGGTGCAGTACGACGCGTGCGTGCGGCAGCACCGAACGCCGTCCGGGCGCACCGGCCGCCAGGAGAACCGCACCGGCCGCAATCGCCTGTCCGACACAGAAGGTCGCCACGGGTGCCGAGATGAGCCGCATGGTGTCGTAGATCGCCAGAGCGGCCGTGGTGTCGCCACCCTCGCAGTTGATGTAGAGGTTGATCTCCCGCTCGTTGTTGTCGTACTCGAGGTGCAGCAACTGTGCGATCAACGCGTTGGCCACGCCGGCGTCGATCGCCGTACCGAGGTAGATGATCCGCTCGGACAGCAGGTGCGAGTACACGTCCATGACGCGCTCACCGCGCGGAGACTGGGCAATGACATTGGGAATCATGTAAGAGCTCATGCTGCTGCCTTCTCTAGCGGCATCACCTGGTCGAACGACGAGACGATGTGGTCGATGAAGCCGTACTCGCGGGCCTCGTCCGCGGTGTACCAGTGGTCGTGCAGCGAGTCCTCGTGCACGGTCTCGAGGGGCTGACCGGTGTCCTCGGCGATGGCCGTCAGGAAGGTGTCGCGAAGCTGCCGCAGGTCGTTGGCCTGGATCTCGATCTCCACCGCGGACCCACCGATGCCGGCCGAGCCCTGGTGCATCAGGATCCGCGCATTGCGCAGTGCGAACCGTTTGCCCGGCGTACCGGCCGACAGCAGGAACTGGCCGGCACTACAGGCCAGTCCGATCGCCAGCGTGGACACGTCACACGGCACCAGCCGCATCACGTCCCGGATGGCCAGCATGGACGGCACCGACCCACCGGGTGAGTGGATCCACAGTGCGATGTCGCGGTCGGGGTCGTCGGCCGCCAGCGTCAGGATCTGGGTGACGAGCAACGTCCCGTTGTCGTCGTCGAGGACTCCGTCGAGTACGACGACGCGGCGGTCCAGGAGCCGCTGCCGGGCGGACGGATTGAACAGCGGTGGTTTGGTGTCATCTGCCATGTCTCCACTGTGGGCGCGCGACACCGCCGTTCCCCAGTTTTTCTGCTGACGGCAAGTCTGCTGAGAGCCGACAAGATGCTGTGGCAGGCTCCTCGACTGTGAATCTGAGCGATACCGCAATCCTGGTCGCGGACGATCTGTCCGACTCCGAACGCACCCTGCTGGAGCGCACGGCCACCCCGGCCGCCACCCTGCTCGGCGCGGTCTCGATGATCCTCCGTACGACGCTCTTCGCCGAGGACCCGGCCGCCTGGGTCGACATGTGGCAGGCCCGCCCGGACTTCGCCCGGATCGAGTGGCTCGACGGCCCCGAGCTGGCCGACGTCGTCGCCCTGCTGGTCGCCAAGGACTACGAGGGCCAGATCGAAGGCGTCCCCGGCCTCCGCATCGGCTCCTGCAACGACCACACCGCCAAGATGCACTGGCTGGGTTCCGCCGTACCGGTCGAGCTCCAGCTCACCCGCCAGCTGTCCTAGCCAGGGCGCGATCGAACCTGTTTTCGGTAACTGTCGGCGGGTGCGCCTATGGTGTTCGGTGATGACTACGCTCTTCTCGCCTGACGAACTGCCGGTGCCGCTCGAGGAGCCGAAGAAGCACCGGACCGACCCCGACGCGTTGCTGGACGGGCTCAACCCGCAGCAGCGGGCTGCCGTCGTGCACGCGGGTAAACCGCTGCTCGTGGTGGCCGGTGCCGGGTCGGGGAAGACACGCGTGCTGACCCGGCGGATCGCGTACCTGCTGGGGGCGCGGGACGCGCACCCGGGGTCGATCCTGGCGATCACGTTCACCAACAAGGCGGCGGCCGAGATGCGCGAGCGGGTCGTCGACCTGGTCGGTCCGCGGGCGAAGCTGATGTGGGTCTCGACCTTCCACTCGTCGTGTGTGCGGATCCTGCGCCGCGACATCAAGAAGTTCGGGATCAACCCGACCTTCTCGATCTACGACGCCACCGACTCGCGCCGGCTGATGACGCTGGTCTGCCGCGAGCTCGACCTGGACGTCAAGCGCTACAACCCGCGCGCGGTGCTGAACTGGATCAGCACCCAGAAGAACGAGCTGGTCGATCACGAGACGGCCGCGGCGAAGACCGAGAACCATCTCGAGGAGACCTACGCCGAGTGCTACCGGGTCTACCAGGAGCGGCTGGCCCAGGCGAACGCGCTGGACTTCGACGACCTGCTGATGACCACGGTCAACCTGCTGCAGGCGTTCCCCGAGGTCCGGGAGTACTACCGCCGCCGCTTCCGCCACGTGATGGTCGACGAGTACCAGGACACCAACCACGCGCAGTACACCCTGATCCGTGAGCTCTGCGGTGAGGACTCGCCGGGCGCGAGCGGGCCGACCAGCCCGCCGGCCGAGCTGATGGTCGTGGGCGACTCCGACCAGTCGATCTACGCGTTCCGTGGGGCGACGATCCGCAACATCCTCGCCTTCGAGGAGGACTTCGCCGGCGCCGAGACGATCCTGCTCGAGCAGAACTACCGCTCCACCCAGACCATCCTGAGCGCGGCGAACGCGGTGATCAGCCGCAACGAGGGCCGGATGGCGAAGAACCTCTGGTCCGACCAGGGGCAGGGCGAGCAGATCGCGGTCTACGTCGCGGACAACGAGCACGACGAGGCCCAGTTCGTCGCCGACGAGATCGACCGGCTCGCGGACGCGGACAAGGTGAAGCCGTCCGACGTCGCGGTCTTCTACCGGACCAACGCGCAGTCGCGGGTCTTCGAAGAGGTCTTCATCCGGACCGGCCATCCGTACAAGGTGGTCGGTGGCGTCCGGTTCTACGAGCGCAAGGAGGTCCGCGACGCGCTCGCGTACCTGCGGGTGCTGGTGAACCCGGAGGACACCGTCTCGCTGCGCCGGATCATGAACGAGCCCAAGCGCGGGATCGGCGAGCGGGCCGAGGCCGCGATCGAGGCGCTGGCCCAGCGGGACCGGATCTCGTTCGCGGCCGCGATGCGCCGGGCGGGCGACGCACCGGCGATGGCGTCGCGCTCGGCGAACGCCGTACAGGGGTTTGTGGACATCCTCGACGACCTGACCGCGATGGTCGACTCGGGTGCGCCGCCGGACGACATCCTGGACAGCGCACTGCACCGGTCGTCGTACTACGAGACGTTGCAGAAGTCGCCGGATCCGCAGGACGAGACCCGGCTGGAGAACCTGGACGAGTTCATCGCGGTGGCGCGGGAGTTCGTCGAGGAGCGGACCGCGGCCGGTGAGCCGGCCGATCTGCAGGCGTTCCTGGAGCGGGTCGCGCTGGTCGCCGACGCGGACCAGATCCCGGATGCGGCCGACGACGGTGGCGTGGTCACGCTGATGACGCTGCACACCGCGAAGGGCCTGGAGTTCCCGGTCGTGTTCCTGACCGGCATGGAGGACGGCGTCTTCCCGCACTCGCGGTCGCTGACCGATCTGAAGGAGCTCGAGGAGGAGCGCCGGCTCGCCTATGTCGGCATCACCCGGGCCCGGCAGCGGCTGGCGATCTCGCGGGCCGCGGTGCGGTCTGCGTTCGGCGCCCCGCAGCACAACCCGCCGTCCCGGTTCCTCGAGGAGATCCCGTCCGAGCTGCTCGACTGGCGCCGGGACGAGTCCGCGATCACCCGCTGGTCCGGCACCGGTACGTCGTCCGGCGGTGGCGGCGGCGGCATTCCGAGCCGCTACGAGACGTCACGCCGGAGCTCGTCGGACAAGCCGGTGATCAACCTCAACCCGGGCGATCGCGTCGTCCACGACAGCTTCGGAATGGGTACCGTCGTGGTCGTCCGTGGCGAGGGTCAGCAGGCGCAGGCCGATATCGATTTCGGCTCCGAAGGCGTGAAGCGCCTCCTGCTGCGGTATGCACCGGTAGAAAAGATCTAGAGGGGATGCGACGCCCCCACGCCTACTGCGCGGCACTCAGCACGGCACCTCGCCGCACTGGCACGAAGGACAAGATGCTCCGCATCGTGCCCTCCGCTCCAGCACAGCGATGCACCGCACCGAGCACCTGCTCGCTACGGCGTGGAGGCGCCGCACCCCCTCTTGAACCAAGAAGTTCCGTAATCACCTTGTATCTGGGCCGGAGATTGAGACAATCGAGAATCTTCGGTCCACCTCCGAAAGCGCCCACCTGATGCCCAAGCCTGCCGCAGCGAGCCACCGCCGGATCATTCTGGCCGGGGCGAATCCTGGGCTGCGGCTGTTCGACGAGGCCGGCAAGGTGACGGCGTACGCGTCGATCTGGATGGTGGACTGGTCGATCCGCGGCGCCGGAACGGCTGTGGTGCTGTGGTTCGACGGCATTGTCCGGGTGGTCTCGGAGGACGTCGATCTCGCCGCCTGGCTGGAGCGGTACTTCGTCCGCTCGTTTCTCGAGGTGCAAGGTCTGCCCTGGCACGAGCCCGCGATCGAGCGTGATCTGGTCCAGGTCTCGATGAATCTCGCCGACGGCCTGAGCGCCAAGGCGGCCGATATTCAGATCGAAATGGGCGGCGTTCTCGATCGCCGCCTCTTTGCCACCGACAACTTTCAGCTTGCCGAAGGCAACCACAGTCTCAGCCTGGTGATCGCCCCGGTCCGCTCGGCCACCGTCTCCATCGGCGGCGCCTCCGTCCCCGGCTTCGTCCAGGTCGACGGCTCTCCCGAGAAGCCCGGCTCCTCCGCCTTCCTCACCACCGCCGAGGTCTGGCGCCGCTAACGCGTCACGGCAGGGCCCACCAGTTGTCCATCCGGGCGACGGTGGCGCCGGGGTTGTTGAAGCGGAAGAGGAACGTGGCGATGCCGGCCGCGCCTTGCATCCAGCCGACGCCGGGTGGGAGCAGCGGGTCGTCGTTCTTGTGCTCCAAGAAGCGCCAGTACGGCGAGCTGCCGGCGTTGGTGACCAAGGTGTCGGCCAGGTGAGTGGCGAACTCGAGGTCGGTCGGGTTGCCGGTGCGTTGGTAGCTCGTGAGGAACGCGTCGGCGACGCCGGCGGTGCCGCAGCAGCGGCCGTCGTTGTCCCAGAAGCCGGGGTGAAGTCGGTTCGGGATGCCGGAGTGCTGAACAGCGTCTAGGAGGCGACGGCGCCAGGTGGCCGACGAGACACCAGCCACGGCATCCACTCCGGCGTACTCGAGCGCGTCGAAGAGGAGCGCCGTACCGGGGCCGCCGTGGCACCAGTTGTAGGTGTACTCGTCGCCGTGGCGCTCGGCCCACGGGATGACGCGAGGGAGGCGGAAGCCCCGGTCGCCGTTGATGCCGAGCGTGACCAGGTGCTCGGCGCCCAGCTGACCGGCCTCGACCAGCTCGGGCCGGCCGAGCTCGGCGCCGGCCAGTGCGAGTACGGCGGCGATGCCGGCCAGGCCGTGGCTCAAGTTCGGCATCTCCAGCGGCGGCTTGAGCAGGAAGCGGCGGGGGATGAACAGCCAGTTCAGCCCAGCCTCGGTCTTCTCCTGCTCGGCCAGGAGATGCTCGATGGCCAACTCCGCCAACGGAAGCGCCGGTACGCCGTTCTGCTGGGCCCAGAGCGCCGCCAGGAGGACTCCGCCGGTACCCAGGGTGAGGTCGTTGCAGACGGCGCCTGGACGGTACGTGTCCTCGTCGTCCAGGAAGGACTCGTGCCAGCCGTCAGGAGTGGCGAGCTCCAGGGCACGCGCGACGGCCGCGTCCGTGCCGGGCTCGTGCAGAGCAGTCAGGACGCCGATCGAGCTGACGAGCCCGTCGAAGAAGGTGATCGAGGTTTCGGTGGGGATCGCGGTCCGGATCCGCTCGGCGATCCCGGCGGCGAGTTCACGCTCGGGAGCCGTCCACGGCCGGGTCAGCTCGATCTCGGCCAGCGCATAGGCCAACCCACCGATGCCGCTATGACTGCCGTCGAGATATTCAGCCGGCTTCTCGCCACCGGCAGACTCAGGGATCCAGGGGCCGTCGTCGTCCCACTGCACTTGCCCGAGCACCCAGGCCCAGGAAGCCTCCGCGAGGTCGCCGTATTCCAATTCCGGTTCAGGCCAATTACGGGTTCAGGCCGCAGTGGCTGCGGAGCCACGGCATCGGGTCGATCGGGTCGCCGCCGTCGGGACGGACTTCGAAGTGCAGGTGCGGGCCGGTGACGTTACCGGTCGCGCCGACCTTGCCGACCAGATCGCCGGCCATCACGGTCTCGCCGACCGAGACCAGGAACGCGGACATGTGGTTGTACCAGGTGACGGTGCCGTCGGCATGCCGGACCTGGACCTGACGGCCGTAGGGGCCGGCCCAGTCGGCGAAGATCACGACGCCGCGCATCACCGAGCGGATCGGCGTACCGACCGGGGCGGCGAAGTCGGTGCCGGTGTGGTTGCGGGCCCAGCGGCTGCCACCCTGACCGAAGGTCGCGGTGATGTGGTAGCCGGAGATCATCATCTCGCAGCGGTTCGCGGACTCACGCTGCTTCTGCTCTTCGGCGGCCTTCGCCTTGGCCAGGGCACTGGCACGGCTGACGGTGAGGGCGTTGGTCGCGGTCAGCTTCGCGGCGCGGGCCTTGGCCAGCGCGGCGGCGGCTGCTTGCTTCTTGTTCGTGTCCTGGCCGGCCAGGACGACCCGGGAGGAGTCACGGGTGGCGAGCTGACGTGCCTGGATGCGGGCAGTGGTGATGCCGGACAGCTGACCGCCGTCGAGGCTCGCCGCGGCAAGGTTCACCGCGGTGTTGGCCTGCGTGGGGGACGACAGGGCGCTGTGGCTGAAGCCTACGGCTCCGGCCGCCGCAGCGAGCGCTGCGGTCAATCCGACGATCTGGGTACTGCTGGGGGTGTTACGCCTGGCAACACGATGTTTGGCGCTGTGACGACTTGCGCCGGTCTTGCGCGCAGCGTTGCCGGGCGTGACGCGGTTGCCCGCGGCACGATGCTGGGACACAACGTGGCCTTCCGGTCACAGGGGAGGGGTTGGGGTGGTACTTGGCTCTGCAACCTTTCGCCCTCCTCGGGGGTTTATTCCCGGTGAGGACTTGAGCACGATAACGGAAGAGTCACGAGCCGACAAACCCTGCCACCCGGTTTTCGGCACCACCTTCACGAAACTTTTGCATGAGCCGCTGCACGTGCATCAGCCGCGTGAGCGCCGAAAGGCTGCCTGATCAGGCAGTTTGCGGTTGATCGTCGAGGTGGGCGAGCACTCCGGTGATCTCCCGAACTGTTTCTCCGTGGAACGGCAGCGAGAGGTGACCGACACCGTTGACCCGGATGTTGCGCGCGGTCAGGTCGGGATGCTGGAGCCGGGCCCGGCGCTGCGGCACGATCAGCTGGTCGACGTCGCTGTAGAACGCCACGAACCGCGTCGGTACGCCGGGAGCCGGCTCGGCGAGCTCTTCCATCAGATCGCTCTCCGGCCGCAGCTGCTTCACCAGCGGCCACGGCAGCAGCCGAGCCGCGACCGTCCCCTGGTGTGGTGTCCCCAGCGTCACGCAGGTGTGGACGCGCTCGTGCCCACCGAGCTTCTGGATGTAGTACCGAGCGATCAGTCCGCCCAGGCTGTGGCCGACCACGTGGATCTGATCTGAGCCTGACGACTCGCAGATCGCCTCGATCTCGGCTCCCATCCGTTCCGCCGTACGACGGACGTCCAGCGTCAGTGGTGAGTACGAGAACGTGTGGATGCTGCTGAACCCGCGGCGCGCGAGCTGCCGGCGCATCAACGCGAAGATCGTGTGGTTGTCGATGATCCCGTGGGCCAGCAGGATCGGCGTACCGGCCGCGCGGACGTCGTTGACCAGCAGACTGCGCTGAGCCGGGGTCAGCCCGGTCAGGGAGAGCCGCTGGGCGCTCGAACCGGAGCCGCCGAGCAGGCCGAGTGGATACATCGCGAGATGGGTGGTCATCCATCCGATCTCCACGGCTGCACCCTGCAGAACCCGTGGCGAGATCGCGGAGCGCGCGCCGTACCGGAGACCGTCCAGTGCGCCTCGTACTTCGTCCTGCCAAGAAGTCATCTGCGGCTCCTCACAGCAAACCAGACCCCCCGGTGGTCCGATCTCTCTTTCACGGTAACCGGTTCCCCGTCACCGTGTCGGGGAACACACGGTTCCGTGTCTTATCCGTGAGATCGCCGCCGGGTAGCCTGCAAATCTGGACGCAACGCTGCGCTCCAGTACTGAAAGGCGCCTGAGCATGCCCTCCACCTCGACCCTGCGTGTCGTCGTCGCCAAGCCCGGCCTGGACGGCCATGACCGGGGCGCGAAGGTGGTCGCCCGCGCGCTGCGGGATGCCGGCATGGAGGTCATCTACACCGGCCTGCACCAGACCCCGGAGCAGATCGTCGAGACCGCGATCGCCGAGGACGCCGACGCGATCGGCCTGTCCGTCCTGTCCGGCGCGCACATGACCCTGTTCAAGCGGGTCCGCGAGCTGCTCACCGAGCGCGAGGCCGACGACATCGTGGTCTTCGGCGGCGGCATCATCCCGGACGCGGACCTGCAGCCGCTGGCCGAGCTCGGCGTCCACAAGATCTTCACCCCGGGCGCCACCACCACCGAGATCGTCGAGTGGGTGCGCGGTCATGTGGGTGACGCGTCAGCCTCACCGGCCTAGTTACTAATCGGTAATACCGAATCGTTAAGAAACACCTGGTTGTGCGGGCTTCCGAATCGCGGTCGCATACAGGCATGCGATAAGTCCGGACAACGGCGCCGAGCGGTAGGTGTGGCTCAGGACACACGGTCACCCCCGTCTTCGGTTACTGTCCGGAAGGGCGGCGGCACAGTGCGGTGGGGGCCTGGGCGTCGCTTGCGCAGGGACGATGCGATTCCCATCGGGAGAGGGCAGGTAACGATGAGGTTTGAACGATCACACACCCGCAAGGCGGTCGCTCTGGCCGTGGTGAGCAGCCTGGTGTTGTTCACGGCGGCGTGTGGCGGCGGAGATGACGGGAGCAGTGGCACCAAGCCATCGGCCGGGGGTGCGCTCGAGGGCCGCGGGCCGATCAAGTTTGCCACCGGCAAGGACACGTCCGGCAACCTCGGCAACCAGGTGAAGGCGTGGAACGCGCAGCACCCGGACGAGCAGGTCACGGTCACCGAGCTGCCGGAGTCGGCCGACCAGCAGCGCCAGCAGATGATCTCGAACGCCCAGATCAAGTCGACCGAGTTCAGCGTGCTGAACCTGGACGTCGTCTGGACGGCCGAGTTCGCGGCGAACCGCTGGATCACCCAGCTGCCCGAGGACCAGTTCCCGGACCTGGGCAAGTTGCTGCCGTCAACGGTTGCGACCGGCAAGTACCGCGACAAGCTGTACGCCGTACCGGTGACGTCGGACGGCGGATTGCTCTACTACCGCAAGGACCTGCTGGACAAGGCCGGCGTGAAGCCGCCGACGACGTGGCCCGAGATGGTCGCTGCCTGCGCGAAGGTGAAGGCGCTGCCGGAGGGCAAGGCCATCAACTGCTACGCGGGCCAGTTCGAGAAGTACGAAGGCCTGACGGTGAACTTCTCCGAGGCTGTCAACGGTGCCGGTGGTGTCGTCGTCGGTGACGACGGCAAGCCGAACGTGGACACCCCGGAGGCGCTGGCCGGTCTGACCGCACTGGTCGAGGGCTTCAAGACGGGCTTCATCCCGAAGGCCGCGATTACTTACCAGGAGGAGCCGAGCCGGCGCGCGTTCCAGGAAGGCAACCTGCTCTTCCTGCGCAACTGGCCGTATGTGTACGCGCTGGCGAACAAGACCGACGGTTCGTCGAAGATCGCCGGCAAGTTCGGTGTCGCGCCGCTGCCCGGTCTGAACGGTCCGGGCGTCTCGACGCTCGGTGGCCACAACTACGCGATCTCCGAGTTCACCCCGAACAAGGCGACCGCGGCCGACTTCATCAAGTTCATGTCGAGCGAGGAGCGCCAGAAGGCCAACGTCGAGAAGACGTCGCAGGCCCCGACCTGGGCGTCGCTGTACGACGACCCGGCGCTGAACAAGCAGTTCCCGTACCTGGCCCCGCTGAAGGCCTCGATCGGTTCGGCGAAGTCGCGGCCGCAGGTGGTCAAGTACGGCGACGTGACAACGGCGATCCAGGATGCGGCGTACAACGCGCTGAAGCCGAACGGCCCGGATCCGAAGACCACCCTGAAGGATCTGCAGACCAAGTTGAGTTCGCTCATCACTCAGTGACCCGAGTGCGGGGCCGGTGCGTGGCGTCGATCGCCACGGACCGGCCCCGCCCTGTCACCGCCCACGGATCGTGGGCGGAGAGAGTAGGAGGCATGAGGTGAGTGAATCCGCCTCGGCTGTTCCGCCGCCGGCCTCGAAACGACGCACGTCGTTCAACGAGGGCACCGGCCGGCTGGCCGCGCTGCTGTTGTCACCGACCCTGATCGTTCTGGTCCTGGTCATCGTCTACCCGATCATCTCGGCGCTGCGCGAGTCGCTGTACACCAGCGGCCAGCGGATCGACGCCGACGGTTTCGTCATCGAAGGGTCGCAGTTCGTCGGGCTGGACAACTTCGCCGCGATCTTCTCCGGCGAGACCGGCGACCGGTTCTGGAACGCGTTCTACAACACCACGTTCTTCACCGTCACCTGCGTGGTCCTCGAGACACTGCTCGGTGTCCTGATGGCCATGGTGATGCACAAGGCGTTCAAGGGCCGGGCGATCGTCCGGGCCAGCATCCTGATTCCGTGGGCGATCCCGACCGTGGTGTCGGCGTTGCTGTGGAAGTGGATCTTCCAGGCCGACGGTATTGCGAACACGGTCCTCGGTACGCAGATCCTGTGGTCCACCGAGGGCTGGCAGTCGGTGCTGTCGGTGATCATCGCCGACACCTGGAAGACCGCGCCGTTCATCGGGCTGCTGGTGCTGGCCGGTCTGCAGACCATTCCCGACGAGGTCTACGAGGCAGCGAAGGTCGACGGGGCGAGCCCGTGGAAGACCTTCACCCGGATCACGTTGCCGCTGGTGAAACCGGCACTGCTGGTGGCAGTGCTGTTCCGCATCCTCGACACGCTCCGCATCTTCGACCTGCCGTACGTGCTGGTCGGCCCGAACAAGCAGTCGGTCGAGACGTTGTCGATCCTCGCATTCCTCGAGGCGAACCAGACGCGGTACGGGCCGGCGGCCGCGTACGCGACGTTGCTGTTCATCTACATCGTGGTGGTCGCCTACGTGTTCGTGCGGCTGCTCGGCGCCGACGTGATCGGTGATGCCCGCGTGAACAAGCCAGGGAAGAACGGCAAGGGCGGCCGGCGCAACAAGGTCGGCGCAGGCGTTGCGGCCGGTACGGCGACCGCCAGCGCGACGGCCGGATCGGGAGGTATCTGATGGCAGTCATCGCAGCCGAAGCACCGTGGTACCGGCGGTGGTTGCCGCTGGTCGGCGTCGGCCTGATCGTCTTGTACTGCCTGGTGCCGTTCTACTGGATGATCGTGTCGGCGTTCCGCCGGCCGAGCGACCAGTTCGACAACTCGATCATTCCGTCGCGCTGGTCGATCGAGAACTTCACCGATGTGTTCAAGCCCGGCACGGGATTCGGCCGGGCGCTGCTGAACAGCCTGATCGTGGCCGGCACCGTGACGATCCTGACGCTGGTCATCGGGATGGTCGCGGCGTACACGCTGGCCCGGCTCGACTTCAAGTTCAAGAACTTCGTGCTGGCGATCATCATCACCACCTCGATGTTCCCCGGGATCTCGCTGGTGATCCCGCTGAAGAAGCTGTTCAGCGACATCTCGTGGATCAACACCTACCAGGCGATGATCGTGCCCAGCCTGTCGTTCGCCCTGCCCCTGGCCGTGTGGAACCTGACGGCGTTCTTCCGCCAGATGCCGCGCGAACTGGAGCAGGCGGCGATGGTCGACGGCTGTACGCCGGCTCAGGCCTTCCGCAAGGTGATCATCCCGCTGGCGGCTCCTGGTGTGTTCACGACCGCGATCATCACGTTCATCGCGGCCTGGAACGAGTTCCTGATCGCGGTCAGCATGGTGAACCGCAAGGAGATCCAGACCGCGAACGTCGTCATCGCCGCCTTCACCGGTACGTCGGGCCGTGACCAACCGTTCGGCAGTCAGATGGCCGCCGGCGTCGTCGTCACGATTCCGCTGGTGATCGCCGTACTGATCTTCCAGCGCCGCATCGTCGCCGGCCTGACAGCAGGCGGCGTGAAGTGAGCCCGGACCGCGACCGGGACCGCGAAGAGCGGGACCGGCGCGACCGGGAGGACCAGGACCGGCGCGACCGCGAAGAGCGTGACCGCCGGGACCGGGAGGATCGCGACCGCCGCGATCGCTAGCACAGCAAGGGCCGGAACCCAGCCAGGGTTCCGGCCCTCGCTGTTCCCCTGTGCCTCAGTCGCTCGTCTCAGTGAACTTTCTCGTGGGTGGCGGCGTCGATAGTGGCGACCGGAAACGCCGGTCGGACAACGGATCGGGGACGGCAATGAGGGGCAGGGTTGGGCTTCCGCTGGGGCTCGCGGTGGGTGCTGCGGTGGCGATCGTGTGTCTGCACTTCTCCGGACAGGTCGAGGCGGCCACTGCGGCTCAGTCGCAGCCGCCGGTAAGCGTCCCGGCCTCGACCGCCGCCAAGCCGGTCCCGCCCGAGTCCAAGCCGGTCCCGCCCGAGTCCAAGCCGACGTCGGCATCGACCTCGACCTCGACCTCGCCGGTCAAGGACGGTCGCGGCAAGGTTGTCTACCTGACGTTCGACGACGGACCGGATCCGCGCTGGACGCCGGAGGTGCTCGCGGTCCTGGCGAAGCACAACGCGCACGGAACGTTCTTCATGCTCGCGCAGAACGCGAACCCCCGTCCGGACCTCGTCGGCCAGGTACGTGCCGCAGGCAACAACATCGGCAACCACTCGGTCTCGCACCTGCAACTGACCAAGGCGTCGCCTGCCCAGTTGCACCACCAAGTGGCCGACGGTGTGCAGTCGAAGTGCTTCCGGCCGCCGTACGGCGCGACCAACGCCCGCGTCCACGCCGAGATCCGCAAGGACGGCATGCAGCAGGTCCTGTGGGACGTGGATCCCGAGGACTGGGCGCGCCCCGGTACGGCGACCATCGTCCAGCGCGTCCTGGCCGGCGCGAAGCCGGGCGCGATCATCCTGATGCACGACGGCGGCGGCAACCGCGCCCAAACGGTCGAGGCACTCGACCAGGTCCTGACAACCTTGACCGCCCGCGGCTACACCTACGCCACCCTCGACTGCTGACCGAGCAGCAGAGGCTGGCGTGGATGCGTACTCTTCCTCCGCTCAGCTGGTCAGCCAGGCGGTGGCGTCGGTCGGCAGGGTGTTGTCGATCAGCGGAGCACTGGTGAGCAGGAGCTCCTTGTACGGCGGGAGCGTGGCGGGCGCCGTACCGAGGTTGGTGACGCAGCGGAAGGCGCCACGGGTGAAGGAGAGGACGTCAGCAGGTGAGTCTGCGTCCCAGGTGAGGCGGCCTTCGCCCAGGTCTGGGTGAGTGCGGCGGATGCTCAGAGCGGCCTTGTAGAGAGCCAGGTGGCTGTCCGGGTCGCCCGTCTGGGCTTCTGCCGTCAGAGCTGCCCAGTCGGCCGGCTGCGGGAGCCAGGGCTGTCCGGTGCCCGGCCCGAACCCGTACGGCGGTTCTGTACCGGCCCACGGGATGGGCACGCGGCAGCCGTCACGCCCGCGTGCGGTGTGACCGGAGCGCTCCCAAACCGGGTCGTCGAGCACCTCCTCCGGCAGGTCCTCGACCTCAGGCAGTCCGAGCTCGTCACCCTGGTAGATGTACGCACCACCCGGCAGTGCGAGCTCCAGCAGCGCCGCAGCGCGGGCCCGGCGCAGACCGAGCGCCAGATCAGTCGGTACGACGCCTGCCCCCGCCAGCGCGTCTTGTAGGGCGCGGCCGTAGCGGGTGCGGTGGCGGATGGTGTCGTGGTTGCTCAGGACCCAGGTGGCGGGCGCACCGACGGCCCACAGGCTGCCGGTCGACCGGTCGATCACTTCACGCAGGTCCTTCGCGTCCCACGCAGCTCGCAGGGCGTCGAAGTTGAAGGCGGAGTGCAGCTCATGTGGTCGCACGTACTGCGCGAGCCGCTCCGGCGGCGAGAGCCACGCCTCGGCGACGAACACGCGCGGGCCTTGCGCCGTACCGGCGTACTCGTCGGCGATCGCGCGCCAACGCTCGTGGATCGTGTGCACGCCGGGCTGGTCGTAGAACGGGTTGCCGACGTACTTGTCGTGGGTCGGCTGACCGTCCTTCAGCGGTACGTCGGGCAGGGTCGCGTCCTTGGCCATCGAATCGGCCACGTCGATCCGGAAGCCGTCGATGCCGCGGTCGAACCAGAACCGCAGGATCGAGTCGAACTCCTCGATCACCTTCGGGTGGTCCCAGTTCCAGTCGGGCTGCGAGATGTCGAACATGTGCAGGTACCACTGACCATCGTCAATCTGCTGCCACGCGCCGCCGCCGAAAGCGGCCGGCCAGTTGGTCGGCGGCTGGCCGTCGACACCGTCGCGGAACCAGAACAGATCCCGCTCCGGGGAGCCCTTGCCGGCCGCGAGCGCCGCCTTGAACCATGGGTGCTCCCACGAGCAGTGGTTCGGGACCAGGTCGATCAGGATCCGCAGGCCGAGCGCGTGCGCCTCGGTGATCAGGGCATCGGCGTCGGCAAGCGTGCCGAAATCGGGATTGATGTCGCGGTAGTCGGAGACGTCGTACCCGCCGTCGAGCAGTGGGGAGGGGTACCAGGGGCTGATCCAGATCGCGTCCACGCCGAGGTCCGCGAGATAGGGCAGGCGGGCGCGGATGCCGTTCAGGTCACCGGTCCCGTCACCGTCCGCATCCGCGAACGACCGAGGGTAAACCTGGTAGACGACGGCACTACGCCACCAGTCGTCAGCTGGTCTGGTCGCTTGTTCAGTCATGACACCCACCCTCGCACGTGGGCGCACGTCGGCTGTGACGGTCGTCTCAGCGTGTACCCCGGCTGTCGCACCAGGTCAGAAGGTGGCTAGTCTCAGGCCGACGGAACGCGCCGGCGACCGTGCCCTCTGCACCGCAGCCTGCCGTGCCTAATCTGGACAACGCGGGACTCGAACAGGCGAGAGAGGGACCACAGTCGTGGACTTGATGGAGTACCAGGCGAAGACTGTCTTCGCCAAGCACGGTGTAGGGACGACGGTGGGTGAAGTCGTCACCACGCCCGAGGAAGCCCGCGCGGCGGCCGAGAAGCTCGGCGGCGGCACGGTGGTCGTGAAGGCCCAGGTGCTGACCGGCGGCCGCGGCAAGGCCGGCGGCGTCAAGCTGGCCGCCAACCCGGACGAGGCCGAAGAGCGCGCCCGGGAGATCCTTGGTCTGGACATCAAGGGTCACGTCGTCAAGATCCTGAACATCGTCCCGGCCGCGGCGATCGCCGAGGAGTACTACTTCTCCTTCCTGATCGACCGCGCCAACCGTAACTACCTCTGCATCGCCTCCGCCGCCGGCGGCATGGAGATCGAAGAGGTCGCGCACACCAACCCGGACGCGGTCGCCAAGATCTCGATCGACCCGGCCACCGGTGTCGACCTGGCCAAGGCCACCGAGATCGCGACCGAGGCCGGCTATCCGGCCGACATCATCGACGCGGTCGCGCCGGAGATCGTCAAGCTGTACGAGGTCTTCCTGAGCGAGGACGCGACGCTGGTCGAGGTCAACCCGCTGGTCAAGCTGAAGGACGGCCGCGTCGAGGCACTCGACGGCAAGGTCTCCCTGGACGAGAACGCGGAGTTCCGGCACCCGGAGTTCGCCGACTACGTCGACACCGCGGCGTCCGACCCGCTGGAGGCCGCGGCCAAGGCCAAGGGCCTCAACTACGTGAAGCTCGACGGCTCCGTCGGCATCATCGGTAACGGCGCCGGTCTGGTCATGTCGACCCTCGACGTCGTGGCTTACGCCGGTGAGGAGTTCGGCGGCGTCAAGCCGGCCAACTTCCTCGACATCGGTGGCGGCGCGTCCGCCGAGGTGATGGCGAACGGCCTGGAGATCATCATCTCCGACGCCCAGGTGAAGAGCGTCTTCGTCAACGTCTTCGGCGGCATCACCGCCTGTGACGCGGTCGCGAACGGCATCGTGCAGGCCTTCGAGCTGCTCGCCGCCCGCGGCGAGGCCGTCAGCAAGCCGCTGGTCGTCCGGCTGGACGGCAACAACGCCGAGGAGGGCCGCCGCATTCTCGACGAGGCAGGCCTCGCCGGTCTGGAGCGGGTCGACACGATGGACGGCGCCGCCAAGCGTGCCGCCGAGCTGGCTGCGAAGTAAGGGATCGCTGAAATGTCTATCTTCCTGACCAAGGACAGCAAGGTCATCGTCCAGGGCATGACCGGCTCGGAAGGCACCAAGCACACCACGCGGATGCTGGCGTCGGGCACGAACATCGTCGGCGGCGTGAACCCGCGCAAGGCGGGCACGAACGTCGACTTCGACGGTACGTCGGTCGCCGTGTTCGGCACCGTCGCGGATGCCGTCAAGGAGACCGGGGCGAACGTCTCGGTCATCTTCGTGCCGCCGAAGTTCACCAAGGACGCCGTACTGGAGGCCGTCGCGGCCGAGGTACCGCTCGTCGTGGTGATCACCGAGGGCGTCCCGGTGCACGACACCGCCGCCTTCTTCGCCGCCGCGCAGGCCTCCGGCACGACCCGGATCATCGGCCCGAACTGCCCCGGCATCATCACGCCGGGCGAGTCCAACGCCGGCATCATCCCGGCGAGCATCGCCGGGCCGGGGAGGATCGGTCTGGTCTCCAAGTCGGGCACGCTGACCTACCAGATGATGTACGAGCTGAGCGACTTCGGCTTCTCCACCGCCATCGGCATCGGCGGCGACCCCATCGTCGGTACGACGCACATCGACGCCCTGCAGGCGTTCCAGGACGACCCGGACACCGACGCCATCGTGATGATCGGCGAGATCGGTGGTGACGCCGAAGAGCGCGCCGCCGCCTTCATCAAGGAGAACGTCACCAAGCCGGTCGTCGGCTACGTGGCCGGCTTCACCGCGCCCGAGGGCAAGACCATGGGCCACGCCGGCGCCATCGTCTCCGGCTCCTCCGGCACCGCGGCCGCCAAGAAGGAGGCCCTCGAGGCCGTCGGCGTCAAGGTCGGCAAGACCCCGACCGAAACCGCCAACCTGATGCGCGAAATCATGAAGGACCTGACGAAGTAGTACTAACGCAAGGGCCCCGGAAACCGATGGTTTCCGGGGCCTTCGTGCGTTCGGCCTACTTGTAGGACTGGGAGCGTTCGGCGGCTCGGCGGAGGGTGTCCAGGAAGGCCGAGTCGGAGACGTCGAGGTTGGGGAGGACGGGGAAGTAGAGGTAGACGGCGCGGTTTTCGACGGCGGCGATGCCCATCCGGTACTTGGCCTTCTTGCCGCTGCCGGTGTCGAAGGTGGCTTCCCAGGCCTCGCCCTTGATCCCGTTCTTGGTGAGGATGCCGGAGGAGCTGACCTTGGCGGTGACTACGCGCTTCTGGCAGCCGTCGACGTTCTTGCGGACCAGGTTGACGTAGGCGGTGGCTGCATTGGCGGAGGAGAAGCGGGCGACGGTGTCGTCGAGGCCGAATTCGGTGGGTGTCTTGGCTTCGGGGGCCAGGTAGGTCTGGGTGGTGAACTTGGCCGCCTTGGCCTTCTTCGGGTCGGTCAGCTCGCACTGGGTGGTGTTGCCGACCTTGCCTGGCGTGCTGACCCACGGCTTGTCGACGGCGGCGATGATCGGCAGCTCGGCAGGCGCCATGAAGCCGGCCGGCTCGGAGGTGGGCAGCAGGCTGATCTTGGCGGCCGGAGTGCCGGAGCCGCAGCCGCCGGTCTGCGGGCAGATCTTCTGCAGCGCCGCGGCGGATGCGGCCAGGACGGCGTCCGGCTGCGGCGGTGTGGTGCCGTTGGTGTCGTGCTCGACCACCAGGGTGGCCTGGCCGGCCAGCGTGACCGAGACGGACCGCCAGCGCGTCTTGGGGCCGGTCGCCTGCCCGTAGACCGCGATCCAGCCCTTGTCGCCCATCCCGCTCAGCAGGTAGCTCGTGCTCAGCCGGGTCCGCTTCTCGGAGGCGCACTGGCTGAACCAGCCGACGATCGTGGCGTACGACTTCTCCGCGGCGGCCGCGTCGTTCGACACCTCGACGAACTGGACCGCCGAGTCCTTGGTGCTCGCGTTGGCGAACTTGCGCACCCAGGTGCGCAGACCGGACGGGTCGGCGAAGCGTTGCGACTGGCAGACGAACTCGTGGTCCTCGGCGGCGGCGCCGTCAGCGGTCTTGGTGACTGACCAAGTACCGGTCGAGCCGAGCGCCTTCGCGCCGGCCACGTCGAGCAGACCGGTGTCGTCGGCGAGCACCTTGGAGTCGGCCGACTTGTCGTCGCCCGGGCCCTTGCTGTTCTTCGGGTCGCCGGACGAGTCGTCGCCGCCGAACGCGTTGAGCGCGGCGATACCGCCGCCGCCGACCAGCACCACCACCGCCACACCGGCAGCGATCGTCTGGTTCCGCTTGCGCGCCTTCTCCCGGCGTGCTTCCCGGGCAGCGGCGCGACCGCCGCCACGTTGTGCGCGGTGGGAACCGGCCAAAGCTCGACCTCCTGAGTGATTCCACCCGACAGTACTGGGTGGACCCTGTTCGCCCACACTCAGCTACCCCCAGGTACCAGGCCGGGGACCGAGCGTTAGCAAGCGCGCTGAAGTCTCCCATATCCGGCGTGTCTGGCGAAGCGGTGTCCAGTAGCAGAGCGACGATGGGAGTCAGATGACCGACATGCTCAGCCGCCCGGGCGCCCCCGGCGGCGATTCTGCCCCTCCGCCCGGCCCTGTGGACGCCGTACCGACGAAGCCGGTGGTCGTGTCCGCAGTGCTCTCGGCGGGAGCATGCCTGCTCACCGGACTGCTCACCTGTACGGCGGTCGCCGTGATCGGCTGGTTGGCCGCGACCTTCGGTGGTGCCTCCGGAGCGATCCGCGCCGGCGCCTCCGCCTGGCTGGTGGCGCACAAGGCCGGTGTGACGCTCGGCACCGGCAGCATCACGATCGCACCGCTCGGTCTGACCCTGTTCTTCGCGTGGTGCCTCTACCGCGGCGGCAAGTCCGCGGCCCGCAGCAGTGCGGCGGACCAGACCAAGGACCTGATCCTGCTGTCCGGTGTGTACGCCGGTGTCTACGGCCTAGGCGGTCTGATCGTGGCCCTGCTCACGAGCGACGGCGCACTGCACGTCTCACCGCTCTCCGCGTTCCTCGGCACCGCCTCACTCGCTCTGGTCGCCGGAACGATCGGAGTACTGGTCGAGTCCGGTGCCGCGCACGACATCGCGGATGCGACTCCACCTGGGCTGCGCGACGCCGTACCGGCTGCTGCTGCCGCCGTACTGTCCGTCCTCGCCGTCGCCTCGGTCCTGTACGGCGTCCTGCTCGCCATCCACTTCTCTCGCGCCACTGCGATGCTGGAGCTGCTGGACGCCGGCGTGATCGGGTCGATCGTGCTGTTCGCGCTCTGCCTGATGCTGGTGCCGAACATGATCCTGTACGTCGTCTCCTTCCTCGCCGGACCGGGATTCCAGCTCGGCACCGGGACGACGATCGCCCCGACCGGCGTTGACGTCGGTAACCTGCCCGCGCTCCCGCTCCTGGCCGCCGTACCGGCAGACGGGTCCACTCCGACCTATCTGCTCGCGCTGACGGCTCTCGTGCCGCTGGGAGCCGGTGCGGTGGCCGGACTGGTCGTCGTACGGCGTGGGCGTGCGGAGCAGCACGCAGACGCGCTCGGCTGGGATGCGTTCGCGCTACGCGGCGCAATCGCCGCACTGCTCGCCGGAGTGGCGTTCTACATCCTGATGGCGCTGTCCGGTGGTGCTGCCGGGCCGGGGCGGATGGCGGCGGTCGGGATCCCGGCTGCGCTGCCGGCGGCCGGCGTACTGACAGCTGGGATGGCCATCGGCGCCGCGATCACCGCGGCCGTGGTGGCTGCCCGCAGACCGGCTGAACCGGAGCCTGAACCCGAGCGATAGGCTTCCCGGCGTGACAGACCCGGTTGCCCCCACCCCTGAGCCAGCTCGGCTCGTAGTGCTCGTGTCCGGCTCTGGGTCGAACCTGCAGGCTCTGCTGGACGCCTCCGCTGACCCGGCGTACGGCGCTCAGGTGGTGGCTGTCGGCGCTGACCGCGACGGCACCGTCGGGCTGGAGCGCGCCGAGGCCGCCGGAGTGCCGACGTTCGTGCACAAGGTCAAGGACCACGCCGAGCGGGCCGACTGGGACAAGGCGCTCACCGCGTCGGTGGCGCAGTACAAGCCTGACCTGGTCGTGTCGGCCGGGTTCCTGAAGCTGGTCGGGGACGACTTCCTGGCCGCGTTCGGCGACCGCTACATCAACACCCACAACGCGCTGCTGCCCGCGTTCCCCGGGATCCACGGGCCGCGGGACGCGCTCGCGTACGGCGTCAAGGTCGCCGGCGCCACCCTGTTCTTCGTCGACGGCGGCGTCGACACCGGCCCGATCATCGGGCAGGTCGTCGTACCGGTCGAGGACGACGACACCGAGGAAACCCTCACCGAGCGGATCAAGGAGGTCGAACGCCGCCAGCTGGTCGAGTGGGTCGGCCGCCTCGTCCGTCAGGGCTGGACCATCACCGGACGAAAGGTTCGACTGAAGTGAGCACCGACCGCAGGCCGATTCGCCGGGCGCTGATCAGCGTCTACGACAAGACCGGTCTGGAGGAGCTCGCTGCCGCGTTGCACACTGCCGGTGTCCAGCTGGTGTCGACCGGTTCCACTGCCGCTCGCATTGCCGCGGCGGGAGTACCAGTGACCAAGGTCGAGGAGCTGACCGGGTTCCCGGAGTGCCTCGACGGTCGCGTGAAGACGCTGCACCCGATGGTGCACGCCGGCATCCTGGCCGACCTGCGCAAGCCGGAGCACATCGAGCAGCTGAAGGAGATGCGGGTCGAGCCCTTCGACCTGGTCGTCAGCAACCTGTACCCGTTCACCGAGACGGTCGCCTCCGGCGCGTCGCCCGACGAGTGCGTCGAGCAGATCGACATTGGCGGTCCGTCGATGGTCCGCGCCGCCGCGAAGAACCACCCGAGCGTCGCGATCGTGACGTCCCCCGCGCAGTACGACCTGATCTACAGCGTGCTGGACGAGGGCGGCTTCTCGCTCGAGGAGCGCAAGAAGCTCGCCGCGGCCGCCTTCATCCACACGGCCGAGTACGACGTCGCGGTCGCGTCCTGGATGGGCAACGTGCTGACCGACACGAGCGAAGGCTCGGGCTTCCCGGGCTGGGTCGGCTCGGCCTGGGACAAGAAGGCCGTTCTGCGCTACGGCGAGAACCCGCACCAGCCGGCCGCGCTCTACGTCAACGGCCGCGGTGGGCTGGCCGCCGCCGAGCAGCTGCACGGCAAGGAGATGTCGTACAACAACTACGTCGACGCGGACGCTGCGCTCCGTACGGCGTATGACTTCGCCGAGCCGGCCGTCGCCATCATCAAACACGCGAACCCCTGCGGTATCGCGATCGGTACCGACATCGCCGAAGCCCACCGCCGCGCCCACGAGTGCGACCCGGTCTCGGCGTACGGCGGCGTCATCGCCACCAACCGTCCGGTCACCGTCGAACTCGCCAAGCAGGTCGCCGAGATCTTCACCGAGGTGCTGGTCGCTCCGGGGTTCGAGGACGGCGCCGTCGAGGTGCTGCAGGCCAAGAAGAACATCCGGCTCCTGGTCGCCGATAAGGTCTCCGCCTTCGACGACGTCGAGATGCGCGCCATCAGCGGCGGCCTGCTGTTGCAGCACAAAGACCGCTTCCAGGCTCCGGGAGACGACCCGTCCGCCTGGACGCTGGCAGCCGGCTCACCGGCTTCCCCTGAACTCCTGGCCGACCTCGCCTTCGCCTGGAAGGCGTGTCGCGCGGTCAAGTCCAACGCGATCTTGTTGGCCGCCGACGGCGCCTCGGTCGGCGTCGGCATGGGCCAGGTCAACCGCGTCGACTCCTGCCGCCTCGCCGTCTCCCGAGCCGGTGACCGCGCAGTCGGTTCAGTCGCCGCTTCCGACGCCTTCTTCCCCTTCCCCGACGGCCTCGAGGTCCTCATCGAGGGTGGCGTGAAGGCCGTCGTACAGCCGGGTGGTTCCATCCGCGACGACGCCGCGATCGAAGCCGCCACCAAGGCCGGCCTCACCATGTACTTCACCGGCACCCGCCACTTCTTCCACTAGTACGTCGTCAGTGCGCGGGGGACTGCATCAGCCCCCGCGCACTAGTCTTTTCGCATGGGCACCGAGGTAGTCCCGCTGAAGGTCGAGGACGAGACTCCGATCCCGCACGTCTGGCGGGGGACTCTGGTCGCGATCGTCGACTCCCTCATCCGCGGCGACACCCGTATCGGCCAGGGCATCGACAATGTCGAGCCTTTGTCCGAAGACGATTCGACCGCCTGCCGTGAGAACGTCGAGGCCTACGGCTCCGTCACGCTCATCCCACTGCCCGAGGGATCGTGGGACACGTCGGTCGCGAGCTGGTGGGATGGCAACCGCTGGGACTGTCTGGTCGACCTCTGGACCGCCGAGGAAGGCCGCAGCGACCTCGTCCTGCACGCCACGGTCTTCGAGGACCCCGAAGCCGGCTTCCGCATCCACCCCGGTCTCATCTACGTCCCGTAGCCGAGGGCCGGCGGCGGACCGCCATCACCCACCAACTCTGCGCCGACTCCCGGCCTCACGCTCACCACGCCGTTCCCGGACGGCTCACGAGCGGGTTGGTGGGTGATGCAGGTCCGCGGTCGCGCCCCGTTCGCGATCAGGCGCCGGTGTGGGGGAATGGCTGGGGCACGGAAATTTTGAGGGGATCTCCGTTCAATGTGCTGGTTCTCCCTTCAATATTTGAGGGGAGAACCGTCAACTTGAGCGGATAGCCAGCCAAATTCCGCAGCCCGGTGGACGCGACCGGACGGCTCAGGAGCGGGTGGGGTGACGCAGGTCCGGTCCAGCGCGGGCCGGTATTCGTTAACTCCGTTGACCGCCGACGGACTGCCTCCTACGTTGAAGGCTCCGTTCCGGAGCTGCCGAGGAGGTGACGTGACCCCTTGTCGCCGTACTGCGGCTGACGCTGTCTGACAGGGGACGACGCCGACGTCAGTGAGACTGGACGACACCTACCGGTGGCACGTGGGGGAACCTGCGTGACAGTGGCCGGGACAAAGAACACAACCCCGGCAGTGGTCCGGATTCAGGGATGGAAGACGCCCTGATGAAGCAGGAACCGGAAGTAATCGCTCGCCCCAGAGGCAGGCGGTGAATCGCGTCCCTCCCCAGTTCAAGCCTGAGACTCCTTGCTTACAAGGCAGCATCATGCCTTGCTCCGCAAGGAGGGGAACCAACGGAACCCTGCACCTCCGAGTCATGGACTTTCGACTCGCGAGGAGCAGCACCATCAGCAGATCCACCGAGAACACCGGGTTCACCTGTGCCCATTGCGGCGCCGAGGTCAGCCCGCTGGCCAACGGCAGCTACCGCAACCACTGCCCCGAATGCCTGTACTCCCTGCACGTGGATATCACCCCGGGAGACCGCGCAAACCCTTGTGGCGCTCGCATGCGCCCCGTCGCGCTCGAGCACCATCCCGCCAAGGGCTACATGCTCGTCCATCAATGCCTGTACTGCGGTTTTCGCCGTCGCAACCGAGTAGCCCAAGATCCCCACCAACCCGATAACCTCGACCAACTCCTCACCCTCATACCTGTCTGGAGCCCACGTGGACGTTGAAGGTTGTCTCGGCTGCGATGTCGTCTCCGGACGCCTGCCGGTTCCGGGCGGACTCCTTCATCAAACGGAGTCATGGGTGGTCAACCACGTGGTCGGTCCGATGAACCTCGGCACACTGGTACTGAGCCCGCGCGATCACGTGGTTGCCGTTGCCCAGTTGACGATTGAGGCTGCGAACGAGCTCGGCCCACTACTTCGTCGTACGGCGCAAGTCGTGGAATCCATCCTCGAACCCGAGCAGACCTACGTCAGCTCATGGGCTCACGGCGACAACGGTCGTAAGCACCTGCACATCGTCGTACAGCCGGTGACGAGCGCTGTGGTTGCCGAGTACGGCGGAGAGCGGTCGGAGCAACTCCAGGCGCTGATGCTGCGATCAGGCAACGAACCGGACCCGCGCGAGGTGGAGCAGTTCTGCCAAGTGGCTGCGCGGCACTTCGACGTACCGGCGGGGGATGCGCCACAGTAGAGACGTGACTGACCAGGACGCCCAGACCGAACTCACCCGCCTGCGCGGCACGATCGACAACATCGACGCCGCCCTCGTGCACCTGCTCGCCGAGCGGTTCAAGTGCACGCAGCAGGTGGGTGAGCTCAAAGCGCGCAGCAGCCTGCCGCCGGCCGACAAGGACCGCGAAGAGCGGCAGATCACCCGCCTCCGCTCCCTTGCCGTCGACGCCGGCCTGGACCCGGTCTTCGCGGAGAAGTTCCTCAACTTCATCATCGCCGAGGTCATCCACCACCACGAACGCATAGCGGAAGGCAAGTGACCGGCGGCCTGATCAGCTGAGCACGAGCCGCTCGTCCCCAAAGCTCGCAACCACCTCAAGCCGCCCACCAAGCGCCTCGACATACTTGCGAATAGTGCTCAGCTCAGACCGAGCCAGCTCCCCACGCTCGATCTTCGACACCGCAGTCTGCGTGATGTGCAGCCGCTCGGCGAGATCGGTCTGGGTCACTCCTTGCTCTCGCCGCACCTCAGCAAGCCGATACGCCCGAATCTCGGCGAGCGCCTCTTCCTTGTAGGCCTCATGCCTGGCCTTGTCCTCCGGCGTCTTGACGTACTTCGCCAGCTCTTCTTCATGCGTGTGGTACTTCATTCGTATTTCCTCCGCCCGTTCATCGGCCCTGGCCGCAACTCCTTCATGTTCGGGTGACGTGACGACTTGATCGTCTCCACCACCGGTCTGCCGAGCCCTGGTCCCAGCACGGCGATCAGGCTGACCCGGGCGCGAAGCCTGTCGCGATCCGGTGTCGACAGCTCGTCCAACCACTTCGAGTAGGCCTCGGTATAGGCGACCGTGTACGTCATTAAAGCAGATTAGTGCCCTCAGGTTCTAGAACCCAAAAGTACTAATCTCGTCAACCTCAGTTGGGGACTATGAGGCCGAGGGTGGCGATGGCGATGGCGGCGAGGAAGAGGAAGGCGGTGTCGAACATGCGGCCGCGGACGTGGAGGAGGCCGGCGGCTCGGTCGGAGAGGGTGGCGCGGAGGAGGGCGGCCAGGCCGGGGGCGGCGGCGAAGGTGAGGACGCCGTTGCGCCAGTTGTAGAAGGTGAGGATGACGAGGCCGGTGGCGCCTACCAGGAGGGAGAGGACCAGGGGCCATTCGGTGGTACGGCGCTGAGCCTCGCCCGCCATCAGCACGTCACGCTCGCTTCGGGGCGGACTCGGCGGCCTCGACGACGTTGGTGAGGAGCATGGCGCGGGTCATCGGGCCGATGCCGCCGGGCATGGGGGCGATCCAGGCGGCGGCTTCGCGGGCCTCGGGGGCGATGTCGCCGACGATCTTGCCTTCGGCGGAGCGGCTGGTGCCGACGTCGAGGAGGACGGCGCCGGGCTTGATCATGTCGGCGGTGACCAGGCCGGCGGAGCCGGCGGCGGCGATGACGATGTCGGCGGTGCGGACGACGGCGGCCAGGTCGGTGGTGCCGGTGTGGCACTGGGTGACGGTGGCGTTCTCGGAGCGGCGGGTGAAGAGCAGGCCCATCGGGCGGCCGGCGGTGACGCCGCGGCCGATGACGACCACGTGGGCGCCGGCGATCGGTACGTCGTACCGGCGGAGCAGTTCGACGCAGCCCTTGGGGGTGCAGGGGAGCGGGCCGTCCTGGCCGAGGACGAGCTTGCCGAGGCTGACCGGGTGCAGGCCGTCGGCGTCCTTCAAGGGGTCGATCAGGCCGAGGATGGTGTTGGTGTCGACGTGCTTGGGCAGCGGGAGCTGGACGATGAACCCGGTACAGGCCGGGTCCTCGTTGAGCTTCTTGACCTCGGCCGCGATCTCTTCCTGAGTGGTCGTCTCGGGCAGCTCGACCTGGATCGAGGCGATGCCGACGGCCGCGCAGTCGCGGTGCTTGCCGGCGACGTAGGCGCGGCTGCCCGGGTCGTCGCCGACCAGGATCGTGCCCAGGCCGGGAACCACACCCTGCTCCGCCAGCTTCGCGACCCGGACCTTGAGCTCGTCCTTGATCGCTGCCGCCGTTGCCTTGCCATCCAGAATCTGCGCGGTCACGAGGCAAGAGTCTGCCATGCGGCGGTTCGGGAATACCGCCCGCCCTTGCCGTGGTTCAGCCAGGTAGTTTATTCTTGAACTATCCAGCCAGGAGGAGAACGCCATGCCCGCCGTGACCGTCAGCGACATCACCGTGCTGCCCCGCATTCACCAGCCGGACCCGGCCGTGGCGCGGGAGCGGGCGGTCAAGTCTGTGACCACCGCGCCGAGCGGTTACGAGGGTGAGGGCTTCCCGGTACGGCGTGCCTTCGCGGGCGTCGATCTGAAGGATCTGGACCCGTTCATCCACATGGACCAGATGGGCGAGGTCGAGTACGCACCGGGTGAGCCCAAGGGCACCCCGTGGCACCCGCACCGCGGCTTCGAGACGGTCACCTACATGCTCGACGGGATCATGGAGCACCAGGATTCCCAGGGCGGCGGCGGTGTCATCTCCAACGGCGACACCCAGTGGATGACAGCAGCGAGTGGCTTGCTCCACATCGAGACTCCGCCGGAGCACCTGGTCATGAGCGGCGGTTTGTTCCACGGCGTTCAACTCTGGGTGAACCTGCCGAAGGCCAAGAAGTGGCTACCGCCGCACTATCAGGACATCCGGGGCGGCGACTCCGCGCTTCTCTCCACTGATGACGGTGGTGCGCTGATCCGAGTGATCGCGGGCTCGGTCGACGGCCACGATGGCCCTGGCTCGACGCATACGCCGATCACCCTGGTGCACGCGACCGTCAGCCCGGGCGCCGAGCTCGTGATCCCGTGGCAGCCGGACTACAACGCGCTCGTGTACGTGCTCGCCGGTCAGGGCACAGTCGGCGCCGAGCGTCGTCCGTTCCGCAAGGGACAGTTGGCGGTCTTCGGTCCCGGTGACACCATCCGTACGGCGGCCGCGACGACGCAACCGCAGGCGGAGCCGAACCTCGACGTACTGATCATCGGCGGTCGTCCGATCCGCGAGCCGATCGCGATGGCCGGTCCGTTCGTGATGAACACCCGCGCCGAGGTGATCCAGGCGTTCGAGGACTTCCAGGCGGGCAAGCTCGGCTCGATCCCGGCCGTGCACGGTCTCGGCACGGAGCTGCACCAGTCCAACTGACGTACCCTGCGGCGGTGAAGGTCGTCGCCGAGCGTCTCCTGATAGCGGTCGCCGCTCTCGTGATGCTCGGCTTCGGCTACGTCAACTCCGGGCTGAACACCTACCTGCCGTACGTCGATGTCGTCGATCAGGACGTGCGGTGGGGGCAACCGAAAGACGCCACCTGGTTCGTGCTGCTCGCAGCCTGGTCGGTCGTGATGATCGTGTGCGCAGGCTTGCCGCGCCGAGATGGTCGTGCCTCGTTCTGGTCGGCGAAAGGCAAAGAGGGACCGGCGGTCGTCCAAGGCCTGAGCGGCCTGATCGCCGCGGGCGGTGTGGGGCTGGCCTCGGCGTGGTTCAACATCATGCCGCTCGACACCGAGGACTTTCCGTGCCGCTATGCCGGTAGCTGCTGGCCGCATCAACCGGAGCTGTACGCCTGGGCGGCACCCGGCCTGATCGGAGCACTCGCCATGTTCGTGATGGCCTGCCTGGTGCTCTGGGTGCCGTGGTGGATCCGCGCCCTGACCCCGGTCGTGCTCTGGGTGGCCGCCGTACTCACCCTGCATGCGATCTGGGTGCCGACCCTGCTGCCGATCTTCACCGGCCCACCCAGCTAGGCGGTGTTCGGATCGAAGGCGCCGGAGTTGTCCAGGTCGATGTAGGACTGGATTCGCGGGTCGTCGTAGTCGCCGCCGTACGCCGCGACGAACGCGCGCGCGGCCGGCAGTCCGCCGTACTGGGGATTGCGGCCGGTGAGGCTTTTGACCATCAGGGCGAGGTCGAGATAGCGATCGCCGGTGCCGAGGCGGCCGAGGTCGAGGACGCCGCAGAACTGCAGGGTCTCGGGGTCGACGAAGACGTTCGGGGCGCAGTAGTCGCCATGCGTGACGGCAGTCTGCGAACCGGGGAAGGGCGAGGTGAAGGGGCAGGCCGATAGTGAGTCCATCAGCCGCAGGCCTTCAGCGAGGGCGGCGATCACGGCCGGCCGATCGGCCGGCGGCCAGTCGTCAGAGACGTCGCGGCCGGGGAGCTCGGCGGTCAGCAGCCAATTGTTGCCTCGGTCAACGACCTCCGGGCACGGGAAGCCGGTCGAACCGAGCCACTCCAGCCGATCCGCCTCGTCGCTGATCGCGGCGGCGATCGGGCCCTCGCCGGTCTTGTAGTACAGCCGTTCGCCGGCCCGCTCGAGCTGGACGACGGTCGCTCCCGACATACCGGCGAGAACCGGCTCGGCGCTCGAGGCGCCGAACCGGTCCATCACACTCCGAAGATCCACTCAGCGAAGGTTACGGTGCAACGCCGAAATGAGCTCCCCATTTGCGGTGTCACCGTCGAGCGACCAGATCATCGCGCCGCCGAGGTTGCGCTGCGAGATGTACTGGGCCTTGCGCTTCATCTCGATCGGGTCGTCCCAGGTCCAGAACGTGGTCCCGTCGAACAGCCAGGCGAAGCCGGCCTTGTTGTCCCGGTGGACCGTGTACGACGCGAGCTTCGTCTTCAGGATCCGGTAGTCCTCGTAGCCGGCCTCGTACGTCGCCGGCGCGGGGCCGGTGGCGTTCTGGAAGAGGCCGTTGTTGGCGTTCGTCACGCCGGTCCAGCCGCGCGAGTAGAACGGCACGCCCAGCACCAGCTTGCTCCGCGGCGCGTTCCGGGCCAGGTAGGCGTCCACCGTCACCTGGGAGCTGAACTCGGTCGCCGTCGGGTCACCCTTCGGCCCGTCGACCGAGGACTGCTGGTTGGTCTGCGGGTCCCAGGAGCCGTGGTAGTCGTACCCCTGGAGGGTGCCGAACGTGAGGTCCTTGAAGATCTTCTTGACCTCGAACCCCCGGTCGACCTGAGCCGGGTCCGCCGGGAGGAATGCGGTCAGGTTGTAGCGGCCCTTGAACGGCCACGACAACTTGTCGAGCTGCGTGCGGTACTCGTGCACGAGCCCGGTGAAGTTCACCTTGTCTTCCGGCCGGATCACGTTGCCGTCGTTACCGGGGCTGGACGGCCACTCCCAGTCCAGGTCGATGCCGTCGAAGATGCCCTTCGCGGCACCGGCCGGCAGACCGGGCAGGTTGCCCTTGATCCACAGGTCCGTGCAGGACTTCACGTGCGCGGCCCGAACGGCCGGCAGGGCCGCGTTCGAGAAGTACTTCGAACCCGTCCAGCCGCCGAGCGAGATGCTGATCCGCAGCTTCGGGAACTTCTTCTTCAGCTCCTTGAGCTGGTTCAGGTTGCCGTTCAGCACCTGACCGGGCTGGTCGGCGACGCCGCTGACGCTCTGCTCGGCGCTGAACGGCCGCTGGAAATCGGCCCACGGGTCGCTGCTGTAGCAGTTGCCCTGCTCGTCGACGAACCCGAACGCGTAGTTGATCTGGGTCAGCCGCGCGGCCGCCCCGTTCTTCACCAGGTCACTGACCAGGAAGTTCCGGTCGTAACCACTCCATTGCGTGTAATACCCCACCACACGCTGACTGTCGCCATGCGCTTCGGCCGGTACGGCGGTACTTCCCGCCAGCACGGTGGCCGCAGCCACCAACAGTCCAATACTTCGACGCTTCATCTGACTCCCCAACGGGCGGTCAAGGGACAAGTTGGCTCACAGTAGGACGCGTCCATCGATTTACACAATGTCCCTATGAAAAGTAGTGACCCGGATCCGGGGCGACGGCTGACGAGATCCCGCAGTCGTCGGACGAACAGCCGGTACGTCGCTAAGGTCGCCGGTATGACGAATGTGCGTGCCGACCTCGCGCCGACCGGCGTACTGCGAGCCTCGATCAACCTCGGGAACCCCGTCCTCGCGCAGGGCACTCCCGACGAACCGTCCGGGGTGACCGTCGACATCGCGCGCGAGCTCGCCCGGCGCCTCGACGTACCGCTGGAGCTGGTCTGCTTCGACGCGGCCCGGAAGTCCTTCGAGGCGATGACGACCGGCCAGGCCGATCTCTGCTTCCTCGCGATCGACCCGGCCCGCGCGGACGAGGTCGCGTTCACCGCGCCGTACGTGGTGATCGAGGGCGTCTTCGCCGTACCGGCCGAGTCGCAGCTCCACACCGTCGAGGACGTCGACCAGCCGGGTGTGCGGATCGGCGTGAAGCAGGGTTCGGCGTACGACCTCTACCTGACCCGCACCCTGCAGCACGCGACCGTGGTTCGCGGCGACGAAGGAACAGCCGTCTTCGAAGCTGAGAAGCTCGAGGTCGCGGCCGGTATCCGCCAGCCGATCACCGTCTTCGTCGCCGAGCACCCGGAGACACGGCTCATCGACGAGCGGTTCATGCAGATCCAGCAGGCTGTCGGCACCACCAAGACCCGGCAGCCCGAGACCGTCGCCTACCTGCACGCGCTCGTCGAGGACCTCAAGGCCTCAGGCTTCATCGCCGACTCGCTGCAGGCGGCCGGCCAAGGCGATGCCCAGGTGGCGCCGCCGGCCTGATTGCAGGTTCCTGCCATCGCGGGGGATTTCTGCGACCGGCAGGCAGGGTGTGGGCAACCCTAGAGGGAGGGGACTCATCGTGGTTGCATCCGCACCGCGATCGAGGCGTCTTGGCGTTGCCGCCGTCGCTTCGATCGCAGCCCTGGGAATCGGCCTGGCCGGCCTGTCCCAGGCTTCGGCAGCTCAGATCCGCCCAGGCTCGATCACCACCAATCACCCGAACGACGTACAGGTCACGCTGGTCACCGGTGATCGCGTCACCGTCCACAGCGACGGCAAGACCACCGTCGAGCCGCGGGCGAATCGCCGCGGTATCGCCTTCAGTATCTACCGGGTGAAGGAACACTTGTACGTCGTTCCGTCCGACGTCCGCGAGCAGTTGACCAGTGGTCGGCTGGACCGCGGGCTGTTCGACGTGACCGGGCTGATCAAGGCCAAGTACGACGACAAGTCGACCAACGCGATCCCCCTGATCGTCACGTATACAGCCAAAGCCAGGACGCGGGCCGCCGTACCGGGGGCGACAGTCACCCGTCAGCTGCCGGTCGTCAACGGTGCGGCGCTCAGCATCCCCAAGGGTCATGACTTCCTGGCGGCTGCCGGTACGGCGCGGTCCGCGACAGCCATCGAGAAGATCTGGCTGGACGGCAAGCGCGAGGTCTTGCTGGACAAGTCGGTGCCGCAGATCGGTGCACCGGAAGCCTGGAAGGCCGGCTACACCGGCAAGGGCATCAAGGTCGCCGTACTGGACACCGGCATCGACGCGACCCACCCCGACCTGGCGACCCAGGTCGTGGACGCGAAGAACTTCACCTCCGAGCCACCCGAGGACATCGTCGGGCACGGCACCCACGTGGCCTCGACCATTGCGGGTACCGGGGCGGCTTCGGGCGGCAAGTACAAGGGGGTCGCACCGGACGCCAAGCTGTACGACGGCAAGGTGTGCGAGGTGTTCGGCTGCGCCTATTCGGACATGATCGCCGGCCTGGAGTGGGCAGCGACCGAGGTCAAGGCGACCGTCGTCAACCTCAGCATCGGCGGCACCGACACCCCGGAGATCGACCCGATCGAAGAAGCCGTCAACCGGCTGACGGCCGAGACCGGCACCCTCTTTGTCATTGCCGCAGGCAACGAAGGGCCCCGGGCCGGTACCGTCGACTCACCGGGGAGTGCGGATGCCGCACTGACCGTCGGTGCGGTCGACAAGCAGGACCAGCTGGCCGGCTTCTCCAGCGTCGGACCACGCGTCGGTGACGGCGCGGTCAAGCCGGACGTCACGGCACCCGGCGTCGACATCGTCGCCGCGCGTTCCAAGGACGCCTCGATCGGGATACCGGTCGGCGACAAGTACCTACAGCTCAGCGGTACGTCGATGGCCACGCCACACACCGCCGGCGCCGTCGCGATCCTGGCGCAGGAACACCCGGGCTGGAAGGCTCCCGAGCTGAAGGCGGCGATCACCGGCTCCGCGAAGCCGGCTGCCGGCCAGACCACGTTCCAGCAGGGTGCCGGCCGCATTGACGTGGCCAAGGGCATCAAGCAGACCGTGGTCAGCGACCCGGGCAACCTGTCGTTCGGGACCGCACTCTGGCCGCACAACGATGACGAGCCGGTGACCAAGACGCTCACGTACCGGAACCTGGGCGACCAGCCCGTCACGCTCAACCTGGCAGCGACACTGACCGACCCGGCCGGGAACGCGGCTCCGGCCGGCGCGCTGCAGCTGAGCGCGAACACCGTCACGGTTCCGGCCGGCGGTTCGGCATCGGTGCAGGCGACCTCGAACACCAGGAACGCCGGGCCGGACGGTGCCTACTCCGGCCGCGTCGTCGCGACCGCGGGCGACGCATCGGTGGTCACCGGAATCGGCCTCATCAAGGAGGTCGAGAGCTATGCGCTCACGATCACCGCGACCGGTCCGGACGGTCAGCCCACCGCGCCGTACGGGATGTACCTCGGCCTCGACGGCACTGCGTTCGAATTCTTCGGGAACGACGAGAACCAGGTGACGCTGCGGCTGCCCAAGGGTGGTTACCACCTGCAGGGTGAGCTGTACCTGAACGACCCGAACGACCCGGAGAACTACCTGTCGTACTTGCTGGTGCAGCCGAAGCTGCAGCTGACCAAGGACACCAGCGTCAACTTCGACACCAGGATCGCCAAGCCGGTCAAGGTGACCGTGCCGAAGCCCGAGGCGAAGGTCGCCATCGGCCTGGTCGGCTACCTGCGGACCCTGCCGGGACAGGACGAGCCCTTCAACTATTCGGCCCTGGCGTTCAGCTTCGACGGCATGTTCAGTGCGCAGATCGGGCCGGCGGTGTCGCCGGACGAACTGACCGGGTTCGTGGAGTCCCAGTGGGGCGAGCCGGGTGCGGACGGGTTCTTCACCAACTCGCCGTACCTGTATGCGCAGGCGAACAGTTTCCCGGGGTTCGTCCCGACCGGATTCACCCGGAACGTGCAGCCGAAGGATCTGGCCGAGATCAGCTTCCGGATCAACGCGGCCAGTGACCGACCCCTCGATCGGGCCGTGTTCTCCTCGGTCGCCGACTCGGCGATCGGCCTGCAGTACGACCAGCCGGCCGTGATCAAGGTGCTGGTCGACGCCCGGACGGCCCAGTGGAGCAGCATGATCCGCGAGGTGCTACCGAATCCGGACCCGGACAACCCGTTCCCGCAGATCTTCACCACGCTGCTGTCTCCGGTCAGGCAGTACCGGGCCGGTCAGAAGTACCAGGAGCGGTTCAACGCGGCCGTCTTCACCCCGGGACCGAGGTCCGCCGTCCGGACCGGGAACGAACTGACGCTCCTCGTCGACAACCTGCGGGACGCCGACGGCAACCAGGGCTCGACCAAGACCGACAGCGCGTCGAGCAAGCTGCTGCGCGACGGCAAGGTGATCGCCGAGAGCCCGTTCTTCGGTGAGGTCTCCGCCACGGACCTACCGCCCGGCAAGGCGAAGTACACGTTCCAGACCTCGATGACGCGGCCGTCGGTGGCGGCGTTCACAACCAGGACCGACCTGAGCTGGACGTTCTCGTCGGCAGCGACCATCCGGCAGACACTACTGCCGCTGGTCGGCGTGAGCTACCAGCCGAAGGTCGACAAGTTCAATGTCGTCGACCGTACGCCGGTGACCGTCCTGCCGTTCTCCCTGGTCGCGCAGCCGAGCAGTGCCGTGCCTGCGGTCAAGAAGGTCGAGCTCAAGGTGTCCGGCGACGACGGCAAGACCTGGCAGCGGGCGTCGGTCGTGCGGTCCGGCGGTTCGTACCGGGCCATCTTCGCCACCCCGAAGGGGGCGAGGACGATCTCGCTGAAGGCCCACGTAGTAGATGCCCAAGGCAACAGTACTGACCAGACCACGATCGGTGCCTATCCGCTGAGGTAACTGGTCCGGAGCTGTTCGATCCCCATCGAATAGCTCCGGGCATGCAACCTCGGCCGCGGTTCAGTGCGTTTCTGTGCAGCAGAATCATCAGACTTCTGGGGAGGATCCCGTCGTGACTCAGAGTTCGAGAACGAGACCTGCGATCGCCGTACTGGCGGTGGCGGGTCTTGCGTTGACAGGTTTGAGCGGCCAGGCTGTGGCTGCGCCGCCGGCTCCATCGGCCGCGAAGCCGACCGCCAAGCCGGCGCTTGCTGGAAAAGACGTCCAGGTCACCCTCATCACCGGCGACCGGGTGCTCCTGCGCGGCGGCGACCCGGCCAAGCAGACCGTCCAGGCAGGCCCCGGCCGCGAAGGCATCGGCTTCCAGTCCCAGCGGACCAAGGACCACTCGTACGTGATCCCGGCCGACGTCGTCAAGGACGTCTCCTCGGGGCGGCTCGACCGGCGGCTGTTCGACGTCACCGGACTGATCAAGGCCGGGTACGACGATGCCTCGTCGAAGGTGATCCCGGTGCTGGCGACGTATCAGGGGAGGGCGAAGCGCGTCGTACCGGCTGGTGCGAAGGTGACGCGGCAGTTGTCGTCGATCAACGGCGCAGCCGTCGAGGTGGACAAGGCCAAGGCGGGTTCGTTCCTGGCTACGGCTTCCGGCAAGATCTGGCTGGACGGCAAGCGTCAGGTGACGCTCGACCAGTCGGTGCCGCAGATCGGCGGTCCGGACGCGTGGGCCGCTGGGTATACGGGTAAGGGCGTATCGGTCGCCGTACTGGACACCGGTATCGATGCGACCCATCCGGATCTGGCGACGCAAGTTGCGGGCGAGAAGAACTTCACCACCGAGTCGGCCGATGACGTGATCGGCCATGGCACGCACGTGGCCTCGACGATCGCCGGCACGGGTGCCGCGTCGGGCGGGAAGTACAAGGGCGTGGCGCCGGACGCGAAGCTCTACGACGGCAAGATCTGCGTCGAGGAGGGCTGCTACGAGTCCGACATGCTGGCCGGGATGGAGTGGGCGGCCAAGGACGTCAAGGCCAAGGTCATCAACTTCAGCATCGGCGGTCCGGACACTCCTGAGATCGATCCGATCGAGGAGGCCGTGAACCGGCTGACCGCGGAGACCGGCGCCCTGTTCGTGATCGCGGCCGGCAACAGCGGGACCGGCGACCGGACGATCGAGTCGCCCGGCAGTGCGGACGCGGCCCTGACCGTCGGCGCCGTCGACAAGCAGGACGCGCTCGCCTACTTCTCCAGCGCCGGTCCCCGCATCGGCGACAGCGCGGTGAAGCCTGACGTGACTGCGCCTGGTGTGGACATCGTCGCGGCGAAGTCGAAGGACTCGAGCATCGGTGAACCGGTCGGCGACAAGTACCTGCGCCTATCCGGTACGTCGATGGCCACGCCGCACACGGCTGGCGCTGCCGCGGTACTGGCGCAGGAGCATCCGTCGTGGAAGGCGGGTGAGCTGAAGAGCGCGTTGATGGGTTCGGCGAAGGTGGCTGCGGACCAGACGACGTTCCAGCAGGGTGCCGGCCGGATCAACCTGACGACGGCGATCAAGCAGAACGTGATCGCTTCGGAAAGCAGCTTGTCGTTCGGGTTGGCGTCGTACCCGCACACCGACGATGAGCCCGTCACCAAGCCGCTGACCTTCCGCAACCTCGGCGACGCTCCCGTCACGCTGAACCTCGCGACGACCTTCAACGACGGCACTGGTGCCGCGGCTCCGGCGGACGCGCTGGTTCTGGGCGCCAACACGGTGACGGTGCCTGCGGGTGGGACCGCTGCCGTTCAGGTCACCTCGAACACCAAGAACAGCGGGCCCGATGGCCTGTACTCCGGCCGCATCACGGCCACGGGCGGTGGCCAGACGGTCGTCGTACCGGTCGGTGTCGAGAAGGAGGTCGAGTCGCACACGCTGACCGTGCAGACGATCTCCTACAACGGCAAGCCGTCCGAGTACACGTACCAGGTCGCCGTCTACAACGTCGACACGGGCGAGGCCGAGTACTACGACCCGGACGCGGACGGCCAGGTCAAGGCCAAGCTGCCGAAGGGCGAGTACCTGGTCAGCCAGTTCTCGGAGTTCGAGCGGGGCGAGGAGGACTGGATCTTCTTCGAACTGGTCGATCCGCAGGTGCAGATCGACGCCGACCAGACCGTCGTCCTCGACGCCCGCAAGGCCAAGGTGGTCGAGACGGACGCGCCGAGGGCCGGCGCCGAGCAGGCGACCTCAGCCATCGGGTTCGACCGGACCAAGCCGGGGACGAACGCAAGGTACAGCTCGGAGCTGGGAGGTTTCGGCAACGGTGACGTGTACACCTGGAGCGCCGGTCCCAAGCTGCCGGAGACCGAGATGGTCGGGCACTTCGCGTCGCAGTGGGGTGTCCCGGGCGCGGAAGATTTCTTCATCAACACGCCGTACCTGTACACACTGGCGCAGCGCACCCCGGGCGAGTTCCCGACCGGGTACCACCGAACGGTGCGGCCGAAGGACCTGGCCGTGATCGACACCCAGGTGAACACCAGCTCCGACCGGCAGGCGATCGCCTTCATGTTCCCGACCCTCGAAGGGGTCGGCTGGTCCTCCGCCCGCGCGATCTACCTCGACACGCCACGATCGATCCAGTACTACGTCGACGCGGCGGCCGGGTGGTCCTCGAGCCTCCAGGAAGCGGGTACCGACGAGGACTTCCGGGGCAGGTGGGAGCTCAACGGTGACCTCAAGTCCTACCGCGCCGGCCGGACCTATCACGAGCTGTGGAACGCGGCGGCGTTCGGTCCCGAGGGCGACGTGCTGCGGTACCAGGACGGCGTCGGGGTCTCCCTCGGCAACTTCGGTGATGCGAGCGGTGCCGCCGGATACATCAAGACCGATTCGGCGAGCACCGTCCTCACCCGCAACGGCGAGCAGATCGCGACCTCGAACCGCTTCGGATCCGTCGATGCGGGCGGGCAGCCGGCGGAGAAGACGGCGTACAAGGTCGTCACCACCGGCACCCAGTCGGCCTCGCCGTTCGCCACCAAGGTCGACGTGACCGCCACCTTCACCTCGGCGGCCACCCCCGACTTCACCCTCGCCCCGATCAACACGGTCCGCTTCCAGCCGAAGGTCGACGATCACAACCTCGCCACCCGGACCAAGGTGACGGCCCTGCCGGTCGTCGTCGACGGCGTGAAAGCCTCGCAGGTCAAGGCTTTGACGGTCGAGGTGTCGGGTGACGGCGGTACGACGTGGAAGGCCGCGAAGGTGCATCGCGCCGGCAAGGGCTTCGTCGCGGTGTTCGAAACGCCCGCTGGTGCTGGGGTTTCGCTGCGGGCGTCGGTGACGGACAAGGCCGGCAACAACACCACGCAGTCGGTGGTGAACGCCTACAAGATTCGCTGAGCATGCAACCCCAGGTCTGGGTCGATCCGTCTTCGGTTCGTCACCTGACCTAGACCTGGGAGGGCCTTCCATGGCTCGAAGTTCGAGAACGAGACCCGCGATTGCCGCACTGGTGATCGCGGGTCTCGCTTTGTCCGCGGCGCATGCACGGGCAGCTGAATCGTCAGCCCCTGCTGGGAAAGCAATACCTGCTGGAAGAGACGTCCAGGTCACGCTGATCACCGGTGACCGCGTAGTACTGCACGGTGGCGACCCGACGAAGCTGTCCATAGCGCGTGGTGCAGGGCGAGAGCGCGTCCGCTTCCAGACCTACCAAACCAAGGGTCACTCGTACGTGATCCCGTCCGATGCGATCAAGGCCGTCGGCGACGGGCAACTGGACGACCGACTGTTCGACGTGGCCGGACTGATGAAGGCCGGGTACGACGATGCCTCGTCGAAGGTGATCCCGGTGCTGGCGACGTATCAGGGGAGGGCGAAGCGCGTCGTACCGGCTGGTGCGAAGGTGACGCGGCAGTTGTCGTCGATCAACGGCGCAGCCGTCGAGGTGGACAAGGCCAAGGCGGGTTCGTTCCTGGCTACGGCTTCGGGCAAGATCTGGCTGGACGGCAAGCGTCAGGTGACGCTCGATCAGTCGGTGCCGCAGATCGGTGGTCCGGACGCGTGGGCCGCGGGGTATACGGGTAAGGGCGTGTCGGTCGCCGTACTGGATTCCGGGATCGATGCGACGCATCCGGATCTGGCGACGCAGGTTGCCGGGGAGAAGAACTTCACCACCGAGGCTGCTGAGGATCTCGTAGGGCACGGCACTCATGTCGCGTCGACGATCGCCGGCACCGGTGCCGCGTCGGGCGGGAAGTACAAGGGTGTCGCGCCGGACGCCAAGCTGTACGACGGCAAGGTCTGCGGGGTTGTGGGCTGCTACGAGTCCGACCTGCTGGCCGGGATGGAGTGGGCGACCAAAGAGGTCAAGGCCAACGTCGTCAACTTCAGCATCGGCGGTCCGGACACTCCTGAGATCGATCCGATCGAGGAGGCCGTGAACCGGCTGACCGCGGAGACGGGCGCGCTGTTTGTCGTTGCCGCCGGCAACAGCGGGGACGGCGACCGAACGGTTGAGTCCCCGGGCAGTGCGGATGCTGCGCTGACCGTCGGTGCGGTCGACAGGCAGGACCACTTGGCCGACTTCTCCAGCCGCGGGCCGCGGATCGGTGACAGCGCGCTGAAGCCGGACGTCACCGCGCCGGGTGTGGGCATTGTCGCGGCGAAGTCGAAGGACTCGAGCATCGGCGAGCCGGTCGGCGATAAGTACCTGCGGTTGTCTGGTACGTCGATGGCGACGCCGCACACGGCTGGTGCTGCTGCGGTGCTGGCGCAGGAGCATCCGTCGTGGAAGGCGGGTGAGCTGAAGAGCGCGTTGATGGGTTCGGCGAAGGTTGCTGCGGATCAGACCGCGTTCGAGCAGGGTGCTGGCCGGATCAACCTGACGACGGCGATCAAGCTGAACGTGATCGCTTCGGAAAGCAGCTTGTCGTTCGGGTTGGCGTCGTACCCGCACACCGACGATGAGCCGGTCACGAAGCCGCTGACCTTCCGCAACCTTGGCGACGCGCCTGTCACGTTGGACCTCGCGACGTCGTACAACGCTCCGAGCGGTAGCCCGGCGCCGGCGGATGCCTTGGTTTTGAATGCCAGCACGATCACAGTGCCGGCTGGCGGTACCGCGTCGGTGCAGGTGACCTCCAACACCAAGCACGACGGTGCGGACGGCTTCTACTCCGGCTGGATCACCGCGACCGGCGGCGGGCAGACCGTCGTCGTACCGGTCGGTGCCGAGAAGGAGATCGAGTCGCACACCGTGACTGTGCAGACGATTGCCCGGGACGGCGCACCGTCCGACTACACCGTCGCGCTCTTCGACATCGGCACCGGCAAGCTGACGTGGCATGAGACCGACGGAACCCTGAAGCTCAGGCTGCCGAAGGGCGAGTACCTGATCGACGATTACCAGGAGTTCGAGCAGGCGCCCGATGATTGGATCGGTCTCAAGCTCGTCGCGCCCAGCGTCAAGACCGACGCGGACCGGACCGTGGTTCTCGATGCCCGCAAGGCCGAACCGATCACCTTGACCGCGCCCGAGAGCGGGGCGAGCGAGGCCGACTCACAGGCCGGCTACTTCCGTCGGTCGAAAAACCCTGCCGTAGAGGGGTTCTCCTCGGCGAGTAACGCGAACGGTCTCTACACGCTCAGCACCGGTCCGAAGCTGACTGCTGCCGAGATGACGGGACACGTGACCTCGCTGTGGGGTGTCCGGGGCGACGGCCCGGTTCCCTTCGAGAACTCGCCTTACATGTACGCGCTGGCGCAGACCCAGCCCGGCGAGTTCGTCACCGGTTACCAACGCACCGTACGGAAGAGCGACCTGGCCGTCGTCAACACGACAGTGAACGGACCGGCCGGACACAAGATCGGCGTCGTGGCCTGGGCGGAGACCGGCGGAGTCAGCATGTCGCGGGTGACCAGCTTCGACAACACACGACCGATCCGCTACTACTACGACGATCTGCCCAGCGGCTGGTTGTCTGGAGTAGAACAGCCGATGGACGGGATCGCCGCCCTGCAGGATGCCAGGCCGGTGCGCTACCGGGCCGGCCGGACCTACCACGTGCGCTGGAACGCGGCGGCGTTCGGGCCGCGCGTCTTCCAGGCAACATGTGAAGGCGGACATCTCGGCGTGTTCATCATGAACCACGGCGACGCCGACGGCCACGCCGACTTCAGTGGCTCGGACTCCTTCACCAACACCCTCTACCGCAACGGGGTGCAGATTGCGTCCGGTGGTGAATCCTTCGGCTCGATCATCGTCGACGGGCTGCCGGCGGAGAAGTCGACGTACAAGTTCGTGACCTCAGGCACCAAGTCGTCCACCGGCTTCGCCACCAAGGTCGACGTGACGGCAACCTTCACCTCGGCCGCCACCACGACCCGAACGGACCTGCCGATCAGCACCGTGCGTTTCCAGCCGAAGGTCGACCGAGAGAACCAGACCCCCAGAACAGCGGTCACCGAACTCCCGGTCGTGGTCGACGGCGCCAAGACTCTCAAGTGCCTCAAGGTCGAGGTCTCCGGTGACAACGGCGCCACCTGGGCGGCCGCCAAGATCCGCAGGACCCCAACGGGCTACACGGCCACCTTCACTACGCCGGCCGGGCCCACGGTCTCTCTCCGAGCCCACCTCACCGACCAAGCCGGCAACACCACCGACCAATCGGTCATCTCCGCCTATCACCTGAAGTAACCCAACGCAGCCGCCGCCTTTCCGGCGGCGGCTGCCCGCGGGGCGACAGTTTCCTCCGGACGCACGACTGCCGGCGCCGCCAAGACTCGGGTGTGGCCCGAAGACCTGTGCGAGTCTCAGGTCGGTGTTGCGGGGCTAGGTGACTGCCAGTCCTACCCGCCAGGCCACACCTTCACGGCCAACATCATCGTTGGTACCTGGCAGCGCCCGGAGCGGACCCGCATCCTCGGTGGCCTCTCCGCCCCCTGCGGCTGGCAGTAACGCACCTCCAGACCCGAACAGGCAGGGTGAACATTTCCCGCCTGTTGTGGAAGGCGGAGAGCAACCTGCAAGGCCAACGGCCGGTCCCAGGGCCGCCGGAGACTTGGCTGGCTCATAGGCGAGTGATGACCGGGCCGCGGCACTGGTTGTCGTGCTGGCGGGCAGTGCATCGCGCGTTCGTGCGCATCGCGGGACAGGGACACCAGGGGTCGGGCGCATCGCGGGGCCAGGCGCACCACAGGTTCGCGCGCACCAGGGGGTCAGACGCATCGCGAGGTCGGGCGCCCCAGGGTCGGGCGCACCACAGGTTCACGCGCACAGGTCGGGTTGTACGCAAGGCGTCGAGTCCGGTCGTGGCGGTACTGGTTGGCGTGGGGGTACTTCTTTGCGCGGTGGCTCGGGTGGGGGCGTTACTCGTCAGAATGGTGGCGGGTCCGATGAGTTGGTGTCGGCTGCGGGTTCTGGAGTGCTTGGCGATCCCTGCATCCGGCCGCCGGTCGGTGGATGCGTTGCGGAGCTGGGTGGGTCAGTGGGGGATCGCCGTGTCTGTGCCGCTTGGTGTTGGTGGTGTTGGATCGGGCCGCGGGCGGGTGGGACGGTGGTGTAGCGGTGGCCGGTGGGTGTGGTGAGGGTGATTGATCCGTCGGGGTGGTTTTGGGTGTGCCAGCCCCAGGCGGGGGTGTCTTTGATGAGGTGGTGGTATTGGCAGTAGGGGGCGAGTCCGGCCAGGCTGGTGGTTCCGGAGATGGCGAAGCGGGTGCCGTGGTCGCGGTCGCATTCGCGGGAGGTGCGGTTGCAGCCGGGCCAGGCGCAGACGGGGTGTCGGGCGAGGAGGGTTTCGCTGACGAGTGTGCCGGGGTCGTGGCGGGTGGTTGAGGCTTCCAGGACGGTGCCGTTGATGGGGTCGGTCAGGAGGCGGCGCCAGGTGCCGTTGGCGGCGATGCGGCGGCCGAGGTCGGCGGGGATGGGTCCGTAGCCGGTGAGTTCGCAGGGGTCGTTGTCCAGGCCGAGCAGGGTGCTGGCTGGGATGACTACTTCGATGTGTGGGCGTCTTTTGTGCTGGTCGGGTAGTCGGCGTCCGAGCCAGTCGAGTCCGTTGTGGAGGATGTGCTCGAACAGGTCGGTCACGGCGTCGGCTCGGCGTTGTGGTGCGGTGCGTTCGTCGCGTGGGCGTGGTTGCTGTCCGGGCTCGGTGTTCGTGGTGGCGGGATCAGAATGGTTGCCCAGGGCCTCATCGGCCAGTGTGTCGGCGTCTGTGCCGCTGCCGCTGCCGCTGCCGCCGCTACCGGTGCCGGTGCCGGTGCCGGTGCCGGTGCCCGTGCCCGTGCCCGTGCCCGTGCCCGTGCCCATGGCACTCCCGCTGCCGCTACCGCTACCCATGGCGCTACCGGTGCTGGTGCCGCTACCGGTGCAGTTGCCGGTGTCAGGTGTTGTGTTGACGCCAGGTGTCTCGGTCGCCGGGCTGGGCTCGCGATCGGGGGTCGCGCTGGTGTTGACGTTTGTCGCAGCGTTGGTGTCGGCCTCGTTCGGGGTGGCGGGGTTCGTAGCGTGCTCGAAGTCGGCGGTGGGGCTGACGTCGGTGGTGGGGCTGGCGTCGGTGGTGGGTTCGACGTCGGTGGCGGGGCCGGGGTTGCTGGTGGGGTTGGCGTCGGTAGTGGGCCCGGCGTCGGTGCTGGGGCCGGTGCTGCTGGGGTTGAAGCCGGTGCTGGGAGCGGTGCTGCTGGTGGTGGTTGGGTTGGTGGGGCGTTTGGAGAGGTCTGCGATGGCTTGGACGGCGACCCATATTTGCTGGATCTTGTCGGCGGTGTGGACGATCCAGAGGCCGGCCATGCCGCCTGCCAGGGGGACGATTTTGCAGGTGCGTTCGCGGAGGGCTTCGCGGTGTTCGTCGGCTTGTTCGGCGGCGGTGTGTTTGGCGACTTGGCGGCGTAGGGATTTGCGCAGGTTGGCGTGGGTCTGGGATGGCGCGCGCCGCAGTACGTGTGCTTCGACTGCTTGTGCTGATTCGTCGGGCAGGTTGCGGGTGGCTTCTGAGATCGACAGGGCCTTGGACCAGGACAGGGCGCCGGATCGGAGTGCGGTGTTGGTGGCTGACAGTGGTCCGGTCAGGTGGAGTGCGGTCTCGATGTGGTGGACGGCGGTGTCTGCGGACAGGTGCAGGGCTGCGCCGACCTCGGCGGCCCAGGACCGTTCGGGGTCGACGGGCCGGCCGGAGGAATCGGTCTGGGCGGGTCGCGGGTTGTCGGCGTACTGGGCTTTGCGCTGGCGGAAGAACGTGGCCATCGCTCCTGCCTTCATCGATTCGGCCCAGGAGGCGAGTCGTGCTGCTGCTTTCATCAACTCGATCAGCACGATCGGGGACTCGGTCTGTGGGCGTACCGGTTCGAGTGCGGTGGCGAGTTCGCCGCCTGGGGGCAGGAACACCCAGGCCGGCGCGGACCGGCGCAGCATCTCGCGTTCGGCCTCGTCCTGGTCGACGCCGGACCACAGTTCCCATTCGAGATCGTCGACCTTGTTGGCCTGGTAGGGCTCGCCGAACAGGTCGTCGGCGCTGAGAGCCACGATCGCGTCCGGGTCATCGGGGTCGTACGGGGGCGAGGAGTCGGGGTAGTCGTGCCATTGCTCGAGGGGCGGGTCCAGATCGGGCTGCGCGGCGAGATAGCCGGCGTACAGCTCCTCGTCGGTGGCGCAGATCGATCGACTGGTCATACGCCAACAGTAGAACAAGTGTTCGAATACCCCAAATCGAGGCTGATCGGAACAGTGTGATGCCTCAGGACATTGGTGACAGTTCTGTCTCAACACATCGGTGACACTGATGGCCAACCAAGGCATGTGCTCGGGCCGACCGGACGCGCTCGCTCGGCGGCATGTGCGGACGCCTGGGTGCGCCGCTGAGACACTGTCGCATGAGGTCAGTGCAGGTGTTCCCAGGCATGGATCTGCGTCGGCTGACGTCCTGCTCGATAACGTTGGCGACCGCGCAGGGTCGGAATGGTTCGGGTTGCCGATCGACGCCTTGAGATCAGTTTGACCCACAACGAATCTGCGCAAGACCTAATCCACGTGTTGGAGGACGAGGAACTCGTTCTCCGCGTCCGATGTGGACTCCCTGCGGCAGGTGAGGAATGAACTCGCGGGGAGCTGGGTCGAGGTTCGTGTTTCCGGTCGCGGGGACTACCAAGCCGAGATGCGTGACCTTGTTGATCGTCTCCTAGCCGAGGGCGGATACGCGTTCGACGACTACTCCGACGACCCCTTGGTCTCGACAGATCCGGCATGGCCGACGAAGGGCGAGACCTTCCGGGCTTGATGGTTCCCGGACATCGGCAGGCCGCGCGGATCGCGGCTAGATCCGGACGTTCCTGGACGCAACCGGAGTCGCGGTCGGGGGGACTCTTTGCAGCGTTCGTTGCGCTTGCGACCGAGGTCAGGGTAGGTCGAGCCGGTCCAGGATGAGATCGGCGGAGACCAGGTATGCCACCGCGAGAGCAAAGAACACAGCAGGGACTGCTAGCGAACTGCGCGCACGCCTCGTACGCAGGATCAAATAGACGGGGAGAAGCAGGATGCCCCACCACGCCGAGACCTGTACGCCCGCCCTGCGTAGCGCCGCAGAGTCTGCGCCGACCACTGCCCAGCTCAAGAGCGTTGCGAACAGGAGTGACCCCATGGCTGAGTCGCTCGCACCGAACAGTTCAAGCGCAAGCACGTCAAACGCGACCCACGTCACCGGCAATAGCGCGAGGAACAGTGCCGTGACGGGTGCAGGCGTCGTCCGTCGAGCAGGGGCCGTACGAGAACTGCTCGGGAGGTCCGCGCCGTCCACTGTCATGTTCTGTCACCCTCCATCCAAGCCACCCACAGAAGTTCTACCAGCCATGCACGGCCAACACACTCAATTCGGCAGATCCGGAAGGACATGCTCCTGCAGGCCGTGCCGAAGTGTCACCACCAAGCGCCCCGGAAGTGTCACCGATGTCCTGATCCAGAACTGTCACCTATGTCTTGAGACATAACAGGCTGATCGGAACAGGCTGATCGGAGGTGTGATGTGTCAGGACCGCGGTGATGGTTCTGTCTTGAGGTAGCACAGAGCCCAATCGGAGCGGCGTGATGTCTCAGGACATCGGTGATAGTTGCGTGGGTCGTGGAGGCGACACCTGAAGCAGGCTCAGCCGACCAAGCGCGGAAAGGGTTCGTAGCCACGCATTCTCTGCCAGAATCGCAATCTGCAACGGCGTAGACGCCTGGACCCTGACGGCGTAGATGTGTGGACCCTGGGAGGAACTGATGCCGGAGGAACCCGATGCCGAGATCCGACGCCGGGTCGAACAGGCACTGGGTCGGGCGACCACGACGTGGGCTGTCCCCGACACTGGTTGGTCGGGGGCGAGTCGGTACTCGGTCGGGTTGGCGGACGGTACGCGCGTCTTCGTCAAAGCGGCCACCGATGACGATACCGAGCGCTGGCTCCGTACCGAACACCTTTCCCTGCAGCACGTTCCCGAGCGGTTCGCGCCAACGATCATCGCGTGGCTCGACGAGCCTGGCCGCCCGATTCTCGTCACTGAAGATCTCAGCCGGGCGCACTGGCCGGCCGGCCATCAGGGTGTGAATTGGCGCCCCGGCGATATCGATCTCCTGCTCACCGCTGTCGCCGATCTCTCCCGGATCGAGGCGCCGGACGTTTTCTCACCCACACCGCGAACGCACGCTCGCTGGCCCGGTCTACTGTCCGGCCCGGACCGACCGGCCTTCCTCGAACTGCAGCTGTGCTCAGCGGAGTGGCTCGACAACGCGGCGCCGCAGCTCATCGCCGCCGAATCCCGCTGCGATGAGGACGGAGAGAGCCTCGTGCACGGGGATATGCGCAGCGACAACATCTGTATCGACGGCGAGCGGGTGGTTTTCGTCGACTGGAGCCACACCTCACGCGGCAGCGCCGACCATGATCTGGCCGGATTGCTTCCGACTCTGTACCTCGAAGGCGGGGCCCTTCCGTACGACGTCATGCCGGGCGGCGCACCCTGGGCTGCCGCTGGTGCCGCCACACTCGCCTATCGCGTTCTCCACGAGTCCCTGCCGAACTGGCTGGTCCCGGTGATGATCCGGCTGATCGAGATCGACCTGTCGTGGGCAGCGTCATCGCTGGGGCTTCCGCAGCCCGACGGCACCGCCCCGCGCTAGCCAAACAACCGACGGCACCGCCCCGCGCTAGCCCAAACAACCGACGGCACCGCCTCGCGCTAGCCAAACAAATGGCAGGCGGTGGGGAGGGGCGAGGTGTCAGGATGCTGGGCATGGTTGAGCGTGCGTTGAGTTTCGGGGCTGTGGCGGAGACGTATGAACAGTTCCGTCCTGGGTATCCCGACGAACTGCTCGAGGTGGTGACGGCGTACGCGGGTGGGCCGATTCGGACTGCTCTCGAGATCGGCGCTGGGACCGGCAAGGCGACGCGCGTGTTTGCGGGGGGAGGGATCGCGGTCACGGCGACTGAGCCGGACGCGGCGATGCTCGCCGAACTGCGTAAGCACCTTCCGGCGACCGTGACCGCCGTACAGGGTGCGTTCGAGGATCTGCCGCTCGATACGTCGTACGACTTGGTGTACTCGGCGGCCGCGCTTCATTGGACCAACCCGGAGGGCCGGTGGGAGCGGATGGCTGCGCTCGTGCGGCCGGGTGGGGTGTTTACCTCGTTCGCGTCGCCGATCCAGCTGGCCGACCTGGATCTCAGGGAGGCGGTGCGCGTGGCGCGTGCGCCGTACCTGGAGACTGACGATGTGCCGTCGCCCGACCCGCGCCCGCCTGCGGAGCGCTCGATGGATTGGCCCGGTTCGGAGCTCGAGCAGTCGGAGTGGTTCACCGATGTCCGGCAGACGGTGGTCGAGCGGCGGCTGCTGCTGAGTGCTCAGGACTACATCGGGCATCTCTCGACGGTGTCGGCCTACGTGCTGCTGGAGCCCGCCGTCCGGGACGAGGTGTTCCGCCTGGTCCTCGAGGTGCTGCCCGAAACCGTGGAGATCGACGCGGAGGTCACTGCTCACCTCGCCCGCCGCAGGTAGCACAAGGCCCTCGCTCCCGAGTGGAAGCGAGGGCCTTTGAACAGCAGTGTCAGCCGATCAGGTTGAGGGCCTTGACGGCGTCGCGCTCTTCGGCGAGCTCGGCGGTGGAGGCGTCGATGCGGGCGCGGGAGAAGTCGTTGATCTCCAGGCCCTGGACGATCTCCCAGTTGCCGTCCTTGGTGGTGACCGGGAAGGACGAGATCAGGCCTTCCGGTACGCCGTAGGAGCCGTCGGAGACAACCGCCATGGACAGCCAGTCGCCGTCGGCGGAGCCGCGCAGCCAGTCGCGGGTGTGGTCGATGGTGGCGGCGGCGGCCGAGGCGGCCGAGGAGGCGCCGCGGGCCTCGATGATGGCGGCGCCGCGCTTCTGGACGGTCGGGATGAAGTCGTTCTCGAGCCAGTCGGTGTCACCGGTGAAGTCGGCGGTGCCCTTGCCGGCGACCTCTGCGTGGAAGATGTCCGGGTACTGGGTGGCCGAGTGGTTGCCCCAGATGGTCAGCTTCTTCAGATCGGTCACGTGCACGCCGGCCTTGCGGGCGAGCTGCGCCAGGGCGCGGTTGTGGTCGAGCCGGGTCAGCGCGGAGAAACGCTCGGCGGGAATGTCCGGCGCGTTGCTGCGAGCGATCAGCGCGTTCGTGTTGGCCGGGTTGCCGGTGACGGTGATCCGGATGTCGTCGGCGGCGTGGTCGTTCAGCGCCTTGCCCTGGCCGGTGAAGATCGCACCGTTGGCCTCGAGCAGGTCGCCGCGCTCCATGCCCTTGGTCCGCGGCCGGGCGCCGACCAGCAGGGCGACGTTGGCGCCGTCGAAGATGACGTTCGGGTCGTCGCCGATCTCGACCCCGGCCAGCGTCGGGAAGGCGGAGTCCTCGAGTTCCATGACGACACCCTCGACGGCCTTCAGCGCCGGGGTGATCTCGAGCAGCCGCAGCTCCACCGGGGTGTCCGGGCCGAGCAGGGCACCGCTCGCGATCCGGAACAGCAGGCTGTAGCCGATGTTCCCGGCGGCTCCGGTGACGGCCACCTTTACCGGTGTAATGCTCACGACAGCTCCAATCTGTGCATTCTTTGTCCTTCGGACGCTAGCAACATCCTCAGGCGCGCCCAACCCTGGGTCACCACCGACTTGCTCACATCCCCGGCGGTTCGTTCACCGGGCCGTCATCTGCCGGACGCAGTGGGGGCGCACCGTACTCGACAGTCCCTGACATGTAAGGAGCAAGTCCCATGAAGCGGTTCCTCCCCGCAGCCGTCTCGGCCCTCGCGGTCGGCGCCACCCTGCTGGCTCCCCAAGCGGTCCAGCACGCCGGCCAGCAGCAGAACGGCGACCAGGCTCAGGTCGCAGGCTCCGCCTACCAGCACCGCGACGACTTCGTCATCATCGGCCACCGCGGTGCCTCGGGGTATCGGCCCGAGCACACGCTGGCGTCGTACGAGCTGGCCGCCCGGATGGGCGCCGACTACATCGAGCCCGACCTGGTGAGCACCAAGGACCACGTCCTGGTCACCCGGCACGAGCCGGAGATCGGCGGTACGACGGATGTCGCGAAGCACCCCGAGTTCGCGAACCGCAAGAAGACCAAGGTGCTCGACGGGGTCTCGCTGACCGGTTGGTTCACCGAGGACTTCACCCTCAAGGAGCTGAAGACGCTGCGCGCCGAGGAGCGCATCCCGGCGATCCGGCAGCACAACACCGCGTTCAACGACCGCTACCAGATCCCGACCTTCCAGGAGGTCATCGACCTGACCAAGCGGCTGTCCAGGGAGCTCGGCCGGCCGATCGGCATCTACCCCGAGACCAAGCACCCGACGTACTTCCGCAGTCAGGGCCTCCCGCTCGAGCCCGAGCTGGTCAAGACGCTGAACCGCAACGGCCTGAACCGTCCGGACGCCAAGGTGTTCGTGCAGTCCTTCGAGGTCTCGAACCTGATCGCCCTGCACAAGCAGCTCCGGGTCCCGCTGGTCCAGCTCACCGACGCCGTCGGCCGGCCGTACGACTTCACGGTCGCCGGTGACAAGCGCACGTACGCCGACATCACCTCTGCGAGCGGGCTGAAGGACGTGGCGAAGTACGCGGCCGGCGTCGGTCCGTACAAGGAGCAGATCATCCCGTTCACCGCCGACGGCAAGCTCGGCAAGCCGACCACGCTGGTCGCCGACGCGCACCGGGCCGGTCTGGTCGTGCACCCGTACACCTTCCGGGTCGAGAACAACTTCCTTCCGGCCAACTTCGACAGCGACGCCGTCCCGTCGGACTCGGGCAACCTGTTCGGCGAGATCGCGGCGTACCGGGCGACCGGCATCGACGGCCTCTTCACCGACAACACCGACATCGCGGTCGCTCAGCGGGCCGAGGCGAAGTAACTGACAAGATGGGTGGGTGGAACGCAAGGTCGGCACGGGGACAGCGACGGTAGAAGCAGCGGCCGACGGCACCTATGTCCTGGCCGTCGACGGCTCGCTGCAGTCGCAGGTCGACCTGGCGGATCCCACCCACCTCTCCTTCGAGTACATGCGGCGGATCGCCGACGTACTCGACGCGATGGCGTCCCGCCGGCAGCCGATCGCGGTGACCCATATCGGGGGTGCCGCGCTCAGCCTGCCGCGGTACGTCGCGACGACGCGACCGCGGTCCCGGCAGATCGTGCTCGAACCCGACGAGGATCTGACCGAGTTCGTCCGGGAGAGCCTGCCGCTGCCGAAGCGCTCCGGGATCAAGGTCCGCGGCGCCACTGGCCGGGCCGGGATCAAGGACCTGTACGACGATTCGATGGACGTCGTGATCCTGGACGCGTTCGAGCGGGAAGCCGTCCCGGCCAACCTCGTCACCACCGAGTTCTTCGCCGACTGTGCCCGCGTTCTGCGGCCGACCGGCCTGCTGATCGCGAACCTGATCGACGGATCGGCCGGCCTCCCCTTCATTCGCCGTACGGCGGCCACCGTGCGAGCGGCGTTGGGCGACGGCGTCGTACTGGCCGAGCGCAAGATCCTCCGCGGCAAGGGCTTCGGGAACGTCATCCTGGTCGCCTCTCCGAATGCCGTGCCCGACCTGACGGCGACCGGTCGGAAGGCACAGCCGCCGTACGACGTGACTCCGCTGGCCGAACTCGCCGGGAAGGCAGCCGCCTTGACCGACGCCGAGGCCTTCACCCCGCCCGCTGCGCCGCCGGGGACATTTCGTCCCTGACCACCTGCACGGCAGGTAGCTGACAGACTACAGACTGTGATATGTAGGTGACGGCGTCCGCCCGCCACCGACGAACGGGGATCTGGGATGGGTCGGCTACGCCTGGGGGTTGCACTGCTGCTCGTGGCCGGACTCGGTCTGGTGCCGACGGCAACAGCTCAGGCGGAGACCATCCGCGCCTTCGGCAAGGTGTTCGGTGCGCAGACGAACGGCGCGATCCGGATCACCGGCAATGCGTTGGAGACCTGCGACACCTCGGCGCCGACCTGCAAGGCCGCGCTCGCGGGCGGGAATACAGGGGCCTCGAACAACGAGTGGGCGATGCGCTTGCTCGACGCGGACTCCGACGCCGCGACGAAGTCGTCGTCCGCGGCAACAGTCAGCGTGCCCGACGGTGCGAAGGTCCTGTACGCCGGTCTGTTCTGGGGAGCCAGTCGCGCGGCGGGAACCGGCGGTACGGCGAGCAGTGGTGACGGCAAGACGATCAAGCTCAAGGTTCCGGGCGGCACGTCGTACCAGACGATGACCGCCGGGCGGACCGACTATCTCAGCGCCGCGACCCAGGACTACTCGTCCTACCTCGACGTCACTGACGTGGTGGAGAAGGCTGGGAGCGGCGAATATTGGGGTGCGGATGTTGCCGCAGGCACCGGTGCCGATCGGTATGCCGGTTGGAGCCTGGTGATCGCCTATGAGGACTCGAGCGAGCCGCTGCGCGACCTGACCGTCTTCAACGGCTACGCGCGCGTGACCACCGGCGACGTGATCAAGACCAGCATCTCGGGCTTCCTGGCTCCGCCGAGCGGCGCGGTGAACGCGCGCTTCGGCAGCGTCACCTATGAAGGCGACGCCGGCATCAGCGGCGACTACTTCGCTGTGAACGGCACCCGGCTCGCGGATGTGCAGAACCCGTCGGCCAACTTCTTCGGCAGCCGGGTCACCGACGGCGGCAAGAACCTCAACGATCGCACGCCGTCCGCGGTGAACAACCTCGGCCTGGACGCGAAGGTGGTGGATGGCGCCGGCATCCTCGCCAACAGCGCAACCAGTGCCGAGCTCACCTTCGCCAGCACCGGCGACTTCTACTACCCGGCCGCGCTCACCACGCAGATCGACCTCTACGCACCGAAGATCAAGGGCACCAAGACTGTCCGCAACCTAGCCGGCAACGCCCCGGCGAAGGTCGGGGACACCCTCGAGTACACACTCAGCTACGGCAACACCGGTGACGACGACGCGCTCAAGTCGACGATCCGCGATGCGTTGCCGCCGAATACGACGTACGTGCCGGGCTCGCTCGCTGTCGGAACCACCACCAAGACCGATCAGGCCGGAGACGACCAGGCCGAGTACGACGGCTCCTCGCGAACCGTGCGTTTCCGGGTCGGCAAGGGAGCGAATGCGACCACCGGCGGCCGTCTTGGCGCTAACGAGAGCGCGACGGTCCGCTTCCGCGTCACCCTCGACGGCCCCTCGGCCGGGACCACCGTGGTGAACACCGGCTACCTCGACTACACGGCCGAGACCCTCAACAAGCCGTACACCTACCGCGCCGACGAGGTCCGTACGCCGGTCGCCGAGTCGGCCGATCTGCAGCTCTCCAAGACCGGTACGCCGGATCCGGTCGCGGCCGGTGCCGAGCTGACCTACACACTCGTTGCCCGGAACAACGGTCCGAGTACGGCGAAGGATGTCGCGGTCGCCGACACCCTGCCGGACGGCGTTGAGCTGGTCTCGGTCAAACCCGCGCAAGGTACGTGCACCAACAAACTCGAGTGCGCGCTCGGCGAGATCCCCTCCGGCTCAAGCGTCTCGATCACAGTCGTGGTGAAGGTCCCAGCCGCCAGCACTGCAACAGGATTGACGAACGTCGCCACCGCGACCACGTCGACCTCCGACCCGAACCCCTCCAACAACACCGCCTCGGTGACCACTCCGGTGACACGCGTCGCCGACCTCGCACTGGAGAAGACGGTTGCCCCGAGCAACCCTGCTCCGGGCGAGCGGGTCAAGTACACGCTGAAGATCACCAACAACGGTCCATCCGTGGCCCAGCAGGTCCGCGTCGCCGACTCGCTCCCGGCCGGTCTGACGATCATCGACGCCCAGGCACCGGCCCCAGCCGGATGTTCAGCGGCCGGTCAAGACATCACCTGTCTCGTCGAGACCCTGGCCGGCAAGGCCACGTTGACGATCGAGGTGACGGCCACCCTCGACTCGTCGTACCAGGGTGGTCCGCTGGCCAACAGCGCCGCAGTCTCCAGTGCGACGCCCGATCCTGATCCCTCCAACAACACCGGTACGGCGACCATCACGCCTGGTGATCCGAAGGCCGATCTGGTGGTTGGCAAGCAGACGGTGACTTCGCCGGTGGTCCCGGGGAAGCCAGTCACCTACCAGATCACCGTGCACAACGACGGCCCGTCCGACGCCCGTGCGGTTCAGATTGCCGATGACTTGCCAACTGGCTTGAGCGAGGCAACGGCCGACTCGACCGCGGGGTCCTGCACGGTGCCGTCCGGCCAGGTTCGCTGCGCGCTCGGCGATCTTGGTAATGGTTCGACGGCAACCATCACGGTCACCGCGCAAGTGGCGACGACCGCAACCGGCACGCTGACCAACAGCGCCACGGCGACCTCGTCGACGCCGGATCCGGAGAAGTCGAACAACACCGGCCGCACGTCCGACGACCTCAAGCCGAGTGCCGACCTGGCGATCACCAAGACCGCCCAACCGGCGCCGGTCCAGGCCGGTCGGCCCGTCACCTACACGCTGACGGTCACCAACAACGGCCCCTCGGCCGCGCAGTCGGTCACGGTGACCGACCCGGTTCCGGCTCCGTTGAAGTACGTCTCGGCCACGTCGTCACAGGGTTCCTGCGACGAAGCCAGCGGCACGGTCACCTGCGCAGTTGGAACAGTTGCCCCAGGCGACAAAATCACCGTGACCGTGGTGGCGAACGTCCCCTCCGGCACCCCGCCGAACGAACTCGCCAACACGGCCAAGGTCTCGTCGCCGACCCCGGATCCCGTTGCCGACAACAACAGTGCGACGTACACGCTGCTCACCGGTGCGCAGGCGAACATCACGCTGACCAAGACTGTCAGCCCCGACCCGGTCGTGGCCGGTGAGGCGATCACCTACAAACTGACCGTTGCCAATGCCGGCCCGTCCGATGCCCAAGGCATCAGCCTGGACGACGACGTACCGGCTGCGGTGACGGATGTGAGTGCTGAGGCGACCGGTGGGGCGACCTGCAAGGTCAGCGACGGGCGCGTCACCTGCGAGTTGGCGACGTTGGCCGCGGGGGACAGCTTCGTGGTCACCGTCACCGGCACGGTTGCGCCCGCGACAGCGTCGGGTGCGTTGACGAACACGGCCTCGGCCGGCGCAAAGACGCCGGAGGACCCGACCGACTCGGACAACACGGCCACCAGTACGACGACTGTCCAGGCGCAGGCCGATCTCTCGATCACCAAGTCCGCTCCGGCGACTGTTGTCGCAGGCAACGAACTCGTCTACACGCTGACGGTTCGCAACGCCGGCCCGTCCGACGCGATCGGTGCTGTGGTCACCGACACGTTGCCCGCCGGTACGACGTACGTCCGTGGATCCAGTTCAGTCGGCGACTGCATGCAGGACCCGTCGGTCGCGGAGCCAGTGGTCATCTGCCCGGCCGGTCGCCTGAAGCCCGGTGCTTCGCTGGTCATCACGGTGACCGTCAAGGTGGACTCGGCTGTTGCCCCGGGCAAGCTAACCAACGCCGCGACGGTCAGTTCGCAGACGCCGGATCCGAACGACGGCAACAACCGCGATACGGCTGACACCACGGTCACGGCCTCGGCCGACCTGTCGATCACCAAGTCGGTGACGCCGTCACCGCTGGTCGCGGGCGGTGAGGGTCTGTACACGCTCACCGTGCACAACGCCGGCCCGTCGACCGCGCAGGCCGTCACGGTGACCGACACCCTCCCGGCCGGCGTATCGGTGCTGGAGGCAACCAGTGCGAACGGCGACTGCACCACTGCGGTGAGCTGCACGCTCGGGGCGATGGGGCCGGGCGCGGATGCCGTCGTACAGATCCGGGTCAAGGTCGACTCAGGTCAGACCGCTCCGATCACCAACGCGGCCGGCGTCACCAGTACGACGCCGGACCCGAACGACTCGGACAATACGAGCAAGATCATCACCAAGGTCGACCAGGCGGCCGATCTCGAGGTGATCAAGACCAGCGACGAGAAGTCGGCGACTGCCGGTGGCGGCGTCACCTATCGCCTCACCGTCGTGAACCACGGGCCGTCGGACGCGACCTCGGTCGCCTTGACCGACACGCTGCCGACCGGGCTGACCATCGTCAAGGTCGAGCCCGACTGCAAGATCACCGGACCGAAGATCGAGTGCGCACTCGGCAGCCTCGTTGCCGGAGACTCGGTGACGATCGCGGTCACGGCGGCCCTCGACTCCGCCTACACCGGTACGACGTTGGGGAACACGGCGGCGGTGACTTCGCCGGTACCGGATCCCGATGACACCAACAACAGTTCGACCGTCACGATCCCGGTCGGGACCAGCGCGGATGTCCAGGTGACCAAGCAGTCCGAGCCGGGGACCGTCACACCGGGCAGCACGTTCGACTACGCGATCGTGGTCACGAACACCGGCCCGTCGGTCGCGCGGTCAGTGGTCGTCACCGACACGATTCCGGCCGGGCTGACCATCATGTCGGCCGTCAAGCCGTGCCAGGTCGACGGGTCCACGGTCCGTTGCGCACTGGGCGACGTACCGATCGGGCAGGTGATCCTCTCGATCAAGGTCAAACTCGCGGCCGGGTACGACGGTGCATCGCTGACCAACACGGCGACGGCGACCTCACCGACACCTGATCCGGACAAGGACAACAACACCGGGACGAGTGTCTCGCCGGTCGCGGCGCTGGCGGATCTGGCCATCACCAAGACCATGGTCCCGGCGAATCCGGTCGCCGGGCAGCAGGTGACCTACACGCTAACGGTGAAGAACAACGGGCCGTCCGATGCGCACAAGGTTGTCGTCACCGATGAGCTGCCGCGCGGTCTGACCAAGGTGTCGGCGAAGGGTCCGTGCATTCTGTTGCCACCGGCAACGCAAGGGGCGCCGGATGCTCCGGAGGCTGGGACGGTCCAATGCAGTACGGCGTCCCTCGCGGAAGGGGCCACGATCGTCATCACGATCACGGCGACCGTCGTACCGGGGTTCAGTGGCGAGCTGGCGAACGTGGCACGGGTGGGGTCGGCCACGCCGGACCCGGTGACCACGAACAACGAGGCGAAGGTCAGCGGGCGTCCGGGGCGGTCGGCGAATCTTGCGGTCTACAAGACGGCGTCCAGTCCGGATGTGGTTGCCGGGGGGTCACTGCGGTATCGGATCGCGATTCACAATGACGGCCCGTCGGCGGCGCTCAAGGTGTCGATCACTGATGAGTTGGCGAGCGGTCTGAGGTTGCGGTCGACACCGGCGCGGTGCAAGGCGACCGGGCAGCTGCTGACGTGCGCGATCGATCGGATCGATCCCGGCAAGACGGCGGTGATCGTGCTCGATGTCGTGGTGGATCCGAAGTACGCGAGCAAGTCGGTGACGAACACGGCGACCGCGACCTCGGTGACGCCCGATCCGGATCCGAAGGACAACAGCAGCACGGTGACGACCACGGTGAATCAGCCAGGCAAGCCGAAGCCGAGGCCGGGTGGCGAGTTGCCGGAGACCGGGAGCCCGTTCGGGTTCTGGGTGGCCGCGATGGCGTTGATCCTGGTGGCGGCCGGGACTGTGCTGATCGCGGTCAGCCGACGAGCCGGTCGACGCAGTCACTGAAGGCGAGGCGCTCGGTGCGGCTCGCGCCGAGCGCCAGGATGAACTGATCGAGCCGGTCCGGTCGCGGCACCCGGCCACCCCGCAGCCAGCTCTGCAGGGTGGCTCGGGGGATGCCGGTGAGGCGTTCCAGCGACCGGAGTGAACGCGGCGCTGTGAGCGCGGTGAGCGCCGCTCCGAGGTCCTGCGGGGTGGCGGCCGCGCGCAGTAGTTCGTTGACGTCCTGAGGGCCGCGAGCGGCCGTCTCCCAGTGCCGCCGCCAGATCGGCAGCAGCTCGGCCGGTACGTCGCATCCGGTCAGGAACGCGACAGTCACCGGCCAGCTCGGCAGCTGCTTCCCGCTGGTCGCGCGGACCAGGTGTGCGTGCGAGTAGTGGGCGTGATCGGCGAGTTCGCGATAGGTGAGACCGGCATCCTGGCGAACCCGCTGCAGGGCGCCGGCGAACGCTTCGAGCTGCATGGCAACCTCCTCGCGATCAAACATAAGTCAACATGAACGAACAATTCAAGTGACATGAGGCCGTAGGATGGAGGCATGTCTGCCGCACGCGTCGCCGCCCTCGTCTACTACCCGGTCAAAGGTCTGGCGGCAGTGCCGGTCGAGCAGGCCGAACTTGGCCCGCGCGGGCTGCTCGGCGACCGCGGTTTCATGGTGGTCGACACCGACGGGACCTTCCAGAGTCAGCGGACGCTGCCGGCCATGGCGACGCTCCGGGCCGAGCTCGCCGGCGACGTCATCCGGCTCTCCGCGCCGGGCGCCCCGGATCTCGCCGTACCGATCCGGTACGACGGGAAGCGGCGCGACGTCAGTCTGTTCAAGTCGTGGTTCGGGCGGGCAGTGGCTCAGGACCCGGCGGCGGACGAGTGGTTCTCGGAGCGACTAGGGCAGCCGGTGGGGCTGGTCCGGGTCACTCCGGAGCACGAGCGGCCGGGGTGGGGTGTGCATCGCGGCGAGACCGGGTTCGGTGATGCGCACGCGCTGATGATCACCTCGCTGTCGTCGCTCGACGGGCTGAACGAGCGGATGGTCGAGCGCGGTGCCGAGGCGATCCCGATGAACCGCTTCCGGCCGAACATCGTCGTCTCCGGCTGGTCCGAACCGCATACCGAGGACCGCGTACTGCGGATGTCGATCGGTGCGGTCGAGATCGGATACTCGGCCCGCGGGATCCGCTGCGCGGTGCCGACCGTCGAGCAGGAGACCGGCCGGAAGTCCGGGCCGGAGCCGACCCGGACGCTGGCGTCCTATCGGCGTGAACCGGCGTACGGCGGTGGCGTCAGCTTCGGCATCAAGGGCGCCGTGCTGACCGGCGGGACGATCGCTGTCGGTGATGAGATTTTGGTACAGGAATGGATCCCGGCCGGAACCGATCCGGCCAAACCTGAGGGGTAACGTCCGGAGCTGTGCCCCGGCTCCTGTTGTTGCTGCTAGCCCCTATCTCGTTGCTGGTGGCAACACCGCCGGCGCCGGGAGTGCCGTCGTACGACGTGCAATTGACCGGTACGCCGGACGGCCGGACGTGGTCGGGTCAGGAGCGGATCAGCTTCACGAACACGTCTGCGCAGTCGCTGCCCGAGATCTACGTGCGGTTGTGGGGCAACTCGCGTGGTTGCGGCTCAGTGGTCGTCACCGGTGGCACGGCCATGCGTGACTGCACGGTGGTCAAGTTTCCGTTGCCGAAGCCGCTGGAACCGGGGAAGCGGACGTCGATCAGCTTTGACGTGAAGCTCACTGCGCCGGATCGCGAGGATCGGTTCGGGCGTTCGGGGGAGTTCAGCTTCTTCGGGAACGCGCTTCCGGTGCTGGCTGTGCGAGATGCGGCCGGGTGGCATCTCGAGTCCGATCAGGGGTTCGGGGAGAGCTTCTACACGGTTGCCGCGGACTTCGCCGTACGGTTGACGCATACCGGGAATATCGCCGTACCGTCGACTGGGGTGACGTCCGATGGGGTCGCGATCGCCAAGCAGGTAAGGGATTTCGCCTGGGCGGCTGGGCCCTTCCGGAGTTCGGAGGCCAAGTCTTCTGGTGGCGTCATCATCCGCACCTGGGCCACGCCGACTGTTACGGCGGCTGCGGTGGACGACGCCAGGGCCGAGGCCTCTGCCTCGATCGACGAATTCGGTCGCCGCTTCGGCGCCTATCCTGATCATGAACTCGACCTCGTCATGAACGACCAGTGGGCCACCTTCAGCGGCATGGAGTATCCGGGGTTCGTGCTGCTCATCTCACCGGAGAGTCCGGTGGTGCACGAGGTCGCGCATCAGTGGTGGTACGGGATCGTCGGCAACAACGAGTACGCCGATCCCTGGCTGGACGAGGCGTTCGCGACGTACGCGACCGATGTCTTCCTGAAGGATGCCCGAGTCGGATGCTGGCCCGGAACGTTGCCTGTAGCAATCACTCGGGACATGGGCTACTGGGGTGCGCACCAGACGTCGTACGGGACGTTCGTCTATGTCTACGGTTCGTGCATGCTGCATGAGTTGGAGCGCGTGATCGGTACGCCGGCGATGGAGCGCCTGCTGGCGTCCTACGCGAAGGCCCATTGGCACGGGGTGTCCACCCCGGCCGGCTTCAAGGCCGCCGCGCAGGGTGCCAGTTCCGTTGACCTGACGTCGTTCTGGCGCGGGCACGGGATTGGTTAGCAGGCGAGTCCGGCCCGGCCGGCGACGGCCTTGTAGGTGCAGAAATCGATGACCTTGTTCAGCGAGTTCTGCAGTCGCGCGGTGTCGCCGTCGTTGTTCCAGATGTAGTTGCCGGAACCCCAGTAGAGGTGGTTCGCGCTGTTGCGGCCCTTGCCGGTGTGGACCAGGACGGTGCTGCGGGCCTTCAGGGTGAAGGTCGGCGGGAAGTAGTAGACATGGCTGGCCGCGTCCCGGATCCGGTAGCCCTTCAGGCTCAGCGGACGCGTGGTGTTGTTGCGGATGCTGATGTATTCGAGGTTGATATGCGCGTTGGTGCGGGTATCCGGGCCGACCGGGTCGTACTGGATCCCGGCGACCAGGAAGATCGGTGCCGCGGCCGAGGCCGGGAGCGTGGTGGTCGCCGTCACCAGCGCGGCGATCGCGGCAATGGGCAGGACGAAGCGTCGTGCGAACACGGAGTTCCCCTTGTGACAGTGGGCCAGATTCCCCCCGGCCCGATGCCCCTCAACCTAGGAGTGACGCTCCGTGTTCGTCAAGGGGTCAACGAACCTCGGTGGCTACTCCGTGTTCCAGAAGCTGCAGTCGATCGTTGAGGCCGGCTTCGGCGAAGGTCGCTGCGAACTGATCGGGGCCTTCGGTGAAGTGCGCCCAGCCCTCGGTGTGGACGGGGACGATCGTGGCCGGTGCGAGCAGGTGAGCGGCCTCGACGGCCTCGGCGGAGGTCAGGGTGAGGTTGGCGCCGTCCATCAGCACGGTCCGGGCGCCACCGGCGAACAGGACGGCGACGTCGAACGGACCGAACCGGTCGGCGATCTGCTTGACCAGGTCGACCGACGCGTTGTCGCCGGAGACGTAGACGGTTGGCAGGTCCGCGCCCTGCAGGACGAAGCCGGTGACGACACCCAGTACGGCGTCCGCGCCTTCCGGACCATGCAGAGCCGGTACGGCGGTCACCGTGATGCCGTCGACGTCGTACGCCTCCCACTCGTCGAGGCCGTGGACATTCGCGATCCGGGTCGCAGCGCCGGGCGTCGACAGGACGGTGGGGACGGACGGCAGCAGTGCGCGGCCGGACTCATCGAGGTTGTCGTAGTGCTCGTCGTGCGACAGCAGTACGACGTCGACCGGGCCGAGGTCGGCCACCGGGATCGCCGGGCCGATCAGCTTGGTCATCACCCGGCCGCCCGGCATCGCGTACTCGCGCGGCGGGTCGAAGGCGGGATCGGTCAGGAACGTGCGACCGCCGTAGGTGAACAGAGCGGTCGGGCCACCGATATGCGTGATCTTCATGGCTCAATCCTGAGCGTTCTCGTCCCGGTCGACCATTGGCCCGGGAGCCATAGTTGCTTAAGATCGGGCCATGCACACAGTCGCCGTCCTCGCCTTCGACGGGATGAGCCCGTTCCATCTCTCCGTGCCGTCGCTGGTGCTGGGCGATCCCTGCGGTGAGGTGCGCCGGTACGACGTCCGCGTGTGCGCCGAGGAACCGGGTTCACTCCGGACCAACGCCGGATTCGGGATCACGGTCGAGCATGACCTGTCGATCATGGACACCGCCGACGTGGTGATCCTGCCGAGCTGGGAGCCGTTCCGGGTACCGTCCGAGACGCTGCTGACCGCGATCCGGACCGCGCACGCACGTGGTGCTGTTGTGCTCGGCCTGTGCGTCGGCTCGTTCCTCGTTGCCGCGAGTGGGATCGCTTCGGGGCGTGAGGTGGTCACACACTGGCGCTGGGCGGCGGAGCTGCAATCACAGCAGCCGGACGTCGTCGTACGGGCTGATGTCTTGTGGTCGGACCTGGGGGACGTGATGACGTCGGCCGGCACGGCGGCGTCGCTGGACTGCTGCCTGCATTTGGTACGGCGTCAGTACGGCGTGGAGGCGGCTGAGGAGTTGGCCCGCAGCATCGTGATCGCACCGCATCGGAGTGGGTCGCAGGCGCAGTACATCCCAGTGCCGGTGCCGCCGGATCCGGGGGACGACGTGATCGAGAAGGCGATGGTGTGGGCGCGGGCGCGGCTCGATCAGCCGGTCTCGCTGGATGAGTGGGCGGCCGCGGTCGCGCTGTCACGCCGTACCTTCACACGGCAGTTCCGGGCGCGCACGGGCAGCTCAGGTCAGGCGTGGCTCCTGCAGCAACGCCTCGACCGCGCCCGCCTGTTGTTGGAGACCACCGACCATCCGGTCGAGCGAGTCGCCACCGCCAGCGGCTTCGGCAGCAGCGCGGCGTTGAGACACCACTTCCATGCCGTCCTGGGTACGACGCCGCAACGCCACCGCCAGGAGTTCGCCCTCGCCTAGAGCAGCGCGAACAGCACGTAGATCGCCGGTGCCGCGAACGTCACCAGCAGAATCCAGGCCATCAGCCGATGCCCGGTCTTCTCCCGATCCAGCCCCGAGGCGAAGGACAGCACAGCCCCCTCCTCGGTATGCCGGCTCAACCCCATCCGCTTGGCCTCCTCAGGCCGCCGATCGGGCCGCTCGTCCGCCAGCGCATCCGGTGGAATCCCGAAATGCGCCGGCCGCTCCGGATCCAGGTCCCCACGTTCACGATCCCCGAACATGCACCCTCCCGCCGTCGCCTCCCCCCATCGTCCCACCAACCACCCCCCAACACCCGCGATCCGAGCGTTCTCCCACCCCCGCCGTACCGACCAACGGGTAGTCGTCCCCCAAACCACCCCTCGCGCCCGCCCCCACCGCGGCAACCGCCAGCCGCGCGCCCACCACTACCCGTCCGTCGGTACACCCCCACGACCGAACCCACCGTGCGGGCGGGGAGGAGGGGCGCTGGGTCAGCGGAAGATGGCTACCCAGGCGACGCGGGTCTTGTTCTCGCAGACCCCCAGCAACCCACAGAGGGGACCGGTTTTGTAACCCTTCGTGCCTCTGCCGACCGCCATGGTGGTGAATCCGCAGTTGAGCACGGTGGCCTTGTTCTCCGACAGCATCTGGTCGTAGGCCTTGGCGGCGGACATGCTGTCACCACCAACGGTTGCCTTCGAGCCCGTGTCGCCGTCGTTGGCCGTGTTGCTGTCGGCCCGGTTCTGGGCGTCCACGCGTGCGCTGCTGGTCATGCTGCTGTCGCGCTTGAGCTCCGCGCACCCCTTGTTTTTGCGTGCCTGGTTGATGCTGTTGAACAGCTGCAGCTCGTCCCCGTTCATACTGCCGTCGTCCGTGGGCGGGGGCGGCGGAGGTGGTGGAGTTCTGGTTGCGGTGGTGGTCGGCTGCGGGCCGTCGGTGGTGGTGGGGGGCGACGGGGTGGTCGACGTACCGGTGGTGGGGACGGTGGTGGGGGTGTCCGTCGGGCCGCTGGTCGGGGGTGTTGTGGGGGTGACGGAGCTTGTCGGCGTACCCGTCGGCGGGGCGGTGGGGGTGACCGGAGGTGTCTTGGGGGACTTCGGCGGGGTGGTGGGCGCGTCGACCGGCTTGGTGGTCGGAGTGACGTAGGAGTCGTCGCGGCTGATCGGGAGCGAGGCGTCGGCCTCTTGGTTTTGCGGCTGGTGGAGGAGGATCCACGAGATCGGGGTGATGACGAGCAGCACTGCCGCGACCGCGACGAACGGGCGGCGCTTGCCGCCTTCGCCCCTCGCGGCTCGGGAGATCGGTCGCCCGTCGGCGTCGACCGCCGTACTGTCTGCTGCCTGCCGGGCGGGGCGGTTCGCCCGCTCGGCGGTCTCGCGGATCGCGGCGGTTCGCGGGCCGGACAGCTCGCTGGTGCCTCGGGCGGTCCGCGGGTCCGCGACCGCACTCACCGGCGGTTGCGTGTACGACGGGTTGGGCGCGACCGGCGTGGACTCGAAGCGGTCGGACACGGCCGGAGCAGCGTCGAGCCGGCTGGTCGGCGTGGAGTCGAGTCGACCGGTTTCGGCAGGCTTCGCGTCGTACCGGCTCGTCTCGGGTGCGGTCGGCTGGTACCGGGCGGTCTCGACTGGCGCAGGGGTGACCGGCGGACGTTTGGCTGGGCGCTCTGGGGGAGTGGTGGCCCAGGCGCCGAGTCCGGCGAGGTCCTCGGCCGGCGTCGATTGGCGGGATCGACGGGTCGGGGCAGGCGTCGGAGCGGGCGCAGGTGTCTGCGTGACCCATCCGCCTGACGAGCTCGTGCTGAGGGGCACGGTGCTGTCGACCGTCGGGCGGGGTGCGTACTGCGGGGTGGAGTCGGCGCGGTTGCGGGCCTCGAGGCGGGCTTGGGTGTCGGCCCAGGCCTGGCTGTCGGCACGCGGCTGGGCGTTGGCCCAGAAGGGGGACTCCCCGCCGCGGGGCGCGTAGCGGGGTGGCTCGGGCGGGGGCGGTGGGGCGGATTCCTCGACGGGCCGGGTGCCCCGGGCGCGGGTCGCCTTCCTGCGTGGTTTGTGCCGGCCACTACCGGAGTCGGACGACATTTACGTCGTTGTTCCCTTCACTGTCTCGCCCCCAAGACGTGCCTCATCAACCGTCTCGCCCGGCCCCGAACAGCGGACCGAACACTTCGACAAGGACGGATCTACCCGCGGTGACCGGCCGGAAATCGGCCGGACGTTGTGGCATTCGAACAACGTCTGCGCCACTGTCGGTGTCGTCGACACAATGACAACCCGGTACGACGGCCTAGCTGCGGCCGAAGTCCTGCACCCAGCTCCCGTGGCCCACGTTCGAGCTCACTTGCCCGGAGTCGTAGCCGACGCCGATCAGGTTGTACTTGCAGTTGAGGATGTTGGCGCGGTGACCGTCGCTGTTCATCCAGGCGTTGACCACCTTCTGGGCGGTCGAGTAGCCGGCGGCGATGTTTTCGCCCCAGCTGCTCCCGTTGTACCCGGCGGCGCGCATGCGGTCGCCCGGGTCCTGGCCGTCGGGGTTGGTGTGGTCCATGTACTTGCGGCGGACCATGTCGGAGGCGTGCTTGCCGGCGGCCTCGACGAGGGCGCTGTTCAGCCGCAGCGGGCCGCAGCCGTTCTGCTCCCGGACCTGGTTGGTGAGGTCGAGGACCTCGCGCTCCTGCGCGTTGGTCCCGCCACCGTCGGACGGCGGCGGCTCGGGCGTGTTGCTCGGCGGCTCGCTCGTCTCGGTCTTGGTCGGCGTCGGACGCGTCGGCTGACTCGGCTTGCCGGGCTTCCCCGGCCTGCCCTCGATCGTCCGGGGCGCACCCGGGGTGACGATCACGGTGGTCACGCCTTTGGTCGGCGCGGTCGGGGTGGTCAGCGCACTCGCCGGCGAACCGCTGGGGGTGACTCCGGGCGTGCCGGGGGTCGAGGTCGTCGACGTACCGTTCGCGCCGGTGCCGATCACGGCGGTGGTGACCTTGCCGTTCGGCAGGGTCTGGGTGACGGTCTTCAGCGGGCCGGTGTGCGCGCCGTCGACGAGTGAACCACCGGAGTTGTCCCGGGTGTCCTCGGAGACGTTCAGCACCTTCGTCGCGTCGTCGACCGTCGAGTTGTCCCGTGACATCAGATAGATCACCGGGCCGATGGCAACGAGGACCGACAACGCGCTCGCGATCGGGCCGACCAGGCCACGCTTGTTCTTCTGGGCGCGTCGGGTACCGCGGTGCCGCCGGGGGGTTGGCGCATCCGTCATGAGTGGGCGAATCCTCTTCGTGTGCGTCGTTCCGAGTACTGCGTGTCTCCCCGCGGTCCTTCCAGGTCCCCCCTGGTCACCGAAAAGCGACCTTAACCGACACGACGGGTCACCGTTACAATTTCGCGACTCGGCTTAACGCTTTCTGAAGATTGCGCAGCACGCTTTCTGAAGATAGCGCTCTGCTGGTACGACGCATGCCCTCAGCCACCGAAGTCCTGGACCCAGGAACCCTTGCCCCATTCGGGTTTCACCTGGCCGGAGTCGTAGCCGACACCGAGCATCGTGTAGCTGCAGTTGAGGATGTTGGCCCGGTGACCGGGGCTGTTCATCCAGCCCGTCACCACGGCTGCCGGGCTGGTGTAACCGACAGCGATGTTCTCGGCCATCGCGCCGCCCTTGAAGCCGGCCGCCTTCATCCGGTCGAACGGTGAACGCCCGTCCTGACTGTCGTGGGCGAAGTAGTGCTTGTTCACCATGTCCGACGCGTGCGCCTCGGCTGCCTTGGCCAGCGCGCTGTTGGTCCGCAGTGCGCCACAGCCGGCCTTCTTCCGCTCGGCGTTGGTCAGCGTGAGGACCTGAGCCTCCGGACTGCCCGAGGCGGCGGTGGTCGTCTTCGTCGGCTTCGAGGCCCTCGGCGTCGCGGTGCGGCTCGGCGAGGTGGTCGGCTTCCGGGTGCCTTCGCGACTCGGCGCCGTACTCGATCGAGTCGGGGTCGGCGTCGGCGTCTTGGTGACGGCCTTCGTCGCGGTAGGAGTAGGCGTCGTACGGCGTGGTGTCACCGACGGACTCGTCGGACGCACCTCGACCGGGGCGCTCGAGGCGTCGTCGGTCGGGGTCGGGATCGCCGTCAGCGGCTCCTCCTGACCAGTCACCTTCTGATCCCCGAGGTCACGCAGAACGAACCACCCGATGCCCGTCAGGAGAACCAAAGCTGTGAGAGCAGCGAGCAGCGGACCGGCCACACGGGAGCGCGGTGACCGTTCAGGGTTCGTCATGGTGAGCAGCCTTGCCCACCCGGTGGCGAGCTGACTCCCTTCGGGAGCCTGCCTTTACAGATCTCTCACAATCAACAGCGAGCGGTCACCACGTCGGCGACGACCTTCCAGCCCAGGCTGCGGTACAGCCGGAGACCGTCGATCGACGCGATCAGGATGCCGCGCTTGGCGCCCTGAGCCGCCGCCGTCTCGACCAGCGAGGCCATCACCGCGCTGCCCAGACCGCGCCGCCGGTGCGCCGGGTCGGTCTCGATCCGGTCCGCCACCGCGTCCGGTCCGACGACCGCCATCCGGCCGCTCGACACGACACCGCCGTGCAACGTTGCACGAGTGATGATGAGGTCGCCCTCGAGCTCGGTGTGCAGGGCGTAGCGCTCGTGCAGCTTGAGCGCGGGCTGCTCCGACAACTGGATCGTCATCAGCCAGTCCTGGTCGCGCTGCACCTCCAGGCCGAGATCCTCGAGCTGCTCGACCCGGGCTTCCTTGTCGTCGGTCGCCAGCGTGATGTAGCCCGCCCCGCGACCTCCGGGGGCGGCCAGCGCCAGCTCGGCGGCCCGCTCGACCCGTTCCGGTTTGTCATCCGCGTCCAGGACGACGTACTCCATCGCGCGGTTGTCCTCACCCGCGCGGACGGTCAGTATCCCGTCGTGGTCGTCCTCAACCGTCGTCCAGCCCCTCGAGACGGACCACCCGGCCTGCCAGCGGCGGACGAGTTCCTCACGATCTCTCACCAGTCGATTCAACCAGTCGAATGCCGAGACGGCGAGGGGAAGGATGTCGCCTGTCACCAACTCGCCGTCTCGATGTGGTCACGGACGGGGGTCGGTGGCAAGCAATTCGAAGATGTAGTCGTCGTCCCAGCGCCCCTCGCGACCGGGTGCCGCGGCCCGCCCGATCCCGACCTTGGTGAAGCCGTTGGCCTCGGCAACGTGCGCCGACGCGGTGTTCCCCACCGCGGCTTGCAGCACCAGCCGGCGGCATCCAAGCCCACCCTTGTCGACCGGTGTGAAGGCATGCTCGGCCAGCAGCCGCACGGCGTTCGTCATCGCGTTCTTGCCGCGTCCGACCGGGTGCATCCAGTACCCGATCTCGCCGTATCCGTTGGCCATGGCAAAAATGGTGACGTTTCCGAGCAGCTCGTCGGTGACCGGATCGGCGATCACCCAGGCGACGGCTTTGCCCGCGGCCATGAGGTCCTTCCGGCTCTCGATGAAGTCCTCCGCGTGGTGTAGCTCGTACGGCGACGGCAACCCGGGCAGCCAGTACTGCGTCCGCTCGTCGCTGCAGGCCTCCATCACCCGCTGCGCGTCGTCGGCTCGAAACGGACGCAGGCGAATGCCGTCTCCATCCAGCTCCGCCGCCGTCCACCAGTTTCCCTGTGGCTCCAGCTCCTCGTCCCGACCGACGGTCGCCACCCATTCGTCGTACCGGACGCCACGCGCACGACCACCACCCGGTACGACGACAAGGCCGCGGAACCCGGCCTTCCAGGCGACCCGGCGTGAACCCCAGTTGCCGACGAACGCGCGCCAGATCATCCGGTGCCAGTCGAGCTCGTCGAACGCGTATCTCGTGGCGAGTTTCGCAGCGCGCGTCATGACCCCGCGGCCACGCGCCCACGGAGCGACCGAGAACCCGATCTCGCCGACGCCGCCCTCACCGTCGTGCAGGCTGACCGAGCCGGCGAAGCGGCCCTCCACCTCGATCGCCCAGGCGCCGTAGTTCAGAGTGCGCCAACCTTCCGGCACCATCTCGGTGATGAAGGAGACCGCATCCTCCCGGGTGTACGGCACCGGGATGGTGGTCCAGCGCTGCATCGCCGGGTCCTGGCACATCTCGTAGACCGCGTCGACATCGGCGGGAGTGTGGGCGCGCAGCGTCACCACATCGTCGGTCAGTTCCGGCACATCCTCGGGGAATCGCATGCTCCAGAGTGACAAGCCGTCACCACCTCGGCAACGGCATTTCCTGACAGGGCGGCGAACTCCGTTTAGGCTGACACCGTGAATGCAGCCGGAGCAGAGCCGCCACGCGGCCGGGGTGGGCAGCTGGCCGCGCAGCGACAGGCCACAATCGTTGCCGAGGTCAACAGTCGCGGCGCGATCACCGTGGCCGAGCTGGTCGAGCGATTCGGCGTGTCGGACATGACGATCCGGCGTGACCTGGACGCCCTGGACTCCAGCGGCCTGCTGCACAAAGTGCACGGTGGAGCGACCTCCGTCGGCCTCCGCAGCGCCCACGAACCAGGCTTCGACGCCAAGCTCACCCAAGAGTCCGCCGCCAAACAAGCCATCGCCGCCGAAGCCGCCGCCCGCGTCCAGCCCGACAGCGCGATCGGCATCGGCGCCGGTACGACGACCTACGCGCTCGCGCGGCAGCTCCTGCGCGTGGAGAACTTGACAGTTGTCACGAACTCGGCCCGCATCGCTGACGTCTTCCACGGCAACTCACGCTCCGACCGCACCGTCGTACTGATCGGCGGCATCCGCACCCCCTCCGACGCCCTCGTCGGCCCGATCGCCACCGCCGCCCTCGGCTCCCTCCACCTGGACCTGCTGTTCCTGGGCGCCCACGGCGTAGACGCCGAACACGGCCTCAGCACCCCCAACCTGATGGAAGCCGAAACCAACCGCTCCTTCATCGCCGCCAGCCGCGAGGTAGTTGTAGTCGCCGACCACACCAAGTGGGGCACCGTAGGCCTCAGCACCTTCGCCACCTGGGCCGACCTGGACGTCATCGTCACCGACAACGGCCTCTCCACCGCCGCCCGCAAAGCCATGCGAGACACCGGCTGCCAACTAATCATCACCCCCTGACCCCGCCCCGCTCCCGCGCCCCCGCCCGCCCCCGCGCTGCCGCCCCCTCCCACGCTCCCGCCTGCTCCCACGCTCCCGCCTGCTCCACCTGTCGACCGCGGAGACGCTAGTTGACGGCTGGCTGCGGAAATTTGAGGGGATCTCCCCTCAACGTGCTGGTTCTCCCCTCAAATTTTGAGGGGAGAACCGTCAACTTGAGCGGAGATCCCCTCATTTTCCGCGCGGCCCCACGACCCGAACCCAAGCAACGGGTCACCTCTGGTCGCCGCCTGCACCAACCGCCGCAGCCCAGGCAACGTTCACCTCTGGTCGCCGCCTGAACCAACTGCCGCAGCCGCAGCCTGTAAGCCCAGGCAACGGTCACCTCTGGTCGCCATCCGCACCAACTGCCTCAGCCACAGCCCGGAAGCCCAGGCAACGGGCACGTGGTCGCCGAGCGCACCATCCCCCTCAGCCTCAGACCTGGCCAGCCACCCTGCTTCTCAGTAAAGCGGCCGCAGCGGCGAGCAACCATCGGGTACGCCGTCGGCCGCAGTGGTTGACCGCGCCAGGGGGAGATCAGTGGATGTCTACTGCCACCTAGCGGCAGTGATCATCCACAAAGGCGCCGCGCGAGTTCCCCCGCTCCGCGCCCGCGCGCTCCTTCGTCGCATGCACGCGGCTTGCTGCACCCGGGTTGGGTGGGCGGTTGACGGGGCAGCCCGACCGAGGTGACGAGTCGCGGTCCTGGCGGTGCTCGAACTCCCTCAGCCCGTCGAAATTTGAGGGGAGATCCCCTCATTTTCCGTGCGGCGCCGACGACCCGAACCCCCGGCAACGTTCACCTCTGCGCGCCGCCTGTACCACCTGCCTCAGCCGCGGCCCGGAAGCCCAGGCAACGTTCACCTCTGGTCGCCGCCTGCACGAACTGCCCCAGCCACAGCCCGGAAGCCCAGGCAACGGGCACGTGGTCGCCGACCGCACCAATGCCCAGCCACAGCCCGGAAGCCCAGGCAACGGGCACGCGGTCGCCGAGCGCACCATCCCCCTCAGCCACAGACCTGCCCGGCCACCCTGCTTCTCAGTAAAGCGGCCGCAGCGGCGAGCAACCACCGGGTACGCCGTCGGCCGCAGTGGTTGACCACGCCAGGGGGAGATCAGTGGATGTCTACTGCCACCTAGCGGCAGTGATCATCCACAAAGGCAGGGAGGGTTCTCGCCGGCCTAGGAGTCCGGCAGCGGGCCGTGGATCTCTCCCGCACCTGACCGGATCAGGTGGGCGATCTTTTGGAGCGTTTCCAGTGGGCTGAGGGCTGAGTTGTCCAGAGGAACAGACCACGGGGAGCGTTTAGTGCGCAGCAGGCGGAGGTCGTTCATCAGGTGGGCCGGTGAGCGATCGGGGTCGGCGGCCGTTCGCCGGAGTACTGCTTCCTCTGAAGGATCCAACGAGAGGTGGAAGACCCGGCTGAGTCGGAGGAGGTCGGGGAGGACCGGATTCAGGTCGACGGCGTCGTGGATGGCGTTGCCCGCGATGAGGACGTTCTCGTAGTCCGCTCCGAAGAACGTCTCCGCCAACTGCACACATTGGCGCAGCACCAGCGCGGTCCGGGCGTCGTCGTACGGGAGGTCCCAGTGTGGGTCGACCATCAGGAACAGTTGGTCGCAGTCGATCGCGGCTGTCCGTCCCCACACCGCGAGCTTTTCGGCGTGGCTCAGCCGGAGCACGGTCGTCTTGCCCGAGCCGGCCGGTCCGGACAGGAACACGGTTCGACGGGGCATTAGGTCAGGGTTGGTGGGGCTTCTCGGAGGGTTACGTTGGCGTGGCTTTCCTGGAAGCTTTGATCCGAGACGAGCGTGATGCGGGCGGTGGACTGGAACTCCGACAGAGTGGTGGAGCCGCAGGAGACCATGGTGGTCTTGAGTTTGGCGATGGTGAGGGCGAGTCCCTCGTTGAGGTCGCCGGCGTAGGGGACGTAGCCGTCGACGCCTTCTTCGAAGATGAGGCCTTGGCCGCCCTGGCCGTAGCGTTGCCAGTTGCGGGCGCGGTTGGAGCCTTCGCCCCAGTACTCCTTGACGAAGCCGTCGCGGGTGGGCAACTTCGCACCTGCCGCCTGGTCGAAGCGGGCGAAGTAGCGGCCCATCATGACGAAGTCGGCGCCCATCGCCAGTGCCAGAGCAACGTGGTAGTCGTGGACGAGTCCGCCATCGGAGCAGATCGGTACGTAGTCGCCGGTGCGGTCGCGGAAGGCGTCCCGAGCTGCGGCGACGTCCAGTACGGCGCTGGCTTGGCCGCGGCCGATGCCCTTCTGATCGCGGGTGATGCAGATGGAGCCGCCGCCCACGCCGACCTTGACGAAGTCGGCTCCCGCCTCGGCGAGGAAGGTGAACGCGTCGCTGTCGACGACGTTTCCGCCGCCGACCGGGATCTCCGGGTAGTGCTTCTTCACCCAGCTCAGTGCTTGGGCCTGCCAGTCGCTGTACCCGTCGGAGGAGTCGAAGCACAGCACGTCGGCGCCAGCTTCCAGCAAGGCCGGGACACGCTCTTGGTAGTCGTGGGTGTTGATGCCTGCGCCCACGCGGAGGCGCTTGGCGGTGTCCACGACCTGGTTCGGGAAGCGCTTGTTGTCGGTGTAGTCGGATCGGAACACCAGATGCTGCAGGTGACCGTCAGCGCTCAGCACCGGGAGGCAGTCGAGCCGCTCGTCCCACAGACGGGCGTTGGCCTCGGAGAGCGTGATGTCGGGCCGGCCATGGGGCAGGTCGGCGATGGCGGTCATCCGGCCGCTGACCGGTCCGTCGAGCCCGTGACGTTCCGGGTGGAAGTCGCGGGAGGTGACCAGTCCGAGCAGGCGGCCGGTCGCCGTACCGTCTTCGGTGACCGCGGCGGTGCTGTGGCCGGTACGGCGCATGAGGTCTGCGAGGAGGCCCAGGGTGTCGTCAGGGCGGACGTTCGTGTCGCTGGTGACGAAGCCGGCCTTGAAGTTCTTCACCTGGCGGATCGCGGCGGTCTGGTCCTCGATCGACTGGTTGTGGTGCAGGAAGCTCAGGCCGCCGTTGCGCGCCAACGCGATCGCGAGCTCGGGCGTGCTGACAGCCTGCATGATCGCGGACGTGAACGGGGACTGCAGCTCGATCGCCGAGGCGTCTCCCGCGCGGTGCCGCACCAGCGGCGTGCGCAGATCAACCGTGGCCGGCGAGCAGTCGGTGCGGGTCCGGTTCGGCAGCAGCAGGAATTCGTTGAACGTCCTGGATACCTCGGCGACGATCTGTGCCACTTGTTTCTCCTGACCCGTCGATCGAACAGGGTGCGGTCGTGACCGGCACCCTATCGATCGCCCACACCCACCCGCCAATCCGCTCCTGCGGAGGCTACGAGTGGGCTTTCAGGGTGTATTTCGGGCCGAAGAGTTTCTGAGCCTGTTTGGGGCCGATGTTTCCGTCGGCGGCTCGCGTGTTCGGTACGCAGTGGTCGATCTGGATCTGCCACTTCGTGGCTTCGTTCTTGGTGTCGATGTCGTAGTTGCCGCTCAGCTTCAGTTCGCGGCCGTGGACGAGCTTGACGGTGTTCAGCGCGAATTGCAGGCGCTTCACGCTGTCGGAGTTCGTGACACCGAAGGACAGTTTGTCGAGGAACACCTCGCCGGACGAGAACGGCGGCACGAGGCCGGACTTCTTTGTTGTGCAGACCTGGTCCGGCGGGAAGATGCAGATGTCGTTCGCTGCTGTTCCGTTCGGGGCCTTCTCGCGGTCGCTGATGTTCGCCAGATAGTCGTAGCGGGTGGCCGCGGTTCGGTGGCCCCACATCGCAGCCATGTGCAGGTGCGGGCCGGTTGCGTGACCCGAGGAGCCGGACTCCGCGAGCTGGTCGCCGGCCTTGACCTTCTGGCCTTTCTTCACCAGCAGCTTCGGCGACAGGTGCTGATAGAGCACGGATGCTTCGCGGCCGGCGTGCGTGATCCCGAGCAGCACCCAGTTCGAAGGTGCGCCGACGACGTCCGGCTGCGGCTTGTTGGACACCCCGTCGTGACAGTCCAGTACGACGCCGTCCTGGACCGCGAAGACCGGCGTACCGATCCCGACCGGGTAGTCGAAGGCGGCGTGCTTGCCGCCCTTGGAATAGCGCCAACCGGTTCCCACCGCGAGTTTTCCGGCAGGCAAAGGCTGCACCATTGCCCCCACCCCACTTCCCCCAATTGTTCTTCCCCTTAAAGGGAAAGTACGCCGGGATGCGAGGTGTGCCCAGAGCTGGTACAGCACTCTTGCACGAACGGGCAAGAGGTCAATCAGTTGATTCGCGAAGCGCCTGCGGAGGGTGTTGCCGCGATTGCGGTGGGTGCCGTGAAACCCTTCTCCGCAAAGGCTTTCTCGATCGCGGCCAGTACGGCGTCGGCCGAATCCGAGGCGGTCAGCGCGATGATGCAACCGCCGAAACCGCCACCGGTCATCCGCGCGCCGAGAGCACCTGCGGCGAGCGCGGTGTCGACCGCCACGTCGAGCTCCGGCACGGTGATCTCGAAGTCGTCGCGCATTGATGCGTGCGAGGCGGTGAACAACGGGCCGACCTCGCGCAGCCGTCCGGCCTTCATCAACGCGATCGCGTCTTCGGTGCGCTTGATCTCGGTGACGACGTGCCGCGCCCGGCGCCGGTCGACCTCGTCGTCGAGCCGCGCCAGCGCGTCGTCCAGATCTTCAAAAGCAACTGAACGCAGAGCCGGTACGCCGAGTTGGGCCGCGGCGTGTTCACAGCTACGACGGCGTGCCGCGTACTCGCCGTCCGCGTGCCGGTGCGGTGCCTTCACATCGACCACCAGCAAGCTGAGACCGTCGGCCTCGGGATCGAACGGGATCTGGTCGAGCGAACCCGAACGGATGTCGAAGGCCAGCGCGTGACCGGCCGTGCAGCACATCGAGGCGGTCTGGTCCATCAGGCCGACCGGGGCGCCGACGTACTGGTTCTCGGCGCGCTGGGCGAGCCGGGCCACCTCGGCCGGCTCGACCTCGATGTCGGACAGACCCAGCACAGCAACAAAGGTGGCGCACAGCAGCGCGGCCGACGACGACAGACCTGCCCCGGTCGGGACGTCGGAATCGAAGAGCAGGTTCGCGCCACCGATCGGGTAGCCGGACTCGCGCAGGATCCAGGCCGCACCGGCCGGGTACGCCGCCCAGCCGTCGACCGAGTCCGGGGCCAGTTCGTCGAGGGCGAACTCGACGACCGAGTCGTGCCCGACGGATGACACCGCGAACCGGCCGTCATCGCGGGCCGAGGCATGCACCTTGACCTCGACGGGCAGGGCGATCGGGAGCACGACACCGTCGTTGTAGTCGGTGTGCTCGCCGATCAGGTTCACTCGCCCGGGAGCGCGCCAGCTGCCGTCGGGCGCCGTACCGAAGACGTCTTCGAAGCTCACGAGCGAGCCACCTTCCGCAGGGTCTCGGCCACGTCCTCCGGGCGGGTGTCGCTGATGAAGGCGCCCATCCCGGACTCCGAACCGGCCAGGTACTTGATCTTGTCGGCTGCCCGGCGGATGGACAGCACCTCGAGGTGAAGGTAGCCGAGCTCGCGGTCGATCCGGACCGGGGCCTGGTGCCAGGCGGCGATGTAGGGGAGCGGATCGCCGTACAGGCTGTCGAAGCGGTTCAGTACGTCGAGGTAGAGCTGGGCGAAGTCGTCGCGCTCACCGATCGAGAGGTCGTCGATGCCGGCCACCTGGCGGTGCGGGTACAGGTGCACCTCGACCGGCCAGCGGGCGGCCTCGGGGACGAACGCGGTCCAGTTGCCGTTCTCGGCGACGACCCGGGTGCCCTCCTTGCGCTCGGCGGCCAGGACGTCGGCGAACAGGTTGCTGCCGGCAACCTCCTGGTGCTTGCGGGCCTGCGTCATCAGGGTGCGCATCCGCGGCGGGATGAACGGGTAGCCGTAGATCTGGCCGTGCGGGTGGCTGAGCGTGACGCCGATCTCGCGGCCGCGGTTCTCGAACGGGAAGACGTACTCGATGTCGTCGCGGGCGCTGAGGTCGGCGTTCCGGTCGGCCCAGGCGTCGACGACCAGCCGGGCCTGGCCCTGGGAGAGCTGGGTGAACGAGCTGTTGTGATCGCTGGTGAAGCAGAGCACCTCGGTCCGGCCGGGACCGGCGAAGGACGGGAACCGGTTCTCGAACACGGCCACGTTGTAGTCGTGGTCGGGGATCTCGGTCGGGTTGCCCGGCTTGCTCGCACAGAGCGGGCACTGGTCGGCCGGCGGCAGGTAGGTCCGGGTGTTGCGGTGCGTCGCGAAGGTGATCACGTCACCGGTCAGCGGATCGGTCCGCAGGTCGACCTGGGGCTGCGGCGCGGGCAGGCCGCGGGTGTCCTCGAGCGGAACCCGGGCCGGCGCGTCGGCCGGGTCGTAGTAGATCAGCTCTCGGCCGTCGGACAGTCGAGCGTCCGTACGGCGTACACCACGCGGTGTCTTCATCGTGTGACCTTCCCGGCCGCAGCACACGGACGGCCAGGAATCATCGTAAACCAACAAAGTCGAACATGCATCGTGGGACCGCCCACCGCTACCCTGATGATATGGACGACGACGCCCAACGCCCGCCCTCTCGACATACACCGAGAGGGCTTTAGGAACCCGCACTCATGAACGAGACAGTTCTCAATATCGTCCTGATCCTGGTGTTCGTGCTGATCGGCGGGGTGTTCGCCGCCGCCGAGATGGCGCTGGTCTCGCTCCGCGAGTCCCAGGTCAAGGCCCTTTCGCACCGCGGCAAGCGCGGCGAGACGGTGGCCCGGGTGGCCGCCAACCCGAACCGGTTCCTGTCCGCCGTACAGATCGGCGTGACCCTGATGGGCTTCCTGTCCGCCGCCTTCGGTGGCGCGACCCTGGCTGACGCCCTCGCTCCGCACCTCCAGGATCTCGGTCTGCCCGAAGGCGTCTCCGCCACGGTCGCCCTGATCCTCATCACTGTGCTGATCTCTTACGTGTCGATCGTGCTCGGTGAGCTCGCGGCCAAGCGACTCGCGCTGCAGCGGGCCGAGACGTTCGCGCTCGGCCTGGCGCCGCTGGTGGACCGGATCGCCTCCGGCGCCCGCCCGGTGATCTGGCTGCTGTCGAAGTCCACGGACCTGGTGGTCCGGGCGCTCGGCGGCGACCCGAACGCGAACCGTGAGGTGATGTCCGACGAGGAGCTGCGCGACGTGATCTCCGCGCACGAGTCGCTCGGTGAGGAGGAGCGACGGATCGTCGACGACGTGTTCGAGGCGGGCAGCCGCCAGTTGCGCGAGCTGATGCTGCCCCGGACCGAGGTCGACTTCGTGGACGCGGAGATGCCGGCGTACAAGGCAGTGAAGTTCGCGGCCGAGCGCCCGCACTCGCGCTACCCGGTGATGAACGGTTCGGCCGACGACATCGTCGGGTTCGTGCACGTCCGGGACCTGTTCGACCCGGCGGTCGCCTCGCGCTCGGTCCGGGTCGGCGACCTGGCGCGTGAGGTGCTGATGCTGCCGGACACCGCGAAGCTGCTACCGACGCTGACCGAGATGCGCCGCCGCAGCACCCACCTCGCGATCGTCCTCGACGAGTACGGCGGTACGGCGGGCATCGTCACCCTCGAGGACCTGGTCGAGGAGCTGATCGGCGACATCAGGGACGAGTACGACGAGGAGTCACCCGAGACCACGCGGTTCCGCAGCGGCGACATGGAGGTCGACGGCCTGCTGAACCTGGACGACTTCGCGGATGAGACCGGTCTCGAGCTGCCCGACGGTCCGTACGAGACGGTCGGCGGGTTCCTCGCAGCCCAGCTCGGCAAGGTCCCCGCGGTCGGTGAGTCGGCCCAGGTCGACCATCACACGCTGACGGTGACCGAGATGGACGGCCGCCGGGTCGCCCGGGTCCGCCTGCACCAGGTCACGCAGGCAGAGGGGCAGCCGGTTCCGGACGGAGAACCCGTCGCCGACTGAGGATCACGACACCACCGACGACGTATCCAAGGCCCTGGAAGACCAGGATCGGGATGATGCCGACCGTCTCGCCGAGCAGGCCGGCGGCGGCGATGCCGATCAGCACCGTGCCACCTTCGGCGGCCATGATGGCGCCGAAGATGCGGCCGCGGGTGCCGTCGGTGGTGAGTTGCTGCAGCGTGGTCATCAGTCCGGCGACCGAGAAGGCACCGGGCAGGCCGACCAGGATCATGCAGACGAACGCCGGGATCAGGCTGTCCGAGACGAGCGGTGAGCAGAACATCGCCAGGTCGATCACGCCGAAGAAGAAGGCGCCGACACCCCACATGGTTGCCGCAGGCAACCGTGAGCCGATCGCGGCGGCGACCAGGCCGCCGACGATCCCGCCGATCGCCTGGGACGAAACGATCAGGCCGTAGGCCTTGCCGTCACCGCCCAGTTCGGTGGCGACGAACGGCGCGAAGAGCGTGCTCATGATGCCTTCGCCGAGCCCGGTCACCAAGCAGTACACGAAAAGCAGCCGCATCCCCGGGCTGCCGACGCACAGCTTCAGCCCGTCGGTCCACTCGGCGCGCAGCCGCCGGATCGCGCCACCGGCCGCCTCGACAACCTCGCGGATCCGCTCGGTCCGATGCCGTACGGCGGACAGCAGGGCAACCGCGAGCAGGAACGTCACGGCATCGGCGATCGCCAGCAGCGTCAGCCCACCGGCCGCGGTGAGCACACCACCGATCGCGGCACCGATCAATCGCGCGAGATCGCGGATCTGACTGTTCAAGGCATTCGCCGTGACGAGCTGCTTCGGCTCAACCAGGACCGGGATCAGCGATTGTTCGGCCGGTTGGAAGAACTGTTGCAAACACGCCTGCAGCAGCACAACGCCGTACACGATCCAGATGGTGCTAGCACCGCGAACCGCTAGCAGGGGAAGGAGAACGGCCGCATTCAGCACGTTCGTCACGATCATCGTCTTGCGCTGGTCCCAGCGGTCAACGAAGACGCCGGCCAGTGAGCCGAGCAGGACAGTCGGGGCGAATGAGGCCAGCAACAGGCCGCCGGAGGCCAGTGTCGATCCGGTCAGCACGTAGATCTGGAAGGCGAGGCCGGTGCGGAGTAGCCAGTCGCCGGTGAGAGAGATCAGGCCGGCGCTGAGCACCAGCCGGTAGTCGCGCTGCCGCGCGAGGACGCCCCACAAGTTCTTCATTGCACGGTGACGATCTGGGTGATGGAGACGTAGCGGCTGCCTTCGGGGCGGGTCGACTGATCGTCGATCGGGCGCTCCTCGACGTACCGCTCGACCAGACTGTTGATCTGTTGCATCAGTTCAGCCAGTTCGTCGCCGGTCAGATAGATCCCACTGCGGCCGATCCCCGCGTGGTCACGCCAGATCGGCTCCTCGTGCGGCCGCTGCCGCTGCCACTCCGCGAGCGACTCCAAAGCCCGCTCGGCCAGCAACTGCTCCAGTACGTCGGCCGCTGCGGCCCCCTCGGGAGTGCTGGTCGCATCCCGCCAGGATGTCGACGTGGACACCAACCGCCAGGGCCGCTCCCGGTTGTCCTTTCCCGGCGCGGGCTCGACGAAGTCGTACTTCGCCAACTGGCGCAGGTGATGCGAGGCCAGTGCCTGACTGATCCCCAGGTGTCGCGCCGCGTCGGCCGCGGTCATCGGGCCTTCGCGCCCGAGCAGGTTCTGCAGATCCAGCCGCACCGGATGCGCCATTGCCCGGATCGCCAACGGATCATCCAGCAGCCGCGTCCGCTTCTCCAAAGACATGCTTGGAATATGCGCCGCACTGAATCCAATGTCAAGCTGTTGCTTGGAATGTCAGCCGGTGTGGTCGCGGATCCACTCGAGGGCGGGCTCGGCCTGGTCGAGGATCGAGGTGTGGTCGGCGCCGGGATGCAGGTCGAGGGTGGCCAGTTCGATCTGGCTGGCGAGCCAGCGGCTGTTGTCAGCCGGGGCGACGCGGTCGTCGAGGCCGTGGCAGAGCAGGACCGGGGTCTGGATCGCGATCAGGATGAAGTCCGCGGGGAGCGTGCTGCCGAAGGTGACTGCGGCTTCAACGCGGTCGCCCAGGAGGGCCGCCGTACGGAGAGCGAGCGCGCCGCCCTCGGCGTGGCCCATCACGGCGAAGGTGCCGACCCCGGCCGCGTCGACGACCGCGGTCACATCGGCCGCGGTCGTCGACGGCAGGTCGCAGGAGATCCAGCGGATACCCAGCCACTCGCCGGCGTCGTACAGGGTGTCCGTCGGGACACCGAGGGTCACGACCGCGAGCCGGGCATCGTCACAGGGCGCGCTGTCATATACATGCAGCGCGCGCCCGCTCTCCAGCCGTACGTCGGTCTCGAACATGTCTTTCACACTAAGAAGGAGGAACCTGCCCAGGTGAGAGATACGTCGGACCCGACCCTTTCGGATCGACTGTCCGGCCCTAACTGACCAACCGGGTGTGGTTCTCCTGGGTCGCCAGGGCAGGATCGAGCGCGCCGAGGGCGAGCCAGGTGGCACCGCTGACGCCGTCGCGGGCGGTCAGGATCTCCCCGGCGAACTGCTCGTGAAAGGCCTCCCGCAGCAGGCGTCCGACCGGAGATTGTTCACCGGCGACACTGCCCGCGAGGATCAGCGGGGTCGTGTCCTTCGTTGTCCTGATCCGGCCGACCGTCTCAATGAGCAATTCGGCTGCGCGTTTCACCAGGGCCTGGGCGGTCCGGTCACCTTGTTCGGACGACGAGACCACCGTGCGGGCCAGTTCGGCCATCAGGACCGGTGGGCGGTTGTTCACCACCCGGATGACGTCGTTACGCACGATTTCGAAGCCGTCACGCTGCGCGAAAACGCCCGGATCGTGGTCCGGCAGCAAAGCCTGCAGGACGGATTCGCCGAGCAGGCCGAGCGGCTCCTCCAGATCGAAGGCGAGCAGCACGCTGCGCACGGCCTCGCGACCGAGCCAGAACCCGGAGCCCTCGTCGCCGAGCAGCCAGCCGTGGCCGCCCGCGGTCCGGACCAGCCGGTGCTCCTGGACTAACCCAGCGTTGCTGCCCGTGCCCGAAATCAGCACATGTCCGTCCGGTTCCGGCGTACCGGATGCGAAAGCGACCTCCAGATCGCCGATGAACTCCGCCTCGACCGACAGTCCGGCACCGGACCAGGCCGCGTCGAACTGCGCCTTCACCTCCGGTATGGCGAGGGCCGAGCCGCCCGCGGCCCCGATCACGGCGGCCTCGACGCGGGCCGGGTCGACCCCGGTCAGCGCGGTGTGAAGGGCCTGGCCGAAGTTGGCCGCGGCGGTCGTCGGGTGGCTGGTCGGGTTTCCGCCGGCAGCGGCCCCGCGGCCGACTACGTTGCCCTCAGAGTCGGCGATCACGATCCGGGTGGAGGTACCGCCGAGGTCACCACCCAGGACCAGGGTCGACGCTGGCATCAAGACCACTGAGTCCGCAGGTTCCGGCAGCGGGCGTTCTACCGACATACGCAATGCTCCAAACTGCTCAAAAGGGATCGTAATGAACACCTATGGACAAGGTCACACAACGGTCCCGATCTGGGGGTCGTAGCGGGATGCGCCTTGACTTTAGCTGCCACTTGAGAAAAGTTCTGTCCAGCAAACCGCAAACTTGCGCAGTTGTCGGCATGAAAAGAGCATCACAGCGTGTCGCGGCACAGAGAGAACCGAGGGGTGGGGCCGAACATGGCCAGCAGTGACCAGGCCGGGTCCGGGGAGAACACCGGCGTCAGCGCGCAGAACTTTGTTCACGCCCTGACCCCGATCCTCGCCGCCGTGACCGCGCAGATCGACGGCCCGATCCAGCAGGCGGCCGATCTGTTCGCCACCTCCCTGCGGGCGAACGGCGTCATCCAGGCCTTCGGGTCCGGTCACTCCGAGGCCCTCGCGATGGAGATCGCGGGCCGCGCCGGTGGGCTGATCGCGACCAACCGGATCGCGCTGCGGGACCTTGTCCTGCTGGGCGGCGAACCGGCCGAGCTACTGCGCAGCGCCGAGCTGGAGCGCGACCCGTCGTACAGCCGCAAGCTCTACGAACTCTCCGCCGCCCGCGCGGGCGACCTGTTCGTGATCGCCTCCAACTCCGGCGTGAACGGCTCGATCGTCGAGCTCGCCAGGGTGGTCAAGGAGCACGGTCACCCGCTGATCGCGATCACCTCGCTGCAGCACACCGCCGGCGTGGACTCGCGGCACCCGTCCGGCAAGAAACTCATCGACTTCGCGGACGTCGTCCTGGACAACCAGGCTCCGTACGGCGATTCCGTGCTGGACCTGCCCGGGGGTGGCAAGGTCTGTGCCGTGTCTTCCATCACGGCGGCGCTGATTGCGCAGATGCTGGTCGCAGAAACCTTGCGCCGGCTCACCGAGGCAGGCCAGACCCCTCCGGTCTACCTGTCGGCAAACATCCCGGGCGGCGACGAGCACAATCACGCCCTCGAAGCACAGTACGCCGGCCGGATCCGGCGTACTGCCTGAAACACTCTCGGAAGGCGGGACCCATGACCACTCCCAACCCCCTGTCGCGGCGGCTGTTCCTGCAGCGCGCGGCGGTCGGCACCCTGCTGGCCACTGGCGGCAGCACGCTGCTGGCCGCATGTGCCGCCGGTGGTGGCGACGACAAGACCGGCACCAGTAGTGGCGCCGACAAGTCGGCCGACAACCCGTTCGGCCTGGCCGACAAGGCGACCGTCGAGGCCATCATCTTCAACGGTGGCTACGGCTACGACTACGTGCAGTTCGCGGCCGACATCGCGCAGAAGAAGTGGGCCGGCTCGGCGTTCAAGGTCGCCCCGTCGACCCAGATCGCCCAGCAGCTGCAGCCGCGCTTCGTCGGTGGCAACCCGCCGGACCTGATCGACAACTCCGGCGCGAACCAGATCGGCTTCAACACGATCCTGGACCAGCTGGCCCCGCTGGACGACGTCTTCGAGGCGAACAACTACGAGGGCACGAAGATCGCCGACACCCTGTACCCGGGTGCCAAGATCCCGGGCACCTTCGACGGCAAGTTCGTCGCGATGAACTACGTGCTCACCCTCTACGGCCTGTGGTACTCCGACAGCCTGTTCAAGGAGAACGGCTGGGAGCCGCCGAAGACCTACGACGCCCTGCTCGACCTGGGCGCCAAGGCCAAGGCCAAGGGCAAGTACCTGTTCGTCTGGGGCAAGGAAGCCGCGACCTACTACCACACGATGGCCGTCGACGGCGCCATCAAGGAGGGTGGTGACGAGGTCCGGCTGGCGCTGGAGAACCTCAAGGAGAACTGCTGGTCGATGCCGCAGTTCCAGGGCATCTTCAAGGCCCTGGAGACGATGGTCAAGAACGGCTACTTCGTTCCGGGCGGCGCCGGTACCCAGTTCACCGCCGCGCAGGCGAAGTGGAGCAACGACCAGCAGGCCATCCTCTACCCCTCGGGCTCGTGGATCGAGAACGAGATGAAGAAGGCCACCAAGGACGGCTTCAACATGAAGGGCATCCCGGAGCCGACGCTCACCGAGAGCCCGAAGCTGCCGTACGAGGCGCTGCGCAGCGCGGCCGGCGAGCCGTTCATCATCCCGGCCAAGGGCAAGAACGTTGCCGGCGGCAAGGAACTCCTGCGGGCGATGCTGTCCAAGGAGGCGGCGACCAACTTCGCCAAGACGCGGCTGGCGCCGACGATCGTCAAGGGCCTGGTGCCCGCCGACGGTTTCGGTTCGACCGCGCTGCAGTCGCAGTCCGCGATGCTGGATGCCGCCGGCACCAACATCTTCGACTACCAGGTCTTCGGCCTGTACGGCATGAACACCGACCAGCTCGTGGTCTGGAACTCGTTCCTGTCCGGCCAGGCGGACGCGGCGGCCCTCACCAAGGGCCTGCAGCAGATCACCGACAAGGTGCGTAACGACAGCTCCGTCAAGAAGATCCCGGTCACCAAGTGACCATGACGCAAGAGGCCGTGCCGGGAGGCGGACCGAAAAGGTCCGTCCCCCGGCGTCGCCGGCCGTTGACCTTCGACCGCGTCAGCTTCATGGTCGTGTTCCTCGGCCTGCCGCTGGCGGTCTTCGTGATCTTCGTGGTCTCGCCGTTCGTGCAGGCCCTGTGGTACTCGCTGACCGACTGGTCCGGCTTCTCCTCGGGGATGAACTTCGTCGGCTTCGACAACTACGTGAAGCTGTTCCACGACGACATCTTCCTCAAGGCCGTTCGCAACAACGTGCTGCTGGCGATCGTCGTACCGATCGTCACGATCGTGCTGTCGCTGACCCTGGCGACCCTCGTCACGATCGGCGGCTCGGGGACGGGCACCATCCGCGGGCTGCGGAACGCGGGCTTCTACCGGATCATCTCGTTCTTCCCGTACGTGATCCCGGCGATCGTGATCGGTCTGATCTGGGCCCAGGTGTTCACCCCCAGCTCGGGCATCCTGGACGCGGTGCTGTCGAAGATCGGGCTGCACGGGTTCGAGAACTACGCCTGGCTCGGGGATGCCCGGACCGCGATGCCGGCCTCGATGTTCGTGATGATCTGGGGTGCCGTCGGTTTCTACATGGTGCTGTTCATCGCCGCCATCCGGGGCATCGACCCCGAGGTGTTCGAGGCAGCCCGGATCGACGGGGCCGGCCGGTTCCGGACCGCGATCTCGCTGACCGTGCCGCTGATCCGCGACAACGTGCAGACGGCGTACGTCTACCTCGGCATCGCCGCCCTCGACGCCTTCGTCTACATGCAGGCGCTGAACCCCGGCGGTGGGCCGCAGAACTCGACCCTGGTCATGCCCCAGCAGCTGTTCACCACGGCCTTCAGCAAGGGACAGTTCGGTTACTCGACGGCGATGGGCGTGGTCCTGGCCGCGGTGACGATGCTGTTCGCGCTCGTGGTCTTCACGGTGAACGCCCTGACCGGCGGACGTGACCAGCGGAAAGTAAAGGTACGACCATGACGACAACCACCGCCGAACGGGCCGACGTCGTGGCCCGGGTCCCCTCCCGGCGGCCCAAGGAAGGCCGCGGGGTGGCGACCACCGCCCACATCGCGCTGATCCTGTGGTCGCTGCTGGTCATCCTGCCGCTGGTGTGGACGCTGCTGTCCTCGTTCAAGTCGACGCAGGAGGTGCTGGGCAACCCGCTGGCACTACCGTCCAAGCTGCACTTCGAGAACTACTCCAACGCCTGGACGACGGCCGGGATCGGCCGCTACTTCTTCAACACGGTGATCGTCGTCGGTACCGCACTGGTGCTGGTCATGGTCCTGGGCGCCATGTGCGCCTACGTGCTGGCCAGGTTCACGTTCCCCGGCAACCGGCTGATCTACTACTCCATGCTGGCCGGTCTGACCTTCCCGGTCTTCCTGGCGATCGTGCCGCTGTTCTTCGTGCTGAAGAACCTCTCGCTGCTGAACACCCTGCCCGGGCTGATCATCACCTACGTCGCGTTCGCGCTGCCGTTCACCGTGTTCTTCCTGCACAGCTTCTTCAAGGCGCTGCCGGGCGAGATCTACGAAGCGGCGCAGATCGACGGCGCCGGCGAGTGGCGCACGTTCTTCTCGGTGATGCTGCCGATGGCGCGCCCGGGCATGGCCTCGGTCGCCATCTTCAACTTCCTGGGTCTGTGGAACCAGTTCCTGCTCCCGGTGGCCCTGAACACCGACTCGAACAACTACGTGCTCTCCCAGGGCATGGCCTCGTTCGCGTCGCAGGCCGGTTACGCGGTCGACTTCGGTGCCCTGTTCGCGGCCGTGATCATCACGGTGGCGCCGGTCCTGGTGGTCTACATCATCTTCCAGCGTCAGCTGCAGGTCTCCGTCACCCAGGGCGGCGTGAAGTAGTAATACCGCGGTGAGATCCCGGTGAAACGGTCAGGCACAAGACTGGTGTGCCTGACCGAACGGGGGTTCCGGTGGACTACGAACGCGATCTACGCGCCCAGCCGACACCTGCGGCCCGCCGTCCTGACGACGGTGGCCCCGATCACCCGATGCTCGACCTCCAACGCAAGGCCGGCAACCGCGCTGTCAGCACCTTGGAGAACGACGCCGGCCGGCCCGGCCGTCGCCCGAACCTGGGCCTGGGCGACAAAGGTGCTGCCGTGATGGTCCTGCAGCAACTGCTGAGCAGCCAGGGCGTCCCGCTGCCCGTCGACGGCGACTTCAACGCCACCACCGAAGCAGCCGTCATCGCCTTCCAGATGCGCCACCCCGAACTGGGAGCCGCCACCGGCGGCGTAGGAGCCGGCACGTGGGCCGCCCTCGACCAGGGTGTCGCCCAAGCTCCAGCAGCCGTCGAACCCGCAGCGACGCCGGCGGCCGTCGATGGCCGGCCTGCCGAGGGCGCGCCGCTGACCGATCCGGGTGCGCCCGCCACGCGCCCGTCGACGATCAATCCACCCGGCGTCACAACGTCGTCCAACCTGATACTCCAGGTCGAGACGCGCTGGGTGGAGGAGCACGTAGGAACCTGGCCGGCCTGGGCGGGGGCCGCCGTGATGGCGTTGCCAAGGTACGTGTTACGGATTCTGGCCAACGGCAATGTGGTCGGCCTGACGGTGCAGGCGGTCGCGCTGGCCAACGAGATGGTCGAGTCGGGGGAGTGGGACGCTCTCAAGGCTGCCGGCAAGCCGCCGTACCTGACCTGGGCGCTGAGATGCGGATTGAACGCGACCCCGGTACCGGCGCTGTCCGACCTCCTGGCGCCGGAGATCACGGACCTGGCGCGCCGCGTCCTGGCGAACTATCCGCACGCGGGGCCGACTTTCGAGCACTACTTGGCGGGAAGCGGCACACCGAAGACCTACTCGATGCAGGAATTCCACGACCAGTCGTCGTTCAAGTCGGTGGTGCACGACTACACGCCGCTGGACGGCACGCCCTACATCACCACCTACAACGCCAAAGGTGGCGGTGCCGACTGGGAGTACACCTTCGGTGAGATCGACTACCTCTGTATCCAGTTGGTCGACAAGAGCGATCCGGCCCGAGCGAAGGTGCGGGTCACCCTCAACGATCCGTACCAGTGGCACCCGGACGAGCTGCGGGTCTCGGTGCCGATCCACCTGGCGCTGGAGGTGATGAAGCAGCACGGCGCCAAAGAGTTCATGCAGTACGACGACGGCAAGCTGGTGGTGACCGACCTCTCCGACCGGTTGAAGCATTAGTCTGCCGGGGTGCTGAAACGGCGGACGGTTCTTCAGGGAGCGCTCGCCGGCGCCGTATTGAGCGGATGCTCGACGGGTACGCCGGAGAGCGCTCCTACTGCTGCCAGCCCGGGGGCGTTGCCGCTCGAGGTGGTGGCCGGGGCCGAGTACGGCGGGTTCGCGGCGGCGGCGTACCGGAAGAAGTATCCGGGGTCGATGGTCTCGTCGGCGGTGGTGCCGCAGTTGCGGGACAAGGTGCTGCCGCGGTTCCAGGCCGGTGGGCCGCCGGACGTCGTACTGAATGTCGGCGACAAGACGCTGGATGTCGGGCGGTTGGTGGCACAGGGGCAGGTCGCGGACCTGCGGGCTGTGCTGGACGGGCCGGCGTGGGACAACCCGAAGGCGAAGGTCGCGGACTCGATCCTGCCCGGGATGCTGGACTTCGGCCGGTACGACGGGACGCAGCGGACGATCAACTACGTCGCGACTGTTTACGGGCTGTGGTATTCGGCGACGCTGTTCCAGCGGCATGGTTGGGATGTGCCGCGGACGTGGCCGGAGTTGGTTGCCCTCGGCACCGAAATGAAGGGTGCCGGGTTAGGTGCGTTGGTGCACCCCGGCACGCATCCGTACTACCTGCTCGAGCTGATCCTCACGCTGGCCGCGAAGACCGGCGGGCACGACGTGGTGAAGCGGATCGACAATCTCGAGGACGGCGCCTGGCGGGACAGCAGTCTGGTCCGGGCGATCTCGGCGATCGGGGACCTGGTCAAGCGCGGGCTGATCGCGCCCGGCAGCGCGAAGTACGACCACATCACTGCCCAGAAACGCTTCCTGGCAAGCAAAGCCGGGATGCTGCCGTGCGGCAACTGGCTCGAGAACGAGATGAAGCCGTTGGTGCCGAAGACCTTCGCGCTGACCATGTTCGGCGTACCGGCGCTGGACGGCTCGGCCGCGTTGCCGCGCGGGCTGCATGTGGCCGCGACCTCGCCGTACCTGGTGGCTGAGAAGGGCAAGAACAAGGCTGGTGGGCTGGAATTTCTGCGGGCCGCGTTGTCGACGGATGTCGCCGCGCAGGTCACCACGGAGGCCAACCAGCTCACGATCGTGCGGGGTGCGGCCGATGGCCTCGAGGTCGGTACGGCGTTGCGCTCCGCTCGCGATCTCCTTGGTGCAGCGGGCGATCAGGCGATCACGTGGTACTTCGACAGCTGGTATCCCGCGTTCGCGACCGCCGCGGCGGAGGCGACGGCCGAGTTCCTGGCCGGCGGCGTACCGGTGAGCGACTGGACCGGCAGGATCCAGGCGGCGGCCGATGAGCTGAAGAAGGACAAGGCAGTCACCAAATATCACCGTGCGTGAGTAGGTTAGGTTAGGGCAACCTAAAACATTCACCCCTGTGAGGCCCCGATGCGCAACCTGCTGCGTCCGCTCGTGCTGCTCGTCGTCCCCCTGCTCGCCTTGTCCGCCTGTGGTGCCGACACCAAGGACGCCCCGGCCGCTGGGCAGTCCCAGGGCTCGGCGGAGGCCGGTGCGTTCCCCGTCACGATCAAGAACAAGTGGGGCGACGCGGTCATCAAGGAGGCGCCGAAGCGCGTCGTGGCGGTTGGCCTGGTCGAGCAGGACGCGCTGCTCGCGTTGGGCGTCGTACCGGTTGGAACCACCGAGTGGTTCGGCGACAAGCCGGGGGCGCTGTTCCCATGGGCGAAGGCGAAGCTCGGCAGCGGCGCGTTGCCGACGGTGCTGAGTGACAAGGACGGCATCCAGTTCGAGAAGGTCGCGGCGCTCGCGCCGGACCTGATCATCGGCCTGTACTCCGGGATCACGGCCGACGACTACAAGAAGCTCACCGCGATCGCTCCGACCGTGGCGCAGCCGGCCGACGGCGGCGCGGACTACAGCGTCACCTGGCAGACCGTCACGAAGACGGTCGGGCAGGCGGTCGGCAAGCCGAAGGCCGCCGATGAGCTCGTCGCCGGTGTCGAGAAGCAGTTCGAGGCCGCGCGCGCCGCACACCCCGAGTTCAAGGGCAAAACCGCGCTGATGGCCTCGCCGTACGAGGGCTACTTCGTCTACGGGCCGCAGGACCCGCGCGAGAAGGTGCTCACCGACCTCGGGTTCGTGCTGCCGCCCGAGGTGGGCAAGGTGATCGGTGACAAGTTCGGCGCCAACATCAGTGCCGAGAAGATCTCGCTGCTCGACCAGCAGGTCGTGGTCTGGTTCCCGCCCAAGGACGGCACGGCCAAGCTGAAGGCCGATCCGCTGCTGAAGAACCTCAAGGTCCGCACCGAGGCGCGCGACATCTTCATCGAGGAGAACTACGACGACGACCTGTACGGCGCGACCAGCTTCGTCTCGGTGCTGAGCCTGCCGATCGTCCTCGACAAGCTCGTCCCCAAGCTCGCCGCCGCCGTCGACGGCAACCCCGCCACCAACGCCTGATCAAACATCATTCATGGGTTATGACCCCCGGAGGTGACCCGGTGTGAACAAGGACCGGGACGCTGGCAGAATCGGGGGTATGTCCCTCGCTGCGCCTGACCCCTCCGCAGCCGGAACCGAGCGGCGCCCCCGGGTGCTGTCCGGGATCCAGCCGACGGCGGACTCCTTCCACTTCGGCAACTACCTCGGGGCGGTGCGGCAGTGGGTGGCGCTGCAGGACGACCACGAGGCGTTCTACTGCGTGGTCGATCTGCACGCGATCACCGTGGAGTACGAGCCGAAGGCGCTGCGGGAGCGGACCCGGCGTTCGGTCGCGCAGCTGCTGGCGGCCGGGATCGACCCGGAGCGGTCGACGCTGTTCGTCCAGTCGCACGTGCCGGAGCACGCGCAGCTGGGCTGGGTGCTGGGGTGCATCACGGGGTTCGGTGAAGCGAGCCGGATGACGCAGTTCAAGGACAAGTCCGCCAAGGGTGGCGCCGAGCGCGCGACGGTCGGCCTGTTCACCTACCCGATCCTGCAGGCCGCGGACATCCTGATCTACCAGGCCGACCGCGTTCCGGTCGGCGAGGACCAGCGCCAGCACCTGGAGCTGACCCGCGACCTGGCCGGGCGCTTCAACCACCGGTTCGGCAAGACCTTCCGGCTGCCCGAGCCGTACATCGTCAAGGAGACCGCGAAGATCTCCGACCTGCAGGACCCGACCGCGAAGATGAGCAAGTCGTCGTCCTCGCCGGCCGGCATCATCGACCTGCTCGACGACCCGAAGGTGAGCGCGAAGAAGATCCGCTCCGCGGTCACCGACTCCGGTCGCGACGTGATCTTCGACCCGGAGAACAAGGCCGGGGTCGCCAACCTGCTGACCATCTACTCGGCGCTGACCGGCAAGAAGATCAGCGAGCTCGAGGACGAGTACGCCGGTCGTGGGTACGGCGACTTCAAGAAGGACCTGGCCGAGGTCGTGGTCGAGTTCGTCACGCCGTTCCGTGAGAAGACGCTGGCCTATCTCGACGACAAGGCGCAGCTGGACGCGATCCTGGGCGCCGGCGCCGAGCGGGCGCGGGAGGTCACCTCGCGGACGCTGACCCGCGTCTACGACAGGCTCGGCTTCGTTCCTGCGGCGGTTCGATAGTGGCGACCATCGGGGTCGCGATCCCGATCGCGGAACCCTTCGGCTCGGAGCTGCAGAAGCACCGCGCCGAGTTCGGCGACCCGATGGCCGCCTCGATCCCGACCCACGTGACGCTGCTGCCGCCGACCGAGATCGACGACGACGCATTGGCGGCGATCGACGAGCACCTGCTCGCGGTGGCCGCGCGGTTCCCGAGCTTCCGGATCCGGCTCCGCGGTACGGCGACCTTCCGGCCGATCTCGCCGGTGGTGTTCGTGCCGCTGGCCGAGGGCATCTCGTCGTGTGAGGTGCTGCAGTCGCAGGTCCGGTCAGGGCCGCTAGCGGTGGATCTGCGCTTCCCGTACCACCCGCACGTCACGGTCGCTCACGACCTCGACAAGGACGCGCTCGACCGCGCGTACGACACGTTGTCGGAGTACGACTGCGCGTTCGACGTGACAGCGTTCGACCGTTACGAGCACGGCGCGGACGGCGTGTGGCGGCCGCAGCGCTCGTTCCCCCTGGCAGGCTGAGACTCCTTCCCCTGGGGCTGAATACTTTTGGGTACGGGAGCTTCATGAACATCAAGGCGATCTGGGCGCGGTTCGCGCGGACGCAGCTCTGGCGCGCCTGGCAGCGGTACGGCGATCGCCGGGGTAACCGGTTGGCCGGGGCAACGAGTTTCTTCGGCTTCCTGTCGTTGTTCCCGCTGATCGTGCTGGCCGCCGCCGTCACCGGCCCGCTGCTCGGTCATTCGGCGGTGCAGGCGCTCAAGGACGGCTTGAAGAAGAACCTCCCGGGTGTCGGCGACAAGATCGACATCGATGCGCTGATCGCCAACGCGGGCACGATCGGGCTGATCTCCGGGATCTCGCTGCTGTTCACCGGTCTCGGCTGGATCGACTCCCTGCGCGCCTCGATCCGGTCCATGCACGAGCTCGACGACCAGCCGGGGAACGCGATCCAGCTCAAGCTCGCCGACCTCGGCGCGCTGATCGGCCTCGGCGTGATCGGTGCCGTCGGCACCGGTGCGTCCTCGATCCTCACCGGCCTGTCGAAGCGGATCGTCGCCGCGGCCGACCTGGACGGCACCTGGCTGGCGAACTGGGGTCTCGACCTGATCAGTCTCGTCCTCGGAATCTCGGCCGGTGCGCTGCTCTTCCTCTACCTGCAGACCGCGCTGCCGCGGATCATCCTGCCCCGCAAGGTGATGCTGATCGCGGCCGTTGCCGGTGGCATCGTGTTCTACCTGGCCCAGAAGCTCGGCAACGTGTACGTGACCCACGTGCTCGGTTCCAATGCGGCGTACGGCGCTCTGGCCCTTCCGCTCGCGTTGCTGGTCTGGATCTACCTGATGACCCGGGTCATCATGCTGATCGCCGCCTGGACCAAGGAAGCCACCCTGGACGCGATGGCTCGCGAGGCCGACGACACCGCCCGTCTCCGCATCGCCGAGGCCCCGCTCCCGGCTGGCATGTCGGTCGAGGAGCCGCTCCTGCTCGGTCCACCCGGCAAGCGCTACAAGGTCGTCCCCATCCCGCAGAAGAAGGCCGACACAGTAGCCGTCACCGCCGGCGCCGTACTAGGAGTCGCCGCCACGACAATCGCCGTACAACTCACCAAAGCCCTCCGCTCCACCCGCCGCTAACCCCGCTAACGTCCGAAAACCCGGAGACGGGCTCTCCGGTCTTTCGGACGTTAGCGAGGTGGCGGGGTTAACGTCCGAAGGTCCGGAGACGGGCTCTCCGGTCTTTCGGACGTTAGCGAGGTGGTGGGGTTAGCGTCCGAAGGTCCGCAGTGCGTGGTCGGCGTGTTTTCGGACGTTAGCGAGGAGACGGATTAACGTCCGAAGGTCCGCAGTATGTGGTTGGCGTGTTTTCGGACGTTAGTGGCGGCGTCGGCGGGGGCGGCGGAGGAACAGGCCGAGGAGGAGGACCGGGGGCGCGGCCCAGAACCAGACCGGCGTGCTCACGAAGAGCGAGTTGACCGTGTGGAGCTCAGGTGCCGCCGTACGGCGGGCGGGTGGAATCGCACCGGCCGCCTGCGGCTTGCCGTCCGACGTACCGCTGGCTTCCTTCGGCGGGTCCGCCGGCTTGACCAGGGTGCCGACCGGGCTGAGCTTGTCGTAGTTCTGGAACGACCAGGTGAGCAGATTGCTGGCGTCCTCGGTGATGCCGTGCGGGGCGTTCATCATCGTCACGACCAGGGTGTGGCCGTTCCGCTTCGCCGCTCCGATGAACGTGTTCCGGGCGAGCGTGGTGTACCCGGTCTTCACGCCCAGCGCGCCGTCGTACTTGAAGAGCAGTTTGTTCTGGTTCGCCACCTGATAGGTGCCCTTGGTGGTCATCGGAAAGTTCGTGAACTTCGTCGACGCGTACTTCGCGAAGTCTGCTCGCGCGAGCCCGGACTGGGCGAAGAGCGCCAGGTCGTAGGCGCTGGAGAACTGCCCGTCCGCGTCGAGGCCGGTCGGGTCGGTGACGTGCGTGTCGAGCGCGCCGATCTCCTTGGCCTTCGCGTTCATCCGCTGGATGGTCGCGTCGACGCCGCCTTCGTCATGCATGCAGAGCGCGTGGACGGCGTCGTTCCCGGACGCCAGGAACATGCCTTCGAACAGCAGGTTGACCGTGTACTTGAGCCCGGGGGACACACCGACCTTGCTGCCGATGATCTGGGCGTCGCCGTCGGTCCCGATCACCTGGTCGGTCTTCTTCAGCCGGGGGAGCAGCACGAGCGCGGTCAGCGTCTTGAGCGTGCTGGCCGGCCGCAGCTTCGCGTGCGGCGCCTTCGCGGCGAGTACCTCGCCGGTCTCGAGGTCGGCGACGACGTACGAGGACGCCTGGACGGCCGGCGGCGTCGCCCCCGTGGCGACTACCGTCGGCTTTGCCGTCATCAGCGCGCCCCCGACCGGTCCTTGCTCGGCGGCGGTCGCTGTCAGCGGCTGCGGGGACAACAACGCCGGGGGGGTGACAGAGGGCGGAGAAAAAAAAACCAGTGGGAAACCACAAACACCCAAAAAAAAAAAAATACCTCCCGGGCCGTTCCTCCCCGGCCCACTTC